>PBMX01000016.1 GCA_002722935.1 Phycisphaerae bacterium | reverse complement strand
GGCAGGTCGGCGGCGCCGGCTGCTCCAGCGAGCACTGTGACAAGGAGGGGAATGATGTTCTTCAGTCGCGTCATGTGAACTTCGCCGGAGAAGTGGGCAGGATAGCCTGCCCTCGGCATGCAGTGCCCTGGAACCTGCATGCAGAACGAAGGGGAGTGGACTTCACTGCACGTGAATCGTCGATGTTCCAGGAAGATGTTTTTTCATGCTTCACCCCCCGTTTCACGCCACTGGGACGCCGCCATGATGCTCGAAGCCGAATGTGTGTACGTGTTGCAAGTGCAGGATCATCACTTGGATGCAGTTGAACACGACACCGTTGCGGTTCTTGTCCACATGAAACAGCCCTGGTGGCCTGAAAAGGCCGCTTTGGGGCCGGCCTCGCTTGAAGTTCAGCAGGCTGGTGGATACCCTGCACAACTTGGTACACGGATTGCCGGGCCTTCGGGTCCGGTTTTTCAGAGAAACGGAGTGATGCCGGATGGGCAAGTTCCATCAAACGTGGCTGAACACGCATGTCGGTTGATGCCGCCATGCCGTTTTGTCCACCGTGCAGGGCCGGAGTTCAGGGGTCCTGTCGCGAGGTCCGTGCATTGCGCAAGGGCGAGGTTCCGGCCTTGATCTGAGTACGATCCCAACTCGGGAATGCTCAGGGCCGAGCCCCTTTCGTGGGGGTGATCGTCCAGGCGACACGGGCCACGGGGTCTCCATGATGGAGACGCCGTGGTTTCTTTACATGGGGCCGGACCACCCGGTCACTCCAGAAGTGGGACTCCCGTCCCGACAATCAGGCAACTTGACAACTCGACAACCAGAAAGATGCAGAGAAGACAATGAATCCAGAGACCATTCGAATCATCGATTCCATCGCACGGGACCGGAACATCGATCGGGAGATCCTGATCAA
This sequence comes from Phycisphaerae bacterium, assembly GCA_002722935.1. Classification (GTDB taxonomy): domain Bacteria; phylum Planctomycetota; class Phycisphaerae; order Phycisphaerales; family SM1A02; genus SP202. The sequence continues at coordinate 25,925 of PBMX01000016.1, read as the reverse complement.
CGATCTCGAGCAGGCGATGGTCAGCGCAGCTCGAAAGCATTTCAACTCGCTTGATACCGAGGAGTTCACCTGCAGCATCGAGCCGATTTCGGGAGAGATCCGTCTGTGGCGTCACGACGAACTGGGTGAACAGGAGGAAATCCCGATCGAGGATCTCGGCCGGATTCCCGCGCAGACCGCCAAGCAGGTCATGATCCAGCGTTTCCGGGAGGACGAGCGGGCGAGCATTCTCGAGGAGTTCTCGAAGCGTCTTGGTGAAGTCGTCACCGGTACGGCGCATCGATACGAGGGTGGCGCCCTGATCGTCCAGGTCGATCGGGCCGAGGGCTTCATGCCCCGCAGTGAACAGATTCCGGGAGAGGTGTTCCATCCGGGCGATCGTGTTCGATGTCTCATCCGTGACGTTCGCGAGGATGGAAGCCGCGTCAAGGTCGTGCTGTCACGGAGTCACCAGGACTTCATCCGCCGGCTCTTCGAAGCCGAGGTTCCGGAAGTCGCCGAGCACATCATCGAGATCAAGGCCATGGCCAGGGAGCCGGGCTTCCGAACGAAGATCGCGGTCTCGTCGATCGATTCCAAGGTCGATGCCGTCGGCGCCTGCGTCGGTGTTCGAGGCAGCCGGATCCGCAACATCGTCGATGAACTCGGCGGTGAGAAGATCGACATCGTCCGCTGGAACGAGTCCAGCCAGATCCTCATCTCGAACTCCCTGAAACCAGCGGAGGTCGAGGAAGTCAGCCTGTGCTTTGAGCTCGGACGTGCCACCATCATCGTCCGTGACGACCAGTTGTCACTGGCCATCGGTCGACGTGGACAGAATGTCCGACTCGCGGCACGCCTGACGGGCTGGGACATCGACATCCTGACCCCGGCCGAGTTCGCCAAGAGCCTCGAACTGCTCGAGCAGTCGGTCCGATCCATCGAGGGAGTCGAGGACGAGATGCTCGACCGGATGGGGGCGCTGGGCATGATCAGCGTGTTCGACGTCGAGGAAGTCGGCAGCGACATTCTCGTCAACGAGGTCGGCATGCCTGCCGAGATCTCGGAGAAGGTCATCGCCCACTGCAGTGAACGGGCGAAGGTCGTCGCCGAGGAGCAGCAGAAGGAGAAGGAGGAAGAGGAACGTCGCAGAGCCGAGGAAGCGAAGGCCGCCGAGGCCCTGTTGGGTACCGAGCAGGATCCCGAGGGTGATGCCGTTGCCGATTCGATTCTCGGGGGAGGATCTCCGACTCCCTCCACCGAGGAGGTGGGGGACGACTCCGCGACCACGCCGGAAGCATCGGAAGAGGAATCGATCGATGCCGTGGCGACCGACGAACCCGACGCCTCGGCGTCGGATGAACAGGCCGATGCAGTCGACGAGGAAGCAGCGAGCGTCGAAGGGCAGGAGCCGTCCACGGCTGAAGAGCCCGCTGAGGCTGCGGCCGTGACCGAGGAAGCGACAGAGGAACCAGGCCAGGAGAGTTGATCAACTCCCGGGATCCAAGGAGCCGTACGTGGCAAAGAAGGCAAGCACAAAACGAGTTCACCAGATCGCCAAGGAACTTGGCGTCACGTCGAAGGACATCGTGAACAAGTGCATCTCGGAAGGCATTCCTTCCGTGTCGAACCACATGTCGACCCTGTCCGCGGGTCTTGCCGCGACGATTCGGGAGTGGTTCAACGAGGACGGAGAGTCGGCATCTGCAGTGCAGGTTGCCGCTCCCGTCGATGTCACGAAGGCTCGGGCGAAGGCCAAGAAGAAGGTTCGGAAGAAGGCTCCTTCAAAGGCGAAGGCGAAGGAGGCTGAAGAGACGGAGGATGCCAAGAGCGACGCAGTCGTGGAAGCACCCGAAGCCGTTGCCGAGGAGACCGATGCTCCCGCAACCGATGCCCCCGCCAAGGAGGAGAAGGCCGAGGAACCCCCGGCGGAAGGAAAGTCTGCGAAGCCTGCCGATCCCCCTGAGTCGGAGGAGGAGCCGGTCCAACGTGGTCGCAAGCTCAAGCAGCCTGTCAAGACGAAACTCGCGGGGCCCAAGGTCATCCGCGTCGAAACACCGGACGTCGTGCCCAAGCCGCGTACCGCGCGTGGCCCGAAGCCGGATGCAGGCAGGTCCGGACCCGGCCAGGGTGGACCTCCCATGCCTCGCGTTCCGGGTGAACCACCGGCGGGACCTGGCGATGGTCGTCGAACGAGTCGCAGGAACAAGAGACGCAGTGCCAGCGCCAAGCAGGAGACGGGTCGTCCAGGCGGCAGCAGCCGTCCACAGCAGGACAAGGGCCAGTCCAATTGGCGCAAGCAGGACCTGCTGGAACGGGAACGTCGACTTTCCCGTGCCGGGGGCTTCTTCAAGGCGGCACGTCGTGACAGCCAGAAACGAGTGTCGGGCACGGGTGGCAGGCGTGCACAGTCGGCCATCGAACGTGGTGGCCCGATCACGCTTCCGGAACCCATCACCATCAAGGCCATCTCAAGCGAGAGCGGCATCAAGGCGAACGAGATTCTCAAGCAGTTCGTCCTCGAAGGCCACACGGTCAACATCAACAGCGTCCTGGATTCGGACCTCGCCGTCGAGATGATGGATCTGCTCGGAGTCGAGTTGACCGTCGTCGAGCAGGTCAGCGCGGAAGATGAGATCGCGAAGGGATTCGAAGACCGGGAAATGCACGATGAGCAGTCACGATCACCCGTCGTCACCATCCTGGGACACGTGGATCATGGCAAGACGTCGCTGCTGGACTGCATCCGGAACGCGAAGGTCGCGGAGGGTGAAGCCGGCGGAATTACGCAGGCGACCAGCGCCTTCCGTGTCCCCGTCGAGATCGGTGACGATTCACGGGAAATCACCTTCATCGATACGCCTGGACACGAGGCCTTCACCGAGATGCGCTCCCGCGGAGCCAAGGCGACGGACATCGTCGTTCTCGTTGTCGCCGCGGATGACGGGGTCATGCCACAGACGATCGAATCCATCAACCATGCCAAGGCTGCGGAGGTTCCGATCGTCGTGGCCCTCAACAAGATCGACAAGGCCGAGGCGACCGATGCCAATATCCAGCGAATTCTCGGTCAGTTGGCCGAACACGAGTTGAATCCGACCGAGTGGGGTGGTGACATCGAGATCGTCCGGACCAGCGCCGCCGAACAGACCGGCATCACCGACCTCCTCGAGATACTCGACTACCAGGCCCAGTTGCTGGACCTCAAGGCTGACTTCGATGGTCCGGCCGAGGGCGTCGTTCTTGAATCACGCCTCGAGGACGGGCGTGGCCCGGTGGCGAACCTTCTCGTCCAGCAGGGCAGGTTGAACAAGGGCGATTGCATCGTCATCGGCCGGGGCTACGGCAGGGTTCGGGACATCGTGAATGATCGTGGCGACCGGAATGATGCGAGTCTTCCGTCGACACCGGTGACCATCTCCGGAATGAACGTCGTTCCCGATGCCGGTGACAAGTTCTACGTCGTGAAGAATCTCCGCACGGCCGAGTCTGCTGCCCAGGAACGCATCCAGGCCGAACGTGAACGGGACCTCGCGACCGAGAAGGTGACCCTCGACAACATCTTCGAGAAACTCGAAGGGGCTTCGAAGAAGGAGTTGCCGATCATCGTCAAGGCGGATTGCCAGGGCTCCGTGGAGACCCTCAAGGCGTCCCTCGAGAAATGCACGACGGAGGAGATCACCGTCGTCGTGAAGCACACGGCCGTCGGCGGCGTCAACGATTCCGACATCTCGCTGGCCGAGGCCTCGGGAGCCATCATCGTAGGGTTCAACGTCACGTCCTCGGGCAGTGTCCGGAAGGCCGCCGAGCGACATGGAGTCGACATCAGGTTCTACGACGTGATCTACGACATCACGAATGATGTCGAAAAGGCCATCCTCGGACTGCTTGACCCGATCCAGCGACTTGAAATCCTCGGCCATGCCGAGGTACGTGAAGTCTTCAAGATCTCGAAGGTCGGCATGATCGCCGGTTGCTACGTGACCGAGGGCACGATCGAGCGCAATGCCCTCATTCGCGTGACCCGCGACGAGATCGTCATCGAGAACGACCGCAAGCTCTCGCAGTTGAAGCGGTTCAAGGATGATGCCAAGGAAGTCAAGTCGGGACAGGAATGCGGCATGAAGATCGATGGATATGACGACATCAAGGCCGGAGACGTGCTGGAGTGCTACAAGGTGCACCATGTCCAGCCTGGAACCTGAACATCATCCGCATGACCAGTCAGCACTCCAGCCAGATCGAATCTGTACTGCTTCGCGCAGTCCAGGACGTGCTCGTGCGAGGTCTGAACGACCCACGCGTCCGCGGTCTCGTCTCGGTGACTCGCGTGGAAGTCTCACCTGATTACGCCGACGCGACGGTCTGGTGCTCGATCCTTCCCGAGAAGCATGCGGACCTTTCGATCAAGGGGATCGAGCATGCGGCGTCGTGGATCCGCAGGGAGGTGTCGTCGAAGGTCAACCTTCGCCGAATGCCTCGCCTTCGATTCAGGCTGGATACGACCTTGAAGAAACAGGCCGAGGTGCTGGGTGCCATCAACGAGGGGCTTCGACGTGATGAGGCCCAGCGTGCGGGGCATCCGGCGAATGGAACGGACCCCGGTGAACACCAGGATTCCCAGGAGCAGACGACGTGAAGAACTCGACGCAGTACGCGAAGAAGATGACCACCCTCCTTCGAAAGCTCTCCCCCGGGAAGCCCAGGCGGGAGCCGGAGCGGGATGATCCGATCGGGGTCCTCGTCTATTCCTTCATGCTGTGGGAATCGACCAGCACAAAGGCCTCCTCGGCCTGGCTGAAACTTCAGTCGGAGTTGGTCGACTACAACGAACTTCGGGTGTGCACGCCCGACGAACTCATCGAGCTTTCGGGAGACGCGAGCGAAGAGGCCCTGGAGAGGGCTACGCGACTCCGGTCTGCGATGCGGGACATCTACAACCGTGAGCATGGCGTATCCCTGGACAGCCTGAAGGACATGAAACGTAGCGAGGTACGGCACTACGTCGAATCCCTCGATGGGATCGTCCCATTCGTCGCCGCCCGTCTGCTGAGTTGCTGCTTCGATGTGCATGGAGTCCCCGTCGATGAACAGCTGAAGCAATTGCTGGTCGAATCCGATGCGATCGATCCCGATGCCGAAGTGGGCGAGATTGCCGGCTGGTTGAGCCGGAACATCAAGGCCGATGATGGCGATGGAGCTCACCGTTCCTTCCAGGCCTGGGTTGACCAGGAATCACGCAGGCTCAAGCAGGCCGCCGAGCGTCGCAGGATCGCCGAGGCTCGTGATCGGGATGAACGAATCAAGCAGCGACGAACGGAGCGAACAGCGGTCGCAAAGACTCGTCGCCTCGAGAAGGAAGAGGCTGCGGCTCGAAGGCTTGCCAAGGCGGAAGCGGCCGCTCGACGTTCGGAGGCTCGCGAAGAGGCGGCTGCACAGGCAGCCGTGAAGAAGGCCGCTCCGAAGAAGCAGGCAGCTGTGAAGAAGAAGGCCGCTCCGAAGAAGAAGGCGGCTCCGAAGAAGAAGGCTGCTCCGAAGAAGAAGGCGGCTCCGAAGAAGAAGGCTGCTGTGAAGAAGAAAGCCGCTCCGAAGAAGAAAGCCGCTGCGAAGAAGAAGGCCGCTCCGAAGAAGAAGGCGGCCTCGAAGAAGAAGGCTGCTCCGAAGAAGAAGGCCGCTGCGAAGAAGAAAGCCTCTCCGAAGAAGAAGGCGGCCTCGAAGAAGAAGGCTGCTTCGAAGAAGAAGGCCTCTGGTACGAAACGCAGGAAGTGATCTTGCTCATGATGACAAGGCACAAGGTGGTTTCAGCATGTGCCTCCCTCCTCGTGATGGCTTGTTGCGTGAGCGCTTCGGCCACCCTTGACGAGACCTATCGTGTCTCCAAGGAGCTTCTTGGAAAGACCTGGGACGTCTTCTCCGATCTTCATCAACAGGAACCTGTTTCCGGTGAGCCGGTGCCAGGGAGCCTTCGCCGCAGAAGCGCAACGGCCTACATCCTCGGTCGTGAAGCAGCGTCCGAGGAACAGTATCGAGCTGCGGAACAGTTCTGGGCGGAAGCAGTCCAGTTGGATCCGTTCAACAGGGCCGCATGGGAAGAGCTTGGCGACCTGATGGTCCAGACCAGGCGGCATCGATCGGCGGTGAAGGCCTGGAGCAACGCCCTTGCCGATCCATCCGTGGCGAATACGGAGTTGCTCCTGAAATGCGGCTTGATGGAGTTGATGCTCGGGCAGCATGTCGATGCGGCAGGCCACCTCATGAGATCACGAATGCTTCAGGAGGATCCGATGCCCGCATCACGTGATGTGCTCATCCAGGACTCCGCCCTGATCCGCGCACTTCGAGAGCTGGGCAACGTGGAACTGGCCGACTCGCTGGAGAAGGAACGTACAAGCCTGCTCGAGGAGTTGTCGTCCAGTGGCCTGGATGACCTCGAATCCGGCCGTGAATGGATGACCCTCGTCGAGGAACTCTTCGCACTCGGGGACCTGGAGACGGCCCGCGACGCTTCGAAGATGCTGCTGATGGGACAGACGCCGCGGGGTGAGCATGCGGGGTACATGGCGGCCAACCTCAAGATGCGATTCGTACTGCTTGCGGCACTTACCGGTGGCGGGGGTGATGAGGTCATCGAATTGATCTATTCGCTCCAGGAACGCGATCTGCTTCGTGGCATGCCTCCGGACTGGCACAAGCCCATCGAGTTGGCCGAGGCGATGTACGAAGCCGGGGCTGATTTCGCGACCCTCAACAACAGGAAGGGCGCGGCGAGACTGTTCTCGGAGGCACTCGCACATGATCCCGCGCATGTACTCGCGCGGAACAACCTTGGATACTCCTCTCTTGAGGACGGTCCGATCACGCCCGAGATCATCGAGATGATCGAGGCGGTTGAAGTCGATGCTCGTCGCCTGGGTGCATCCCTGCCGGAAGTGCTCGATACGGTCGGTTGGCTGAGGTACATGCAGAATCGTCTTGAGGACGACGATCGCGGGGCGGGGGCCCTGAGCCTTCTTGCCGAGTCGATCACTCTGCAGGAGGAGGGCGACCCCATCGTCCTGGATCACCTTGGTGACGCCGCGTGGAAAGCAGGCAGGCCCGAGGAAGCGGCAAGGGCCTGGTCGGCAGCACATGCGAGGCTTGCCGACCCGACCTTCCGTGGCCAGCAGATGAGGAATTTCAACCTGCTCCAGGGCGGGCTCTGGCAGTTCCGGGTTGTCGATTCAGCGTCGATGTATGATCGGGAGTACGGGTCGCTTCTTGAGAAAGTGGCGGACAAACTGGCGGCGATACGCGAAGGGCGGCCGCCTGCCGTAGCGATTCGACGCCCCTTCAGCGATTGAGGACAGTGAGCGAGGAACGGCATGGCTGGGCACAGTAAATGGGCCAACATCAAGCACAGGAAGGCTCGACAGGATGCCGTGAAGGGCAAGGCCTGGTCGAAATGCAGTCGCGCGATCATGGCGGCCGTCAGGCAGGGTGGGCCTGATCCGGAGACGAACCTGAAACTTCGCTACTCGATCGAGGATGCCAAGTCCGTCAACATGCCCAAGGACACCATCACCAAGGCCATCAAGAAGGCCAGTGGCGAGGGGAGTGACGCGGCCAGCTACGAGGAAATCCGCTACGAGGGCTACGGTCCGGGCGGTGTGGCGGTCATCGTCGATTGCCTCACCGACAACGTTCAGAGAACGGCGCCCGAACTCCGTCGATCCTTCGAGAAGCATGGAGGCAACCTCGCGAAGCAGGGAGCCGTGTCATTCGGGTTCAGTTCCAAGTCGGTGATTCTCATCGAGCAGTCGAAGATCGACGAGGATTCGATCATGGAACTGGCCATGGAAGCCGGTGCGGAGGACATCAGGCAGGAGGACGGTGCCTGGGAAGTCACCGGTGATCCCGCGGACTTCATCTCCCTGAAGGAGGGATTCGAACATGCGGGCCTCGAGGTCGATTCGGCCGAAGTGACGATGATTCCAGGGACGATGGTCGACTGCGACGTCGAGGCCGGTCGAAAGGTACTGCGGCTCATCGATGATCTCGAGGAGTCCGATGATGTCCAGAAGGTCTACACCAACGCCGATATTCCAGAAGAATCGATGAACGAGTGAGTTCCGGATCCTCCATGCCACATCTTCGGCGATTGCTGATTCTCCTTCCAGTGCTGCTTGGCGCCTGCGGTGTCGAGTCGACCTTCACGGGTGAGGATCCGGCGCAGCTCTGGCGTGCCTTGCAGGCGGTCGCCGAGGCCCCGACCTACGACGAGGGTGATGTCACGAAACGCTGGACAGTCGTCGAGAACATCGTCGATGTCGACAACGTCGATTGGCGCATCGACATCACGAGGCACCTGAAGCGACTGCTTCGACGGCCGGGAGCGAAGCCGTTGTACGAGGAACGGCACTGGCGGTTCGAGATACAACTCTTGCACGAGGACCCCCCGAGGGTCCGCTTCATCTGCATCGACCCGGCGATTCCGACGAAGGTGCAGTACGAAGGCGACCGGTTTTTCGCGGAGGTGCGCTCGCTGCTGTCGGGGTACCCCAGGCCCGCCCACCTCGAGAATTCGGTGGACGCTTCACCTGATTGATCGGGGCGCTTGACGCTATACTGGGCGGTTTCCCTCAACACCACTACCAGTTGGAGCTGTTCAGCGATGGCCGAGAAGATCACAATGACGGATGCGGGCCTGCATGTGCCCGATGAACCCATTCTCCCCTTCATCGAAGGTGACGGCATAGGGCCGGACATCTGGGCGGCATCGGTGCGTGTCTTCGATGCGGCCGTCGAAAAGGCCTACGGAGGGTCCAGGCGGATCGAGTGGAAGGAAGTTCTTGCCGGTGAAAAATCCTACAACGCCACGGGCTCCTGGCTGCCTGATGAGACGCTCGAGGACTTCAAGTCCCACCTCGTCGGGATCAAGGGCCCCCTGACGACGCCCGTCGGTGGCGGCATCCGTTCGTTGAATGTCGCCCTGCGACAGGAACTGGACCTGTACACCTGCCTGCGACCCGTCCGATGGTTCGAGGGAGTCCCAAGCCCGGTGAAAAGGCCCGACCTGACCGACATGGTGATCTTCCGGGAAAACTCCGAGGACATCTACGCCGGCATCGAGTTCGAGGACGGTTCGGCTGAATGCGAGAAGTTCAAGGCACTCTTCAAGGAGGGCTTCGGCGATCTCTACGGAAAGATCCGTTTCCCCGATTCCTGTGGCATCGGCATCAAGCCAGTCTCGAGGGAAGGCACTACGAGAATCGTGAAGGCGGCCATCGAGTACGCGATCGCCGAGGGGCGGGACAGCGTCACGCTCGTCCACAAGGGCAACATCATGAAGTACACGGAGGGCGGCTTCCGCGACTGGGGATACGAGGTCGCCAGCAAGTACTTCGGGGGTACACCCCTCGATGGCGGTCCATGGCATGTCATCGAGGTCGATGGACGGACCATCACGATCAAGGATGTGATCGCCGACGCGTTCCTCCAGCAGATTCTCACCAGGCCTTCGGAGTACTCGGTCGTTGCGACGATGAACCTCAACGGCGACTACATTTCCGATGCACTTGCCGCCTGCGTCGGTGGCATCGGAATCGCCCCGGGTGCGAACATCAACTACGACACCGGTCACGCGATCTTCGAAGCCACCCACGGTACGGCACCGAAATACGCCGGGCAGGACAAGGTCAACCCAGGTTCGGTGATCCTCTCCGGCGAACTCATGTTCAGGTACATGGGCTGGAACGAAGCGGCCGATCTCGTCATCGAGGGCATCTCCGGGGCGATCGCAGCCAGGACGGTGACCTACGATTTCGAACGACAGATGGAAGGCGCGACCCTCGTATCCTGCTCGGGATTCGGTGACAGGATCATCGAGCACATGGGCGCAGGCGTCGGGGCGGGAGCCTGACCATTTCCGCCGCTTCGTCATGATGGTCGCGGGGGCCTTGCTGGTCGCCCTGGTGCTGCTCTACTGGCTGGTGCAGGTGTCGATGTTGACACGCTGCATGCTTGTCGTGCCGACTCTCGACATCGAAGTACGTCCATCACGGGAAGCGGATGAACTCGTCACGGTCATCGTTCCAGCCAGGGACGAGGAGCCCGAACTTGAAACGGCGATTCGATCCCGCCTGCTGGAGGAGGATTCCCGCCTCAGGTTCATCTTCGTCAACGACCGTTCGACCGACGCGACCGGCTCGATCATGGAACAGGTCGCTTCGGAGGATGAGCGGGCCGAGGTCATCCATGTCGAAGAACTTCCGGAGGGATGGCTCGGCAAGGTGCATGCGATGCAGGTCGGGGTCGAAGCTTCTTCGAGCCCCTGGATACTCCTGAGCGATGCTGATGTTCATTTCATGCCGGGGACTGTTCGAAGCGCGGTCGATCTCGCGGAAGAACGCGGTGTTGATCATCTTGCGATGATTCCGAGCATCATGTCTCCATCACTGGGTCTTCGCTTCTGCCTCGTTCCACTTCTCAGGACGCTCTCCTTCATGGTCCGTCTCTGGTCCGTCCACGATTCTGCCTCGACGGCGGCGATGGGCGTCGGAGCCTTCAACCTCGTCCGTCGAGACACGTTGATCGAAGCGGGTGGCCTCGAGTCGCTGAAGATGGAGGTCATCGACGACATCGGAGTCGGAACCATCATCAAGCAGCATGGCGGCACATCACTTGTAGCCGCAGGTCGACATGGCATCCGGATTGCCTGGTACGACCGCTTCGAGGATTTTCTCCAGGGAATCCAGCGGGGGACGGCCCACCTGCCTCAAGGTGTCCCGAGGGTGTTCCTGGTCCTCGTGTGCCTGTTCCTGTTCCTGCTCGAGGTCTCTCCGTTCCTCATGCTGCTGGCCTGGCCGTGGCTGCCAGCCCTTGGCTGGATCGGAGCAGTTGCATCGACGGTCGTCATCCTGCTTTCCTTCACCCTGGCGAGGTATTTCGGCCTGCCGCGGATGGCGGCACTTGCAGTTCCGGCGGGAGTCGCGCTGGGCCTGTATGCGGCTGCTCGTTGCATCATGAGGGGTGGCCGTGACGGGGTGATCTACTGGCGCGGGACTCGATACAGGGTCTCGGAACTCCAGGCTGGAGAACGTGTCAGGTTCCACGCCGATCGCTTTCGGTCGGATCACGATTGAAACAGCCCCGGGCGTTTGCCCGGGGCTGCAGCTGGACTTCGATGGAAAGAGGGCCGATCAGCCTGCTTCGGCTCGAGGATGAGCGTGGTCGTAGGCGTCACGCATTCGTTGCGTCGTCAGGTGCGTGTAGACCTGCGTCGTCGACAGCGACTGGTGACCGAGCAGTTCCTGGACAGCTCGAAGATCGGCACCGTTGTCGAGGAGATGGGTCGCGAAGGAATGCCTGAGGGTATGGGGACTGATGCTCGGATCGAGTCCGACTTCCTCGAGATACTTGCTGACCTTCCGGCGGATGGATCTCGTCGAGATGCGCGTACCCTGCTTGTTGACGAACAGGGGTCCGGCGGGATCGAGCGGATTTCCGGTCGCGGTTCTTCGCATCGACATGCAGTGGCTGATGGCCGCGATCGCATGGGATCCCAGGGGAACGATTCGTTCCTTGCGTCCCTTGCCACGGACGACGAGGGCCTGCCCGGCTTCATCGATGTCACCGATGTTGATGCCGACGAGTTCACTGACGCGGATGCCCGTCGAGTAGAGGGTTTCCAGCATGGCGCGATCACGGGCACCCAGCTGGGTGTTGGTATCCGGGGCCGAGAGAAGTTTCTCGACGTCCTCGACGCTGATGGCCTTGGGCAGACGCTTCGCCTGCTTCGGAGTCCGGATCAGGGCCATTGGATTGGATTCGATGATGCCCCTGGTCTGGAGCCACTTGTGGAATGATCGAAGCGTCGCGATCTTGCGGGCCATGGTCGCGGGAGAGAAGTTCGATTCACTCAGGTGCGCCAGGAAGCCGCGGATGCGACCGACGTTCACGTCGATGATCATGTTCGTGACGGTTGTCGTGCCGATCGACCCGACGATGTCCGGCCGCTGTCCATTGGATGCGGCGTTCCAACTGCCGGCTTCGGCGTCGTGGTTGATTTCACCGGCGTTTTGATCCGAGAGGTAATCGACGAATTGCCTGAGGTCGACACCGTAGCACTTCGCGGTGTACGGACTGAAGTGCCGTTCATCAAGCAGGTAGGTCAGGAAGTCATTGACGATCGGGAGTTTCGTGTTTTTCGTAGTCATGTATCTGTCCCCGGGAAGGAGTGGTAGTTCATGGTCAACTGTCGTGTTCCGCCGTTTCGTTGCGGCAGATTGCCAGGTGGTGCCGCACCATCGCGGCGTCGAACCAGTCGAACTCGACGCATTGATCGGCGGCGAGACCCGAGAGCATCGAGACGAGCCCCTGCTCATCTCCATCGTTCCAGCGAAACTGCCAGCAGTGGTCCCCCTTCATCAACTTCAACTGGTGCTGGGACTGATCCTGCAGTGCACTGGAGTCTGCTTTGAGGTCGGCCATCCTGGATCCTCACTGAAGTGGAGGTTCCGAGAATGACCTCCATTTGCATGGTTGTTCAGCCTGAACCGGGTTCCCGCTACGTTCTTCGGGGGTACTCGGCCGGAAAAGGCGTGTCTTCGGGCATCCTGCATCCTGGATTTCGCGGACTCCGCCACGAACACCGAACGGGAAATGACGATCCCCGCACTACCCCAAGTTCCTGCTGCACCGCGAATATCCCGCTTCTCACTGGTGCACGAGCATGGAAAGGCCCTGCAAGCCAGCACCGCTGGAGGCGTGAACATCTCGATGATCAGTAGAAGGGGTCCTGTACGAGTTTCAGGCTCCGCCTGGAAACACGCAAATCCCTGGTATCAACCGACTTCCAGTCGGCTGGAAGAGGCGTACACAAACGCCTCTGAGGCCCTTATCGGACGAGTTGCAGTCTGCCCTTGAAGGGATGAGCCCGGGGCTCCTGGTTGACAATCATCCATGGATCGGGCTGATTTCACCTGATATCGAGATAGGGACGAGCTGCGGGCTGAGCCATGCAAGAGCGACAAAAACCGCGATTTCAATGCTTCGGGGATCGATTGTGGGCAGCAATACCACCTTCAGGCGGGGTACACTGTTCCGTTCGAGATCGCGTAGCTCAGTTGGTAGAGCAACCGCCTTTTAAGCGGTAGGTCCTGGGTTCGAGCCCCAGCGCGATCAGTCACAGGCCGTGGTCGGCATTGATAGGGAGAAGGTCGACAACCCATGCTCGTTGTCCTGCATGCCAACTGGTATCAAGGCTCATTGCATCTCTGGGGGGAGTCTGCCCGGAAGTTCGTGCTTCTCGAGGATCGAGATACGCAGGCTGAGCCTGCGCAGGGTGCTGGTGCCAAGCGGCCGACCCGGGCGGAAGCCATTGAACGGATTACCGATCTGGCCGTGCACCCCTATGCCAGTACGGCCGAAGAGATTGGCGCGCTTCTTCGAGAAGGCTGCGGGCTCGGCGAACGACTCCCCTTCGAACCCGGTTCGATCGATCTTCGCCTGCCTCGCGATCTGCTCGGTCCCTGGCCGAGTGACAGGCTTGCCAGTGCCGTCGGCGGCATCGAAGCGCGACAGGATACGTGGCTGGGTCCTTTCGCCGTTCCAACGATCCAACTCGCACCGACCCAGTTGCTCGGCAGCCTGCTTGAAGTCACCGAGGCCATTTCAGCGAAGGGAATCGAGCACGGTCATTCGATCAACTGGTTCAACTCGGTTGGCCGCTTCGTTCTCGAGTTGATGGCCGACCAGCGGTTCATACCCTCCATGCACAGGCATGACGACGGGTTGCTCAAGGGGATGTGGAGGCCATGGCTTCTCGACGAGGAGATTTCGGAACACCTCTCAGGTTTCATGAGGGGGATGCCGCCGGTTCTCCGGGCCGTCGTCGGTGGAGAGGATGATCCATGGTCATTGCTTGAAACCGTCATGGGAACACTCGTTGAAGGCACCATTCGCCATCTCCTGGTCGAAGATGAATTCGTTGATTCACTCGAGGATCGTCAACTCGATGATCCGCACGTGGCATGGTTGCATGGCCTGCTCAAGGAGGAGAAGGATCTCCCCGTCAACGGAGAGTTCGGCCATTCCCTGTTCCTCGATGTTCGCCGTTGGATCGGTCGCCTTGACGAGGTCGATCGCAACAGGGCTCTTCGCGGCTACCTGTCGCTGGAAGCGCCGCCTGCCGAAGACCCGGATACGCCGAAGATCTGGCGACTGCAACTGGGACTTGAAACGAACGAATCTCCACCGGATCACATCCTTGCAGAGGAGATCTGGGAACAGACGCGCGATGCGAAGCGATTCAGTGGGGGAGGAGATCTCGATCCGCAGGAGACCTTGATCGCCGAACTGGGGCGTGCTGCACGGATCTATCCGAAACTCGAGCCTCTGCTCAACGAACGAACACCCAGTTGCCTCGAGTTGACGACCGAGGAGGCCAGCGAGTTCCTCGGTGAAATGCATCCCCTGCTCGAGGAATCCGGGTTCGGCGTCGGCGTGCCCGAATGGTGGGGTTCCGAAGATCACCGGGTCGGCTTGCGACTGCTGATCGACACGCCCGAACTGGATGAACTCGACGGACCCGATGGCATCACCGGCCTGGAGAGCCAGGTCCAGTACAGGTGGCAGGTCACAGTGGGGCGGACGCCATTGACGATCGAGCAGTTGCAGATGCTTGCGAAGCAGGGTTCTTCCATCGTGTCACTCGACGGCAAGTGGGTCCAGGTCGACCAGGCGCAGGTGAAGAAGGCCCTCGAGTTCTTTGCCAGCCACCAGGACGATTCGATGTCCCTCGTCGAGGCGATGCGCCTTGCCGCAGGTGATTCCGACCATGAAATGGGACTTCCGATCTGGGGGCTTGATGCGACCGGGTGGGCGTCGCAGTTGCTCTCACCCCTTGAAGGGGAATCGACCTTCGAGGAGATTCCGCAGCCTTCACGGTTCAGTGGAACACTCCGTCCATACCAGGTCACCGGGCTGAGCTGGCTCCGTTTCCTCGATCGTTTCGGGCTCGGTGCCTGCCTCGCCGACGACATGGGGCTTGGGAAGACGGTTCAGCTCATTGCACTGCTCCAGGAGGAACGAGAGCACCTCGAGTCCGGACAGTCGCTGGCCCCCACGTTGCTGGTCGTACCTACTTCGGTGATGGAGAACTGGGCGCGGGAATTGAAAAGATTCTCACCGGAGCTGAAATCGCATATCCACCACGGTCCATCGCGACCGTCCGGAAGCGACTTCGCAGAGATCGCCATGGAGCATGATGTCGTCATTACGACCTACGCCCTGGTCGTCCGTGATCTCGAGTCCATCGAGGAGGTCACATGGCACAGGGTGGTTCTTGACGAGGCCCAGTACATCAAGAACCCTCCCACCAAGCAGACCGCCGCCATCCGATCCCTGAAGACGTCGAGGCGCATCGCGCTCACCGGCACGCCGGTCGAGAACCGGCTGACGGAACTCTGGTCGATCATGGAGTTCTGCAATCCCGGGTACCTCGGGGAGTCGAGCGACTTCCGCAAGCGCTATGCGAGGCCCATCGAGCGTCATCGTGACAGTCGACAGGCCGAGCAGTTGCGGAGGCTCGTACAGCCGTTCATTCTCCGGAGGCTCAAGACGGACAGGAACGTGATCTCGGATCTTCCCGACTGCTTCGAAACGAAGGAATACGCGACCCTGACCCGCGAGCAGGCGACGCTGTACGAGGAAGTCGTGAACTCCATGATGGGGGATGTCGACCGCAGCAGCGGCATCCAGCGTCGTGGCATCATCCTGGCGCTGCTCGGACGATTGAAGCAGATCTGCAATCATCCTTCGCAGATGAGCGAAAAGGAGGAGTTGAACCGGCTCGTCGCTCCCGATGGATCCGACGTGCGACAACTCTCCAGTCGCTCCGGCAAGGCCCGGCGCCTGATGACCCTGCTGGAGGAAGTCGTCGCCTCGGGCGAACAGGCCCTCGTCTTCACGCAGTACCGGAGGATGGGGCAGTTGCTTTCGGGGATGATCGAACATGACCTGGGTTGCAAGACGCTCTTTCTTCACGGGGGCACTCCTGTCCCGCGTCGACAGAAGATGATCGATCAGTTCCAGGAGGGAGACGGATCCGCCCCAGTCTTCGTACTCTCCTTGAAGGCCGGTGGGCTTGGACTCAACCTGACGGCGGCCAACCACGTCTTCCATTTCGATCGCTGGTGGAATCCGGCGGTCGAGCGACAGGCGACGGACAGGGCATACCGGATAGGGCAGTCGAGGGCGGTTCATGTCCACAAGTTCGTGTGCCTCGGTACCCTCGAGGAGCGCATCGACGAGATGATCGAAGAGAAGACCGAACTTGCGGAGAACATCATCGGGGCCGGTGATGCATGGTTGACCGAAATGTCCACCACGCAGTTGCGGGAGATACTGACCCTGCAGAACTCCGCCGTGGAGATCGAGGCATGACGCGCATGGAGCGAAAAAAGACCGGGACGGTTGCCGGGGAGGCGCCTCGACAGCCTCGGCGTGCCGGCCGTGGTGGCAAACTGCGTCTCGAACCGGAGGTCATGCAGTCGCACCCCGTTGCGGGAGCCTGGCTCGAGTCGGTTCGGTCCACGATCGGTGACGCCAACTTCGAGTGGGGGCTGAAGACGGCACGCTCGGGACGAGTCCGCGTGCTCGAGATCGGCCCGGGACTCGTGTCGGCCAACGTGAGCGAAGAAGGCGGGGGTGGCAAGCGAGTCATCATCACGGTGCCCATGCTCACGGACATCGCGTGGGCCAGGCTCGAGGAGCGCATGGCGGCCGAGGCGGTCTGGACGGCGAGGCTCAGTGAAGGGGAATGCCCCGAGAACCTCACTGATCTGTTTGCGGACTGTGGTGTCACCCTTGCGCCGTCGACGGACGAGACCCTCAGTTGCAGGATGAACGGGCCTGCAGATTCCGGACAGCGCCGGGCCGGCGCGGTGGCGTGGTTGGCGGCGGAACGTTTCACGATCGAACCTCTCGCGATGCTTGAAGTCCGTGGTCGATCCGTGACCCGGATCGTCGAACGTATCCGCCGACATCGTGCGCTGGATCTATCGGGTGGGGCGCACGCCCATCCCGACCCGATCATCCCCTTCGATGAGGAGTTGGAGGAGTCGTTGAACGACTCGGTCGAGCATTTCTGGCGTTCGAAGTTCGAGTTCAACCATTCGTTGTCCCAGGCACCCACCCAGCATGTCCCGCATGCACTGCTTCGGCGACTGGGTCCGAGCACGATGGAGGGGAAGTTCCCCCTTGCCGGTCTCCTCGCGACGATCTACGACCACGTCAGCGAGCGGTCACGAGCCATGCTCGAAGACGGCGCCGGCTGAACAGCGATTCCAACTGGTCCATCTGTGCGGGTTGTTCCGGCTCCAGGGCGATGCCCGGGGCCCTGGAGGGGGATGTTCGACGAAACCCGCCCCTTGAACGGTCCGATACGGTCCATGAACACGGAACAGCTTCAAGACAGGGGGATATCCAAGCCATGAACCAGTACAGCAGCAACTCCGACGCGATTCGACCGATGCTGCGGGCCATCGAGGCCCGTATCCAGGATGCGAGGACTCGACGAACAGGCGACCACAAGCCACAGGGCATGCCGTTGTTCGCCCCGCCCAGACAGGCTGAATCGACCCCGCAACCCTGTCCAGATCAGAACACCGGGACTGCGGATGCGTCTGCGCCCTTGAAGGCACGGCGCAAGTCCTCCACGAGTTTCTCGACCCCGATGCCGACCAGGAAGATCTGGGATCGACAGGCGGGTTGAACTCGACGGTTCATTTTCTTCCACGCGAACATGAAACAGGCGTCCGCGCAAGCGGACGCCTGTTGTTCACATGGTTCAAGCCGGAGTCGTTCAGGACACGTGCTTCATGCCGCGTCGCTGATCACGCAGCCGGCGACTCTTGCCGACGCGATCGCGAAGGAAGTAGAGCTTTGCACGACGCGCATCGCCTCGCCGGACGACCTCGATCGCAGCGATACGGGGCGAGTTCAGCGGGAAGATGCGTTCAACACCTTCGTTGGCGACGATGCGGCGGACGGTGATCGTCTCGTTGACACCACGGCCGTTCCTGGCGATGAGGACACCCTGGTAGACCTGGATGCGTTCCTTCTCGCCCTCGATGATCCTCACGTGGACATCAAGCGTGTCGCCGATGCTGAAGACCGGAAACTGGTCGTCGTTCTTGACCTGGTCCGCGGTCACGGATTCGATTGTGTGTTGCCTGCTCATGCTTCTTCTCCGGGGCGGAGCCCCTCTTGGGTACAAGCCCTTGGTTGCCGGTCAGTTGGTGCACTGTTCCAGCAGATCAGGGCGTCTTGATCGAGTTCGTTTCATCATCTGGTCGCGGCGCCATGCAGCGACTGCTTCGTGGTCCCCGCTGAGGAGGACGTCCGGTACGGCCTGGTCCCGCCAGGTCCGCGGCCGTGTGAAGTGCGGTGCTTCAAGCAGCCGCTCCCGGTTCTCTCCACGTGGTGAGAATGAATCCTCGGCCGCCGAATCCTCGTGTCCGAGGACTCCATCCTGGAGTCTCGTGACCGCGTCGATCAGCAGCATCGAGGGAAGTTCGCCGCCGGTCAGCACGTAGTCGCCGACGCTGACCTCCAGTGGTTCAAGTTCCTTGATCACCCGCTCGTCGATCCCCTCGTAATGTCCGGCGATCAGCAGGAGACGTTCCTCTCGTGCAAGTTCCTCGACGAGTTCCTGGTCGAGTCGCCGTCCCTGCGGGGTGAAGTGGATCCTTCGACACGAAGTCGGGGCCATCGCCTCGACGTCCTTCACGGCATCCCAGAGTGGCTGGCACATCATGACCATGCCCGGACCTCCACCGAAGGGGCGGTCGTCGACCTTGTCATGCTTGTTGTCCGCCCACTTCCTGATGTCATGCACATGGCAGTCGACATGACCACCCGCCGCGGCACGAGCCTGGATGCTCGCGTCGAGGACTCCCGGGAACATGCCGGGAAACAGGGTGAGAACGTCGATGCGCATGGTATGGAGAGCCTGTGGGGGTCAGTTGCCTGCGGCGGTTTCGAGTTTCTTGCCGGGGGTCGGATCGATCCCGGCCCGCTTCAGGAGTGATCGGACGGTGTCGGAGGGCTGGGCGCCGACGCTCAACCAGTAGTCGATGCGATCATTCTTGAGACTGTGCTGCTGGTCTTCGGGTGCGGTTGGATCGAACCAGCCGAGTTCCTCGATGACACGACCATCGCGCGGGGCGCGCTTGTCCATGGCATTGACACGGTAGAAGGGACTGTGTCGTCGTCCCATACGCTTGAGGCGCAATACGACCATGATTCGGCCTGCTCCTTGCTGGCACCCGACTCGTGCAGTTTCGACGCCTGTCGAATGCTCCACGGCACCCCGGGAAGACGCTCGCAAGCCGATGGGAAGGAGCGACCCGTGGGGATGATGCTTCGTCGGGTGGACGAATCGAAGATTGTAATGGGGTCCCGCCCGGGCCTCAAGAGATCTCCCCGTTTCGGCCTGCAGGATGCCTCCAGGCCCGATCAGGAAGCCGGAACACCACCTGCAAGCCGGGCCACGAGGCTCGACCACCAGATCGCCGCATCCTGTGAGCCGGTGAACAGGAAGTCCGCCGCTCCGAAGAAGAAGACCAGCAGCAGCAGCGCAAAGCCGGCCATCTGCGCTCTGGGCATGGTGTAGAAGGCCCGTGCCTCGTTCGATGCGGCAGCAATGATGCGTGATCCGTCCAGGGGTGGAATGGGAAGCATGTTCAGCACGAAGAGGATCACGTTCAGGAATCCGCCGACGAAGAGGAAGAGATTCACCGACTGGACCCACTCGATCGAGGTGTCGGCGAAGGCGGAAAGCAGCCCGAGAAGGGTGAGCGAGATGAACCCGAGCACCAGGTTCATCATCGGTCCGGCGAATGCCACGATCGCTTCGCCCAGCCTGCCGTGCCTGAACCGATCGGGACGCACCGGCATCATGCCCCAGGCGATGCCGACGACGGCGAAGACGATCAGCGAGGTCTGTCCCATCTGCACGAGGGGATTGGCCGTGAGCCTGTTCAGATCACGGGGGGTCGTATCACCCTCCCAGAGCGCGGCCCAGCCATGGGCGAGTTCGTGCATGGAGATGGAGAACAGGACCCAGAAGATCCAGCTGAGCAGGTAGACGGCTCCGCCCTGTTCCCAGGCTGCATGGACCCACCAGTTCACTCGTGGGTCACCCCTGCCAGTGATGAAGCTGCGAATGTCAGGCGCATCTCATGCCGCTCCGGCCTTGTCCTTCAGTTCCGAGCCGTATCCCAGTTGCACGAGATGGGCCATCGGACCATGAGGCTTTCCCTCTTCTTCCTTCAACCGTCGCCCCGCAGCCGGGTTCGCATAGCGGTTGAAGAGCATCGCCTTGATGTTCCCGAGGATTCCACCGAAGGAACTGAAGGTGTGATCAACGGCCGTCGGTTCGTATCCACAGTGCACCATGCAGTCCTGGCACTGCGGGTTTCCGGAGGCACGTCCGTATCCATCCCAGTCGACGGTGTCGAGCAGTTCCTTGAAGGTGTCGACGTATCCCTCCTGGAGCAGGTAGCAGGGTCGCTGCCATCCGAAGATGTTGTACGTCGGGTTGCCCCACGGGGTGCATTCGTACTCACGACTCCCCATGAGAAACTCCAGGAAGAGGGGGGACTGGTTGAACTTCCAGCGTTTCTTCCGGTTCGACAGGATCATCTCGAAGAGGTTGTTCGTCGTCTTCCGGTGCAGGAAGTTGGACTGGTCGGGGGCCTTGTCGTAGGCATACCCGGGACTGACCATCATTCCCTCGACACCGACGTCCATCATCTCGTCGAAGAATCCACGCACGGCATTCGGATCGGTTCCCTCGAACAGCGTCGTATTCGTCGTGACGCGGAAGCCCATGTCGACGGCCTTGCGGATTCCCTCGATGGCCTTGTCATAGGTTCCTTCACGGCAGACGGCGAAGTCGTGCTCGTCCCGTCGCCCGTCCATGTGGACGGAGAAGGAGAGGTACTTGCTCGGTTTGAACCAGCCTTCCTCGAGCTTCTCCTTCAGGAGAATCGCATTCGTGCACAGGTAGATGTACTTCCGTCGCTTGACCAGTTCATCGACGAGTTCACGGATGTGCGGGTAGAGGAGGGGTTCACCGCCGGGAATCGAGACCATGGGGGCGCCGCATTCATCGACCGCCCTGAGTGCATCCTCGAGGGGCAGATCCCGCTTGAGGATGTGGGCCGGGTACTGGATCTTTCCGCAGCCGGCACAGGCCAGGTTGCATCGGAAGAGCGGCTCGAGCATGAGGACGAGTGGATAGCGCCTGCGGCGACGCAACTTCTGCCCGATGACATAGCTGGCCACGGTCCACATCTGTGAAATGGGTACGCCCATTGCATCCACTCCAGGCCCCGTCCGGGGCCAGAAACAAGAGGGGCATCCTATCAGGGACGGCCTCGAAATCGCCGCTGAGGGTCCGGAAATGTAGGCAGGGAAGGGGGGTTGGGAAAAAAATCACGGAGTCGACCTTCTGCACCGAACCCGCGAGCCTGGAGGGCGGTATGGAGTGCTGTGAGCACCCTTGATGCGTCAATCACGATCCCCTTGCACCGCCATCCATGGCTGAAGGCCTCGGGTATCATCCGCCGACCGTGGTGTCATGACCGCAAGGCGACGACGCCAGGCGATGCTCGGACCAGTGAATCGGACGTCTCCGTGGAGTGCATGTTGGATCATCAGAGCGATGAAGCCCTTCTCGGGGCATACAGGGAGGGCGATCGCGAGGCATTCAATGTCCTCGTTGAGCGCTATTCCAATGAACTGGTCCAGTTCCTCGCGAAGCAGACCGGGTCACGCGCCGCGGCCGAGGATGTCTTCCAGGAGACCTTCCTCCAGGTACACAACTCGGCATCCACATTCGACCTCGACCGTCGATTCAAGCCCTGGCTCTACACCATCGCGGTGAACAAGGGCCGGGACTGGCACCGTCGAAATGCACGCCGGAAGGCGGTATCACTCTCGATGAACGTCGGCCGCGACGGCGAAGGGCAGTCCTTCGCCGACCTGATGGAAGGTGACCTGCCGAGTCCTTCCGAAGGCATGGAGGATCGAGAGCTCCAGGATCGCGTCAAGCAGATCGTGGATGGCCTTCCAGCGCACTACAGGGAGATACTCCTGCTGAGTTACTTCCAGAAGATGAGTTACACGCAGATTTCCGAGACCCTGGAGATTCCACTTGGAACCGTAAAGAGCAGGCTGCATTCAGCGGTCGCTGCCTTCGGTGCGGGGTGGACCCAGGATGATTCAGGGACCAGGGAGAGAGAAGAATGACGAAGGAACAGGAAGACATGCCGACATTATCCGATGCCGATGCCAACATGCTCGATCGACTCGTCGAGGCGGAGTTTGATCCGTCGAAGATCACTGGGCTTGATGCAGCCGATCAGGCCAGACTCGATCGACTCGTTTCTTTCATGGGTCTGCTCGATGCCTATCCGGTTGAAGACCTCAGCAGCGAGGATCGCTCGACTCTCGTGAACGCGACGCTCGCACGCATCGACCGTGCAGAAGGCGAGCAGGTCGATCGAATGCGCCTTCAGCCAGGTGCCGGTTCGACGTCCAGGATGGGTGTTCCAGAGCTCATCGCAGTCGCCGCCATCATCATCCTCGGCCTGAGCATCATCTTCCCGATGATGAATGCGACCCGCGAAACATCGACGCGATCGGTGCACAGGAACAACCTGGCGCAGATCGGCGGTGCATTCTTCAACAATGCGTCGGACAATGACGGGCTTCTGGCCAACACGAATGCCCCGGAATGGGATGATCTCTTCGGCGAAACGACCAACCGCCTCGACCTGCAGCCTCTTGTCGAACAGGACTACTTGAAATCCGATGTTGCAGGCTTGAACGGCGAATCACCCTGGTCCTACCAGACCCAGCCCAGGACCCATGTCTTCCTGGCCTCCCAGCCCGACACGACGGTGCTCATGGGCAACCGGAATCCCTACATGACGCGTGAGGTCGTGAGCCAGTTCTCCTTCGAGGGGGAGCGGGGCAACCTCGAGATCATGCTCATCGAGACGCACGTCTGGTCCCCGAGCCTGCTCCTGAGTGACAACTCCATCCAGGACATAGAGGGGCATGCCTACGAGGGCGACGACATGCGGATTCCCAACCCCGAATGTCGCCACCTGGACCGTGCGGATGTGTTCCTGACGCATCCCGTGGGACCCTGAGGGGGGTTCCAGCACCTCCCATCTCGACATGGGAATCACTTCCTGTTATTCTCCGCGACTCGGCCCACTGAGTGGGCCATGTCAGTCGTCAACTACGCCCATGGGGCAGGAACACGCATCGTGCCGAAGAACAAGCCCAACAAGGGACTGCTCAAGCGGATCAGGATGACCAAGTCAGGCAAGGTCAAGATGGGCCGTGCCTATGGACGTCATCGCAGGAGCCACAAGACCGGCGACCTGCTTCGTTCCTACCGTGCCCCCAACTACGCCCATGCCAGCGACCTGAAGAGGATCGCACGCATGTTGCACGCTCGTGTCACGGGCGATGGAGCCGCCAGCTCGGCTCCAGCGGGCTCCGACGACTGAACAAGGGTGTTCCTGGCGGGAACAAGACCTCGGCAGCACCGGGGCTCCGACCAGGACTCGAGTACGGAGCAGACCAATGCCACGCGTACGCAAGGGCGCAGCCAGGACCAAGGCCAGGCGCCGCATTCTCAGGGCCGCACGAGGCTACTGGGGCACCAAAAGTCGTCACAAGCAGCAGGCCAAGGTCGCCCTCCTCAGGGCCGGCCAGTTCGCCTATCGCGATCGACGCGCACGTCGCCGTGATTTCCGCCGACTCTGGATCGTTCGCATCTCCGCGGCATGCCGCATGCGGGGTACGCGCTACAGCCGATTCATGAACGGCCTTTCACAGGCGGGGATCGGACTGAACCGGAAGATGCTCAGCCAGATCGCGATCGAGGATCCGGCCACGTTCGATGCACTCGTGGAGAAGTCCGAGGCCGCGACGACGGCACCTGCAGCCAGTTGACAGAGCGTCTCCTGCGGAGATTCCCATGCTCGGCTTTCTCGGTGAGGCAATCAGGAATTACAGGCAGACCGGTGCCGTGGCACCTTCTTCACGCGCGCTCGCTTCGTCGATGGTGTCGAAACTGTCCCAGTTCAAGGGACATCGACGGATCCTCGAGGTTGGATCCGGCACCGGTGCCTTCACGCGTCGAATTCTCGAACAGATGACGGCCGGCGATCGACTCGATGCCGTCGAGATCAACGCCCCCTTCGCGGAAACGCTCGAATCGAGGTTTCTCCAGCCGCATCGCGACGCGAATCCGGAACAGGTCGTTCGCGTGCATGCCTGTGCGATCGAGGAAGCCGATCTCGAGGGACCCTACCACGTGGTCGTCTGCGGCCTGCCGTTCAACAACTTCCCGCTGGAACTGACGCGCCGGATCTTCTCGATCATGCTCGATGTCATGGAGCCCGGCGGGTGGTTGTCCTACTTCGAATACCTGGCAATGCGTCCATTGAAGGCCCCCTTCGTCGGCAGCAGCGGCCGCTCGGCACTCCAGGCCCATGGCGACTACCTTGGAGATCTCGAGGGACGACTCAATGGACAACGTCGACTGATCGTCGGGAACATTCCCCCGGCGTGGTCGGTTCACCTGCAGGCAGTGGCGACTTGAAGAGGATGCACTGATGGATCGCGTTGAATTCGAGGACAGGTTGAAGGAGTACGAGGATCGTTTCAAGGCCATGGAGCCTGAAATGGAGTTGACGATCCGTGATCCGGAACTCGGTGTCGAGGGCTGGGTCGTCGTCTGGAGCACGCTCAATTGCAAGGACAGCCCGCTCGGTCGGGTCGGCAAGGGTGGCACGCGAATCCATTCAGGCATGAGCCTCGACGAACTGCGAATGCTCGCCAGAACGCAGACCCTGAAGAATGCAGCCGCAGGCATCGGAACCGGTGGCGCCAAGTCGGGCATGAAGGACGATCCGCAGTCCCCGGACTTCGAAACACGCTACAGGCGCTTCGTTCAACTCGTGTCCCCGGCCCTTCGAGAGAATGGAGGGCCCTGGGGAGGCCTCGGCTATGACATCGGGGCGCACCCCGACCACTGCTTGTGGGCCTGTGATGAACTGGATTCGACCACCTGCTTCACCGGCAAGACCGTCGAGATGGGTGGCACCGACTACGACGTCGAAGGCATCGCGGGCCTGGGCGTCGCCGTCGCGGCCAAGACCCTGCTGGAGGAGACTGGTCGAAGTCCATCCTCGGCCACGATCGCCGTCCAGGGCGTGGGCGCCATGGGCGCCGCGGTCTGCAGGTACGCAGCCGAGCAGGGGATGACCATCCGCTTCATCGCCGATCCTCGCATCGGCGGTTGCTGGCGGTTGGAAACGGAGTTCGAGGGTGCGTTGCGTGACACGATCATCAAGATGGACATGGAAGGTGCCCGGAAGGCACTGGAGGAAGGCCCGCACATCTGCATGGAGCTCGACGATGTGCTCGAGCAGGCGGTCGACATCCTGTTTCCCTGTGCTGTCCATGATGTCATCACGTCCGACAACGTCGATCGTGTCACGGCCTCGGCGGTCGTGGAAGGGGCCAACAATCCCTGCTCGTCCGATGCGAGGCGGGAACTCCATGCCCGTGGCGTCACCGTCATCCCGGACATCATCGCCAACCCGGGTGGAGCGATCGCGGCCTACATCGAGTTGACGAGCGAGGTCACCAACGAGGAGAACGCCGCAACGCGCGCGAAGGTGGCCGAGGCCAAGCAATACACCGAGGAGAAGGTCGCGGAGAACGTCCGGGCCATGCTCGAACTGGCGGACTCGGCGGGCGTCGATCCGGCGCGGGCCGCCCTGATGCTGGCCTATCGCCGGGTCTTCGGTGAAGAATGACCAGTTACGCTGCAACCTTCGAGGACGTCCTGGCCGCCCATGAACGGATCGCGG
>PBMX01000015.1 GCA_002722935.1 Phycisphaerae bacterium | reverse complement strand
GTCGAACGCCTCGAGCTTGATAGCCTCGACTGCAGACTCGACCGTTCCAAAGCCGGTCATGAGAATCACCGGCAGGGTCTCATCCCGCTCACGGATCTCCTTCAACAAGCCGACACCATCGATGTCCGGCATCTGGAGATCCGTGATGACGACGTCGAAGGACCTTGTGTCGATCTTCTCGATCGCCTCGGTTGCGCAAGCCGCCACTACGATCGAATGGCCCTTGCTGGCGAGCATCGCGCCGACGCTGTCTCTCATCATCTCCTTGTCATCGACGACCAGAATGCGTGTCATGTCGCTGTCTCCATTGAATATCCCGATCGATCAATCCCGGGTGGAACGCACACGTCGAAACGCGTTCCACCTCCATCCCTCCCGGTGACATTGATATGCCCTCCATGGGCATCCACGACCCTGTGAGCGATGGCGAGACCCAGCCCCGTCCCGGATTCGCGGGTAGTGAAGAACGGCGTAAACAGCTTCTGCATCACCGCTTCGTCGATACCCGGTCCACGATCCGCGATTCCGATGACGACTCGTTCACGCATGCTGGCGTCAGGACACCGGACACGGCTGGTGGCGATCGACATCTCGATTCTCCGGTCTCCATGGTTCATGGAATCCATCGCCTCGATGGCGTTGCGGAGAATGTTGCTTATCGCCTGGGTCATCAGGGAGGCGTCGACGTGGATGATCGGCGCCGTGCCGCTGTCGAGATGCACCGTCGTTCCCGCCGTATCGAGCAGCCCTTCGCAGGACTCGATGACGGCACCCACCAGGTTCGAGGACAGGACCGGCTCGAACCGGATGCTTGATTCGCTCGCGAATCGAAGTACATCCTCGACGATCGTATCCATCCGGAACACGGAAGCCCGGATCTTCCTGCACACCTCGACCTGCTCGGGATGATCCTCGAGATCCTGCGACAGGACCTCGACGAACAACTGGAGCGATGCCAACGGATTCCGGATCTCGTGGGCGATGCCGGCAGCCATCTCTCCGAGCGAAGCCAGTTCACGGGAGCGATGGAGCTGCTCGTTGGCCTCGGCCAGTTCATGCTCGAGTTTCACGACCTGGGTCTGCAGTGCATCGTGCGTGGACTGGAGCCGCTCGGCCGTTTCCGAGACGGAACGCATGAGCTCCAGGAGCTGGACCTCCTCGGCCGGGTGCATGGGCGGTGATGGTGCAGGCTGCAGCTGGCTCATGCACGTGCTCCCCGATCGGCATCCGTGATGGCCGGGTGATTGTCGAGGGATGCATATCGTTCCCTGGCCCGTACACCCGCGTCGAGATGATTGACATGCTGCTCGACGACGACTCGCTGTTGGAGGAGTTGGGTGTGATCACGGTCATCCTGCTCGAGAACCCCCTGCAGCAGCTGGTCCAGTGCGTGCATCCGCTCGTGCAACCTGTCCTGGACGTCCGGATCGATCGCAAGGTCCTGCGCCTCCTGCACCTTCTTCAATCCGACCAGATCGGCCTGGACTTCGAGGAAGCGGGTCACCAGTTCCTGCCTGGATCCCAGTACGTTCAGCAGGTCATCCACCAGGCCTGCACTGATGCACTCCGCCTGCCTGCCGGAGAGACCGGCGAGGCTGGTGAGCAGACCTTCCTGCTCATGGAGCAGGGAATCCATGGCATCGATCCAGGCTTGGGGACATCCGTCTCCACCAAGCCCCGGAATGTGCGCACCGGGATCCTGCACCTCACAGCCGTCCAGCGGCTGCTTCGTGCACGTGTCCTGGATCAACGGGGGAGCGTTGCTGAACGCTCTCAAGCGTGGAACCTCCCTGTTCCTGGCCCCCTCCTGGGCCCCTGGTCGTTGCTGGCGATGAAACCGGTAGTCCCGGCACCACGCCACGTCCTCGACGCCTCCATGCGTCGCCAGACGTTTATCGACCGGCGAGAATGAAGGACATGAGCAGGATTTGCGCCGGGAAACCTAGTCCCGAGGGGCCTGGGTCGTCCCCTGAGAGCCCGTTTTTCGCACGACGAGGGTCCTGGCCATGAGGTCCCCGACCCCCTGCTGGAAGGGGTGAAGCAGGGCCAGGACCACAAGGGGAGGCACGAGCAGGACGAGTCCCTTCATGATGTTCCGTACGAGGAGCGAACGCGTCTGGGCGCGTTCACCACTGCATGTCCGGACGGCTGCTCCCACGAGTCGCTTGCCCGGGGTCGTTCCCGTTGATCGCTCGAAGAGAAAGCACCAGCCCACGGTCACCAGGACGAGAAAGAGGTAGGGACCCAGTTCACTCGTTGGAAGGCTCATGAGCGGAACCTGCACGAGTTGTCGCACGGTTCCCCCCGTGAACAGGAAGAAGAGGAGCAGCCCGGGAACCAGGTCGACCAGCAATGCCAGCAAACGTGGCATCGGGGGCAGGACCGACCATCCCGCGGGTACGTGCATCTTCGCGAGATCGTTTCCGCGAGCAAGAATGATCACCATGATGACCATGCTCGCAAGGCCCAGGGCGATGGCGATCGACCAGAGTCCACTGCTCAGTGCAGAGACCGGTTCCAGAACACCTTCGGATTCCACTGTCCCGGTGATGGCATCGATTGACGAGACCTCCAACGAGTGCTCCAGGAGCGAAAGCAGGAGGACTTCGCCATGCTGGCTCGCAAGTCCCCAGTCCCCGGCGGGGACTGGAAATCGGGCCAGCGGCCACAGTGAGTCGCTCCTGAGGTACGCCAGTGCAGGAGACATTCCCTCCGGCGCCGAAACGACCATCGGCTGGCCATCGACCTGGAGCAGAGAACGGATGGACATGGTCTCGTCGATGCGACCCTCGGCCCATCCCTCCTCCCTCGATCGCCAGGTGGTGATCGAACCGTCCCCGACGGCCATGAGAATGAAACCATGGTCGGACCCCGTTGCCAGGATCTGTTGCTCGACATCAAGGGTTGCCGGGAGTTCCGCCTGATTCCATCGGCCGCTCTCCAGGCGATGCATCGTCAAGGCCGCACCAGTTCCGGGCCCACGTCCGATGCAGACCGGACCATCCCGGGTACCTGCGAACTGGACGAGGGACTCGACAGCTTCCAGTGGCGGAAGAACATCGAGACCTTCGCGCGGCTCCATCGCATAGAGATCGAGTGACGAGTGGAACCGGGCCTGCAGGCGATAGACCTCGAGCCTCTGCGAGGCGCGTGATCCGCCCTCGAAGACCAGCCACAGGGTGTCATCGACCGCGGCCATTGCCAGTGGCGCATCCTCGAATCGACGGACCACCCTGTAGTCACGCTCGACGCTTCGACGCCCGGAGTGGCACAGGTCCCAGGCCGGCTCCTCGGAATCGGCGGGCAATACGAACCATGCATGTTCTCCGGAACCTGCGACCTGCAACCCCTCCGTCGATGGCGAGGCGCCCATGCCGAACACCTGCAGCAGGCTCAGGCTCGCCGCGAGGAGGAAGGTCACTGCCTGGAATCCTCGTTGAAAGGCACCGGTTCATTTCCGAGAACCCTGACCGAGCGTGGCTTGAGGCCTGCTTCCATGGCATCCACATCAAAGACCCGATCCATGGGCTGACCCTCGGTATCCACGCTCACTTCATCGAAGACGACAAGGGTCCGCTGGTAGTCGGTGTCCTCGGCATTCCTGCTCATGATGGTGAGTGAACCGGGGAGTTTCGGACTGGCCGTGATCGGGGTGCCCGGCAGCTTGACCGTCCTGGTACGTGACTGGTCCTCGGTAATGGTGACTTCGTATCCCGAAGCCGTGACCGCCATGCGCGAGGGAAACTTTGCTCCCTCGTCGATCCACCATGTCACCGGAGCACCGGAGATCCCCTCGACCTGGAACTCCCAGGCACCCTGCGATGCGTCCCAGGTGGCAGCCCCTGGAAGGCTGCCCACGGGAAGGCGACGAAGCCCGAGCGAGACCAGGAGGAGATCGATGTCCGACAGGATGAAGTCGACTTCCCTCTCCGAAGGCCACTTCACGAGTTCCTCCGATTGATTCGTATAGAGCCAGTCGTCGACACCGTTGGATCCGTAGACGAGGTAGGTTTCGCCGAACTTCGAGATCCGGATCGCCAGCCGATCGGGCGCCTCGTACCAGAGGTCGAGTTCACCCTGCTCCATGCGCGAATCGCCATCCTCGTCGATCCACCTCAGTTCAGCGATGCCCAAGGCGTGCATCGCATCGATCGATTCGGCCCGACGGTTCCAATCCATCAGCAGTGATGATCGATCAGGTGCCTGCTCCATCGGTTCAGTCGTCGTCCGCGCAGCATCCGGCGCACACGACAGGAGACTCATGAGCACGATGGGAAGAGTCAATGCACGGACGATCATGCTGGATGCAGGCCTGGTGACTAGAGATCTCCCTGGAGTACATCGCCGAGTTGTTCACTGAGCTCGATGATGTCGTCGTCGCCAAGGCCGGGGTTCACGAGATCGACCATGGGATCATCCGGCTCGGAACCCTTCAGGCGGAGTTGCCAGACTTCCCGCTCGGACCCGCCCTCATCGCCTCCCTCGACGACCTCCGTTCGGCGCCCTGCATAGCGCATCAGTTTCTTCCTGATGAGGATCAGCCCGAGGACGTACCGAAAGGCCTGTCGCTGGGGTCGCTCATCCTCGGCGAGGCGCTCGAAGATATCCATGAGGACCTGGTCATCGACGAACACCTTCCGGCGTTCACCCTGCTCCGGCACCCTGGTCCGCCAGAAACTGAAGAGGTGATCGGGTCGGTCGCCCGCCTCCCATCGTTCAACGGAATAATCGAGCCTCTGGAATCCACCCTCTTCGTGGTCACAGAGGACCGCGATACAGGGCGAACCGGGCTCGATGGGCTCGCCGGAGGCGGCACATTCGCCCGTGGCCCGGGCAATGTGGTACTTGGAACCGAATTGGGACATGCCGGGATGATACCCCAAGGCCCGACCAATCCACCGCCCGATGCTGGCGCACCACCGAGCCTATACTGTTCATCGGGAGCCCTCGGAGCAACAGGTACTCATGATTCCAGACCCATTTCAGACCGCTTTCTGGGAGATCCTCCTCGAATTGGCCGTGATCTGGGCCGGCGTCTACCTCGTGTTCCGCTTCCTGCAGGGAACACGTGGAGCCGGTGTCATCCGGGGTCTCGGGATCCTCGGCGTGATTCTCATGATCGCCTGGCTGGTCCTGGTCAACACCGACTCCTTCGACCGGCTCCGGCTGATTCTCAACTACTTCGTCGGACTGCTCGCGGTGCTCCTGATCGTGATCTTCCAGCCGGAACTGAGACAGGCGGCCATTCGCATCGGGCAGACGAAGATCCTTCGTGCCGCCCAGGGTGAACAGGAGGCGACGGTGGATGCCATCGCCGAAGCGGTCGAGTTCCTCTCGCGGAACCAGTTCGGGGCCATCATCGCCGTTGAACGGAATGTCCAGCTGGGTGGACTCCTGGACGGAGGGCAGCACATCGATGCCGCTGTCAGTGGACGACTCCTGCAGTCCATCTTCTGGCCCAGCAGTCCACTGCACGACCTGGGCGTCGTCATTCGTGGAAACCGGATTCTTGCGGCAAGCGTCCAGTTTCCGTTGGCGGAAGAAGGTTCGATGCCCGCAAGCTATGGATCGCGCCACAGGGCGGCACTGGGTATCGCGACGGAAAGCGACAGCGTCGTCGTCATCGTCTCCGAGGAAACAGGCAACGTGAGCATCGCCGTGGACGGCACGATCGAACTGAAGATACCCCATGACCAGTTCCGCGAACGACTCCAGGAACTCCTCAGCACGACACCGGGGGTGAGCGTCGATGCGACTTCCGGCAACTCCTCCGCCGAGGACACCGCCGCCGTCGACCTGGACACCAGCACGGAATCAACAGCATGAAACGCGTCGACTTCCCGACCCTCATCCTGGTCACCATCGTCACCCTCCTCATCTGGCTGCTGGCCGAGGACCTGACACGGCAGGAATCCACCCTCCGATCCGCCGGGGTGGCCTTCGCCGTTGCAGATCCGGATCGATTCGCCGTCGAACCTGACCGGGTCGAAGTCACCCTCGCCGTGGGCGGCTCGAACCGGTCCGTTTCAAGCCTTCGCGAAATCGTCGAGAACGAGGCGTTGACCATCGGGCTGGAAGCCCGGGAAGGAACGGTCTCGATCGACGACCTCGCCAAGCGTCTCAACGACCTCCCCGCGGTCAGCAAGACCGGCGTCAAGATCCTGTCGGTCCAGTCACCCACCAGGACCATCAAGATCACCGAGTTGGAGGAACTCACGGCCCCCGTGCGACCTCGCCTTCCCGAGGGCTCCCTTGTGCAGGACCCCGTCGTCTCCCAGAAGGAGGCACGCGTCATCCTTCCTCGCCGTGAGGCGGCCAGACTGCCGGAGAACCTGACGCTCGAAGCGGTCGTGGACCCCAAGGACATGCAGCACCTCGAGCCGGGGGACGCCAAGACGGTCGATGCGATCATCAAGCTGCCGGAGGAGTTCGCCTCGATGCAGGACGTGACCATCATTCCCGCCGATGCACGCGTCTCCTTCCGTCTCGTATCCAGGTACAGCAGCGTGGATCTCGACAAGGTCTACGTGCAGGTGCAGGTCAACCCGGCCACGGCCGAAGCGTTCAGAATCACCCTTCCCGAGCCCGTCCTTCGAAACGTCCAGGTCGAAACGAGTACCGAGTTGGCGGCTCAACTCGAACCGGGACCCGATGGCGAACCACCCGCCGCCCGTGTCGTCGCCGTTCTGCCCCTCTCGAACCTCGAACTGGAACGTGGACTCGAGTCGAAACCCGTCGCCTACTTCATGGCGCTTCTGCCCGATGGAACCGGCCAGGAGGTGACGGCCTCGGTCAATGGCGACGCCCATCCATCGATCCAGATTTCCGTGGAAGCCACCCCGGCTCCGGCCACGCCTGAAACACCCTGACGCGAGGCTTCGCCCTCAGGTCCAGCGGGTTGCGTGCCAGGTCTTCTTGCCACGACGAAGCAGGATGGTCTTGCCATGCAGCAGGTCGTCCACGCCCAGGCGGTGTTCAAGCGCCGATTCACCCGGCAACTTCGAACCATTGATCGAGACGGAACCATTTCCCAGGAACTCGCGGGCTTCACGCTTCGAGGAGGCCAACGTCGTCTCTGGCAGGAGATCCGCAAGAAGGACCCCCTCCCCCTCCAGGGAACCACGGGCATGGTCCGAGTGGGCCACGTCCTGGAAGACCTCGTCGAGCAGTCCCTCGTCGAGCCCGGAGACGTCCCCCTTGAACAGGGCCTCGGCCGCCGCCTCGGCCCGATCCAGTTCGGCCTGGCCATGCATCAGCCTCGTCATCTCGGAGGACACGGTGCGCTGTGCCAGGCGATCCTGTGGCGCTTCCGCATGGCGGCGCTCGATGTCCTCGACTGCCTCCTTCTCGAGGAAGGTGAACCAGCGGAGGTAGGTCGAGGCGTCCTCGTCGGCTGCGTTGAGCCAGAACTGGTGGAAGGCATATGGACTCGTGCGATCCGCAGTGAGCCAGACGGCGCCGGATTCGGTCTTTCCGAACTTCGAACCATCGGACTTGGTCAACAAGGGGGCCGTGATTCCAAATCCCCTCGGCGCCTCCTCCGGGGCGTCGACCATGTCACGTCGTATGAGGTCGATGCCGGCCACGATGTTCCCATACTGGTCCGACCCGGCGACCTGCACGGTGCAGTCCACCTCCCTGCGCAGGTGCAGGAAGTCGTAGGCCTGCAGGATCATGTAGGAGAACTCCGTGTAGCTGATCCCCTGCTCGCGGTTCTCGAGGCGATCGCGAACAGAGTCCTTCTGGATCATCATGTTGACCGAGAAGTGCTTGCCCACGTCGCGCAGCATGTCGATGTAGCCCAGTCCGCAGAGCCAGTCGGCATTGTCGACGATGCGAGCCGCATTCGGCTTCGATTCGTCGAAGTCCAGGACACGCTCGAAGATGGATCGACAGCCCTCGATGTTGCGGCTGACCTGCTCGCGATCCAGGAGTTGTCGCTCGGCATCCTTGCCGGAGGGATCACCGATGAGGCCGGTCCCCCCGCCCATGAGAACGATCGGCGTGTGCCCACATCGCTGCCAGTGCGCCAGGAGTTTCATGGCCACGAAGTTGCCGATGGTGAGGCTGTCATTCGTGGGGTCGAAGCCGCAATAGGCAACCCGCCCGGGTGTCTCGAGGAACGCGGGGAGCCCCTTCTCATCGGTCGTCTGGTGCAGCATGCCACGCCAGGCGAGTTCATCCAGGAAGCCTATCGAGGCCATCACGTGCTCCAATGAGGCCCCTTCAGGCCTCGTCCCAGGATTCGATCTCGGCACGGTACTTCCCGCCGTTCAGGAAGACCAGCATGATGATGATGAAGGTGAGGTTGAAGACGATGCCACATCCCATGCCGAAGTAACCACCCAACTGCTGAGACATCTTCTGCTGCTCGGAGGTCTCCATGTAGGTGTGTTCCGTGCTCGCGGTTTCTCCCTCTGAAGATTCAGACTGGTGCTTCGACTCGACCATGGACTGCTGCAAGGCTTCCATCTTCTCATGCATCTCGGGCATGACGACCGTGATCTGGTAGGCGGTCGAAGCAACGAGGTAGACGATGGATACCATCGCCCAGGTATTCAACAGGCTGCGACAGGAAGCGCGACGCTTGACCAGTCGGATCGAACCGACCAGGAGCATCAGTCCCAGGGCCAGCCCGGCAATCCCCTCGACGAGCATGTATCCACCCATGGGCATCGATGCCGCCAACTCGGCCCGCTGGTCCTCGGGCATCGAACTGGCCATCATGTCCATCAGGGATGACATGAAGAGGCCGCCGAGGAGTCCACAGAATCCGCCAAGCAGTCCCAGGGAGGCCAGAACGATTCCTAAGACGCCCAGCACGGTCGGCCAGGATGATCGCTTGGCAGGCATGTCCATTTCAGGCGCTGACATGGTTGATCCGTCTTGCATGATGCTGCTCCTCGTTCCTCGTGGGTTCAGAATTGCCGGAGAAATCGCTCGTCATTCTCGTACAGCCAGCGGATGTCCGCAATGCCGTGACGCCGCATGGCGATCCGCTCGATGCCGAGGCCGAAGGCGTACCCGGACCATTCCTCCGGATCGATGTTGACCGCCTCCAGGACATTCGGATCGACCATTCCACAGCCCCCAAGTTCGACCCATTGCCATCGGCCCTTGATCTTCATCTTCATGTCCACCTCTGCGGAGGGCTCCGTGAAGGGGAAGAAACTCGGCCGCATGCGAACCTCGGCCTCCGGGCCGAAGCAGGCACGGGCGAACTGGAAGAGAACCGTCTTCAGGTCGATCATGGTGATATTCCGATCGATGCAGAGGCCCTCGACCTGGTGGAACATGCTGTAGTGGGTCGCATCATGGGTATCAGGGCGATAGACGCGACCGCAGGTGATGATCTTCAACGGAGGCGGAGCATGCTCCATGACCCGGATCTGGACCGTGGAAGTCTGGCTCCTGAGCATGTTTCCATTGCCGAGGAAGAAGTTCTCGGCCGGTTCACGGGCGGGGTGATGCTCGGGGATGTTGAGGGCGACGAAGTTGTGCCATTCATCCTCGACCTCCGGCCCCTCCTCGACACTGAAGCCCATCCGGCCGAAGACATCGACCACCTCGTCGATGGTTCTCGTCAGCACATGGCGCTGCCCCAGATCCGACGTGGTCCCCGGTTCCGTCACATCCATGGGGGGTATGGCATCGGCGGATGCAGTTGATCGCTGCTTGAAGGCCGCCTGGAGGGACTCCTTGACCCTGTTCATGCGTTCGCCGAAGACGGGCCGTTCTTCCGGGCCCAGGTCGCGCATGGTCGACATCATGGCCTTGAGGCGACCCTTGGAGCCGAGGAACTCGATGCGCCAGGCTTCCAGGGCGTCAGGATCTCCCGCCGCCTCCAGGGCTGCCACGGCTTCCTGTTCAAGCACATCAATCGGATCGGCCATCGGACGGCAGTGTACCCCCCATCCCTCGACATGGGGTCACACGAACACGGCCACCGTCCTGGGACGGTGGCCGTGGATTTCGTACGAGATGAAAGGCTGGATCAGCCCTTGGAGTCCTCGTCCCCTTCATCCTCGGAGGCTGAAGCCTCCTCCTGAGCAGGAGCCTCATCATCGGCTGCCGGGGCCTCCTCGGCTGCTGGAGCCTCTTCCTCGGCCGAAGCCTCCTCGGCTGCCGGGGCCTCTTCCTCGACCGGGGTCTCCTCCGCTGCTGGTTCTTCTGCAGCGGTTTCCTCGGATGCTGCTTCCTCGACCGGTGCCTCATCGGCTGCAGGTGCTTCCGCAACTGCTTCCTCCGGAGTTTCTTCTTCGGCCGGGGCCGCTGATTCCTCGGCTTCGGGTGTCACCTCGACACCCAGCGAAGCGGCGAAGGCCTGACGACGGTCAGCCTGGCGGCGACGCCCACTTGTCCCGTTGCCTCCGGCCTCGCTTCCCTCCTCGGCTCCAACGAACTGGAGCACGACGAGATCCGCACCATCACCGAAGCGATGCCTGCCCGTCCGAATGATCCTGGTGTAGCCACCATCTCGATCACTGAACCGGGGACCGACGACACTCATGATGTGCTGCACGAGACGCGGAGCCTTCTTGACTTCACCGTAGCGGTTGAAGGAGATGTCTCCCTCGTCAGGAAGATCGAAGTACGGGTTTTCCTTCCGACTGTCGGGGACATTCGGATCGGCCACCCAGGAATGGATCTTGCGATCATTCAACCTCGACTCGATCTGCCGTCGGGCATTGAACGTGCCCTGCTTTGCAAGCGTGATGATCTTCTCGACGAAGGGCTGAACGGCCTTGGCCTTCGGCATCGTCGTCTCGATCGAACCATGTTCAAAGAGGCCCGCCGCCATGTTGCGCAGCATCGCGGCGCGATGTGAGCTGGTGCGGTTCAACTGCTTGCCTTGGATTCTGTTTCTCATCGTATTCACTCCTGGATCGACTCGGGCCGATCCCCGGACCTCAGAATGTGTCCGGTTCCTCCACTATGACCGGTGATTCCGCCGGTTCATCTGTGCTGTGGTACTCGTCCATCTGGCCATCGTCGACCATTGCCTCCTCCGGCATCTCGACGGCGGGTGCCTCGTAGCCCTCGGGCAACTGCATGCCCAGGGAGAGGCCAAGTTCCTCGAGACGACGCTTGACTTCGCGAAGCGAAGTGCGGCCGAAGCTGCGAACTCCCAGCAGGTCCTGTTCGGTCCTGGTGACCAGTTCACCGACCGTTGCAATGACTGCCGACTCGAGGCAGTTCCTGGCCCTGACGGTCAACTCGAGATCATCGACACTCATGTGGAGTTTCCTGAGGAACTCGTCATCGAGTGCGGCGGCGGCGGAGGCTTCCTCGGAAATCACCTCGTTGCCGAGCCTGTCGAACTGGACGAAGGGGTTCAGGTGCTTCCTGAGCACCTTGGCGGCCTCGACGAGGGCCATCTCCGGGGCGAGGGTGCCGTCCGTCCAGATGTCCAGAATGAGTCGGTCGAAGTTCGTCTTCTGGCCGACACGGGTGTCCTCGACACGGTATCGAACCCGGCGAACGGGGCTGAAGAGCGAATCGATCGGGATCTCGCCGATCAACTGGTCCTCGCTGGATCGCTTGTGCTTCTCCGTCGCCGGCTCATAGCCACGACCTCTGGTCACGACCATCTCGATCTCGAAATCGACCGCGTCGGACAGCGTTGCGATGACGTGTCCCGGGTTGTGGATCTTGACCGAGGGGTCCGCCTCGATCAGGTCCGCAGTCACTTCGCCCGGCCCGGAAGCCGAAAGCCGCATGACCTTCTCCTCGTCGCTGTCGAGACTCACGACGAGTCCCTTGACGTTGAGAATGATGTCCGTGGTGTCCTCGGTGATACCGGGAATCGTGGTGAACTCGTGCTCGGCACCGGCGATGCGAACGCGCGTGATCGCTGCACCCTCGATCGAACTCAGCAGGATCCGGCGAAGGCTGTTGCCGATGGTCGTACCGAAACCTCGTTCGAAGGGCTCCACGGTGAAACGACCGTAGGATTCCGTCGACGATGATTCGTCCAGGTCGACGCGAGCGGGAAGTTCGAGACCTCTCCAACGTACATGCATGACTTTCTACTCCTGTTGCAGCGGGAAACCAGTTTTCACCAGTGACGCTCCCGGTCTCTCGGTTCCGAATCGGCTCCTGCTGCCCTGCCGATCGGCCCTTCTGTCCGGGGCGGAAGTTCAATACCTGTCAGACGCGGCGTTGCTTTCTCGGGCGGCACCCGTTGTGCGGAACCGGCGTGTGATCCTCGACGGCGGTGATCACCAGTCCCGCGGCGCTGAGCCCCGTGATGGCCGACTCCCTGCCTGAACCGGGGCCTTTCACCCGGACCTCGATCTCGTGCACGCCCATGCGCTTCACCTTCGACGCGACCCGTTCGGCGGCCCTGGAGGCGGCGAAGGGAGTCGCCTTGCGAGCACCCTTGAAGCCGACGGTTCCGGCTGAATCCCATGCGAGGGTTTCGCCGTTGAGGTCCGCGATCGTGATGATCGTGTTGTTGAAGGAGGCGTTCACGTGAGCGATCGCCTTGCCGATGTTCTTCCTGATCTTCTTCTTTGCCATGAAATTCTCGTCCTTCTTCGCTGGAAACGACGCCTTCTCCGGAGCCCGGCAGGCGCCTCACGATGGCCGCACCGTGCGGCCGGTTCTTCAGATCAACCCTTGACGCCCTTCTTGCCGGCAACGGTCTTCTTGCGTCCCTTGCGGGTACGGGCGTTGCACTTGGTCCGCTGGCCTCGCACGGGCAGTCCGCGTCGATGCCGGTCGCCACGATAGGAGCGGATGTCACGGAGTCGCTGGATGTTCTGCTGCAACTGGCGTCGCAGGGCACCCTCGACGATGTAGTTCTCGTCGATGATCGACGCGATCATCGATGTTTCCTGTTCGGAGAGATCGCTGGCACGCGTTTCCGGATCCACGTTGGCCGCCTCGCAGATGTCATCTGCGAACTTCGGGCCGATACCGTAGATGTAGCGCAATGCGTATCGGATCTTCTTCTTCTCGGGAATGTCGATGCCTGCTATTCGTGGCATGGGTCGTTCCTCCGGGAACCTGCCAGGGCGTTCAGCCCTGACGCTGCTTCAAGCGGGGGTTCTTCTTGTTGATGACGTAACGCTTGCCCTTGCGAATGACCACCTGGCAATCCTTGGTACGTCGTTTGATGCTGCTTTTGACTTTCATGTGACTTCACCAATCCTCGTTCTGAAGAGGCCTGCACCTACTGGCGGTAGATGATTCGACCCTTCGTCATGTCATATGGACTCAACTCGACCTTTACCTTGTCCCCTGGAAGGATGCGGATGTAGAACTTTCTCATCCGGCCGCTGATGTAGGCCAGGATTTCCTGCCCGTTCTCAAGTTCAACCATGAACCTGGTGTCGGGGAGTGCTTCCTTGACCACTGCCTCCAAGGTGATTTTTTCCTCTTTCGCCATGTTCGTGTTTCTCAGTTCACTCCGTGTGCACTCATGCCGGCCGCCCGCCCCTGCCGGCCTCGGCAGTGGACATGAAGCCGCTGTAATTCCGCATTACGAGGTTCGCCTCGATGCGCTGCAAGAGATCCAGGCCGACGCTCACGACAATGAGCAGCCCTGTCCCTCCAAGGAAACTGGAGACCATGAGCGGGATGTTCATGTACGTCGAAACCAGTTCGGGTATGACCGCGATCAGCGCGAGGAAACCCGCACCGACGTAGGTGATTCGCTCGACGACCGTCTCCAGATACTCTGCAGTCCGTGGTCCCGGGCGAAGGCCCGGAATGAAACTGCCGTTCTCACGCAACTGCTGGGCCATGTCCTCGGGGCTGAAGACCACGGTCGTCCAGAAGTAGCTGAAGAAGTAGATGAGAATGATCTCGATGACGATGTAGGGATATTCCCCCATCTGGAAGTTGATGTTCAGGAACGAGGTCAACTCCCTCCACCAGGTGGGCGCATCCAGGGAGGCCGAGGAGGCCAGGTATCCGAAGAACGCCGAGGGGAAGATCAGGAGCGAACTGGCGAAGATGATCGGCATGACGCCCGCGTGGTTGACCCGCAGCGGGAGGAAATGCCTCTGTCCGCCATAGACCTTCCTGCCGCGCGTATGTCGCGCCTGCTGTATGGGAATTCGACGTGTCGCCAGCGTGATCAGGATCGAACCCGCGACCACGATGATGAAGGCGAAGACCAGGAACAGGATTCCGACGACTCCGATCTGCCCGTCTCCGGACTGGAGCGAGAGGTCGGTATGCGTCGCCAGGTAATTGATGGCATCCGGCATCTTCGCGATGATTCCCGCCGTCAGGATGAGGGAAACACCGTTGCCGATTCCGTACTTGTCGATCTGCTCGCCGAGCCACATCAGGAAGATCGAGCCGGCCGTCAGGGCCGTCAGGCCCGCCAGATAGAAGAACAGGACATTGCTCGAGGTGAGAAACTCCTGCTTGACCATGTTGTTCGCCAGCATGAACTTCATCCACATGAAGCCCTGCACGAGGCACATGGCCACGGTCGTATAGCGGGTCCACTCGGTGATCTTCTGCTGGCCGCTGGCTCCCTCCTTCTTGAGTTCCTGGAGCCGCGGGATCGCGGTCTGCAGCAACTGGAAGATGATGGCCGCGGTGATGTAGGGCATGATGCCGAGACCGAAGATGGTCGACTGGCTGAAGGAGCCGCCCGAGAAGATCGAGGCGTACTCGAGAATTCGACCCAGTCCCTCGACAGAACCGCTTTCCCGCTGGGTCTCGTAGAAGGATGCCAGGGCCGACTGGTCGACTCCCACCAGTGGAATGAAGAAGCCGAGGCGATAGATCACCAGCACGCCCAGGGTGAAGAACACCTTGTTGCGCAGATCCGGGATTCGGAGGATGTTGATGATCGTCTTCATGAAGTTCGCAGTTCCCGGTCAACCGGTCGCCCGGCGACCGTGCATTCAGTCCGCTGCCTCCGTGTCCTGTGCCGGGGGTTCGGCGGGGGGTGCTTCCGGTGCGGGTGCGTCGGCAGCATCGCCCTTCGCCCT
The DNA here is from genome assembly GCA_002722935.1 of Phycisphaerae bacterium. GTDB lineage: Bacteria > Planctomycetota > Phycisphaerae > Phycisphaerales > SM1A02 > SP202. Next base: position 9,577 of record PBMX01000015.1, on the reverse strand, counting down.
TGCGGCTCGAGCCGCCTTGGCCGTGGGCTTGGTCCTGTCCCGCGTCCACTTCTTCAGGGGAACCGCGGTCGCCGATCCTCCGGCGCCTTCGATCTTCTCCAGCGCCGAACGCGAGAACTTCGTGGCGGTGATGTTCAGGGACTTGGTCAGTTCACCCTCACCGAGGATCTTCAGGGGCATCTTGGAGTTCCGGACCAGGCCCTTGGAGGCCAGGACGGTGACATCGACGTCGTCCCCGTTCTCGAAGTGCGCCTCGAGCGAACCCACGTTGAGCACGTGGTAGTCGGTACGGAAGAGGCTGTTGCTGAATCCTCTCTTGGGAAGCCGACGGGCCCATGGCATCTGGCCACCTTCGAACCCGGGTCGATGGCTGTGACCGGCACGCGAGCCGGCACCCTTGTGTCCACGACCACTGGTCTTGCCCGAGCCGCTGCCGTGGCCTCGACCGATTCGTTTCCGGGTCTTGTATCGACCCGCCGCTTTGGTTATGTCATGAATCATCATGGTATTGATGCTCTCAGACTCGTTGCTGTTCAGTTCCCGGCTTCTTCCGCTGCCGCGGTTTCCTCGGTTGGTTCTTCCGTCGAATCGGACTTCGCCTCTTCGGGCTGCTTGATGAACGCCGCGCCTCGCGCGATCATCTCCTCGACCTGTGTTTCGCCCACGGAGGTCCCTCGAAGCGATTCGATGAGTTCCTTGGAGCGAAGCTGCTCAAGTCCGTTCATGACGGCCTTGATGAGATTCTTCGGATTGTTCGATCCGAAGGACTTCGTCAGGCAGTCCTGGACACCGAGCATTTCCAGCATCGCGCGAACGGCGGCTCCGGCGATGACGCCGGTACCCGGCGAAGCGGGAAGCAGCCGTACCCTGCAGGCTCCGAAACGACCCTCGACCTCATGGGGAATGGTTCGTCCGGAGAGCGGGAACGCACGCATCGATCGCTTCGCGACCTTCTGCGCCTTCTCGATGGCCGGGGGGACCTGGTTCGCCTTGCCGTAGCCCATCCCTACCCGTCCGTGTCGATCGCCGACCACGACAAGCGAGGAGAAACTGAAACGCCGGCCACCTTTCACGGTCGCGGCCGTCCTGTAGACGCCGACCGTGGTGGATTCCAGGCCCGATGATTCTTCAAGAAACTCTGCCATTGATGCCTTCCATTCCTGGGATGAACCGAACCCCGACAGGGATTCAGAATTTCAATCCGCCCTCCCGTGCCGCATCCGCAAGTGCACGAACGCGACCGTGATACTGGTACCCGCTTCGATCGAAGACGACCTTCGAGACACCGGCTCCGACCGCTCGCTCCGCGAGTCGCTTGCCGACATCGGTTGCTCCCTGGATGTTGCCGCCGGGCGTCGAGCCGCCTTCCTTCTCGTTGGACGACGCCGATACGAGGGTTCGACCGGACAGGTCGTCGATGACCTGTGCGTAGATGTGCTTGGAGCTGCGGAACACCGACAACCTCGGTTTCGATGGGACACCGAGAATCCTCTTGCGGATTCCCCGTTTCCGACGGGTGCGACGCTCGCTTCTGCTCTTCAAACTGCTCATGCCATTCGTCTCCTGGCTCACGCCTGATCGGCGTTTCTGCTCATGCTCCGAAGATCTTGCCCTGCTTGCGGATGATGACCTCGTCGTCATACATGATGCCCTTGCCGTTGTAGGGCTCAGGGCGACGCTGGTCCCTGATGTTCGCCGCGAACTGTCCGACGGCGTGCTTGTCCGGTCCGCTGACGACGACGTCGCCGTTCTGTTCGATCTGGAACTCCACGCCGTCCGGCGGCGTGAGGTTGACCGGGTGGCAGTAGCCCACGTTCAACTGGATCTGGCGACCCTGGTCCTTGGCATTCCAGCCGACACCGACGATCTTCAGTCTCTTTGAATAGCCGTCCTTGACCCCGGTCACCATGTTCTGGATCCTGGATCGTGTGGTTCCCCAGTGCGATCGTGCGGCTCGACCCTCGTCGACACCATCGCGGATGCTGCAAAGGAGGTTCTTGTCCTCCTGCGTGACACTGATCATCTCGTGCCACGTGTAGGACAGGTTGCCCTTGGGACCAGAGACCTTGATCGAATTGGAGGATTCATTCACCTCGACGGTGACGCCCGAAGGAACGTTGACTGGTTGTTTGCCTATCCTCGACATGGTGTATTCCCGTCGTCTGCTCTCGTTCTCAGGACACGAGGGCGACGAACTCGCCACCCACCCGTTCCTCGCGACACTGGCGGTCGCTCAACACGCCCCGGCTGGTCGAGACCACCGCGATCCCGAGCCCCTGCAGTGGACGAGGAATGTCCGACACTCCTCGGTACACGCGACATCCGGGCTTCGACACGCGGTCGATCCTCCTGATGACGCTCTCGCCACGGGGTCCGTACTTCAGGTGCACCTTGAGAATGCCCTGCCGGTCATCCTCGATGACCTCGTACTCCTGGATGTAGCCTTCCTCCTTGAGGACCTTGGCTACTCCTCGATTCAACTTGTTGTTGATGCAGTTGACATGCTCAGTGCGGTTTCGCACTGCATTCCGGATCCGGGTCAACATGTCCGCTGTCAAGTCTTGCTGTGACATTTCCTGCTCCAGGAAGCGGCCCTTGAACGGGCCGATGCCGTTGCTTCTCCCACTCGCCACGCCTCCTTCGGGAGGCGGGACGAACGCGTCCTTACCAACTCGCCTTGCGCATCCCGGGGATCTTGCCCTGCAGGGCGAGTTCCCTGAGCATGATTCGGCTCACGCCGAACTTCCGATAGACCCCCCGGGCCCTGCCCGTCAACTGGCATCGATTTCGATGTCGAGTCGAGAACTTCGGCTTCCGCTTCATTCGTGCAAAGACGCGCTTGCTTGCCATGGTTGTTCAAACTCCTGATTCCGGATCTCGTCGAGATCCCCTTGCCAATGCTCAGTCCTCGTCGTGCCGGACGAAGGGCAGTCCCAGCTCCCGAAGGAGGAAGAGACTCTTCGCCGGATCCGACCGGCTGATGCAGATATTGATGTTCATGCCATGAACGAAGTTCACGTGCGCCATGTTGATCTCGGGCCAGACGGCCTGTTCCGTGAGGCCGAGGCCGTAGTTCCCGGCCTCGTCGAAGGAGGTGTCCTTCATGCCTCGGAAGTCCTTGATTCGCGGCATCGCCAGATTGATGAGGCGATCCATGAAATGCCACATCCGGGCACGACGAAGGGTCACCATCATCGCCGAGGGAGCACCCTCGCGGACCTTGAAGTTCGAAACCGACTTGCGTGCCAGGAGCGTGATCGGACGCTGGCCCGTGATGGTCGACAACGTGTCGTAGACCGTGTCCCGGATCTCCGATTTCAACTTCTGGTTCTCAAGGAATCGGCCGATTCCGCAGTTCACGATGACCTTGTCGATCCTCGGAAGTTCATGCGGATTCGAAAGCCCGAACTCCTGCTTGAGTTTGGGCGCGACGGCCTCTTCAAAGAGCGTCTCGAGTCGCGGTGTATTCGTCTGTGCAACCATCATCGTACGAATCTCCGTCTCAGCCCCGTGGGCCTCGAAGCGTGTGTAATTCCTTGCCGTTCCGGACCGCGATGCGGACCTTCGAGCCGTCCTTCTTGGTTTCGAACCTGACCCTGCTGGGCTTTCCGTCGACGGCCGGGCTGACATTGCTGATGTGAATGGGCATCTCGCTGCGGATGATTCCACCCTGCTGGTTCTGCTGGGACGGTTTCATGTGCTTCGCGCGGATGTTCACGCCCTGCACGACGACCCGGTTGGTCGATGTGAGGACCCTCAGGACCTCCCCTACCGAACCCTTGTCATTTCCCGATGTCACGACGACCTGGTCGCCTTTCTTGATGTGCCGTGGCATGACAGATCACCTCCGATGCGAGTGACACGATCTTCATGTAGTTCTTCTCACGCAGTTCACGAGCGACCGCACCGAAGATCCGTGTACCCTGTGGATTTCCCTCGGGGTTGAGAATGACGCACGCGTTCGAATCGAAGCGGACGTACGAACCGTCGCTGCGACGGGTCGGATACTTGGTACGCACGATGACGGCCTTCACCAGGTCGCCCGGTCGCACGGTGGAGTTGGGCATGGCCTTCTTCACGGAGCAGACGATCTTGTCGCCGATCCTCGCCGAACGGCGTGAATGACGTCCACGAGCCGTCGAACCGCCGAGAACGCCGACGACACTGACGATGCGTGCACCGCTGTTGTCCGCCACTTCCAGCCTGGATTCCTTCTGGATCATGACTGCGACTCCTCCGTTGTCTCCTCGGACCCGGAATCAGCTGCGACGGCGTCGACGGCGTCTTCATCCGCCTGTGGGGCGTGGGCGACGTCGGGAGCCTCGGCCCCTGTCTCGTCCACGGCCGTGTGCGATACGCCGGTGGCGGTCTTCAGCACGTTGACGAGTACCCAGGATTTCGTCTTCGAGATCGGACGGCATTCCGCGATCTCGACGCGATCTCCGAGGCTGGCCTCGTTCCGTTCATCGTGGACGTGGAGCACGGTTCGACGACGAATGTACTTGCCGTACTTCCTGTGCTTCGTGAGGTCGTTGATGGTGACCTTGCACGACTTGTCCCGCTTGTCGGATGCAACGATGCCGATACGCCGTGGCGCCTTGTCCGAAATCTTGATGTCCTTCAAATGACTCACGTTCAACTCCAATCCCGGCTCGAAGCCATGGTGCTCAGCGTGCTGCGCCCCGAGCGTTCAACTCCGTCAGCAGACGGGCGATGTCCTTCTTGACCTGCCCGAACTGGGCCGTGTTCTGGATCTTCTCCGTGACCTGCTGGCAACGCAGGTCGTAGAGCCTTCGCTTCAATGACGCGACCTCGAGTGCGATGTCCTCGTCGTTCATCTTCCTGATCTCTGCGGTCTTCATCTCTTGCTCCTCGTGCTTCCAGCGGCCTCAGACCGACAGTCGACGACCTACGAAACGACACCGGACGGGCATCTTCCTGGCAACGCGTGACATGGCCTGCTTGGCCAGGTCCTCCGGAACCCCCGAAATCTCGTACAGGATCGTCCCGGCCTTCACGCGTGCCGCCCAGTAATCGACATCCGCCTTGCCCTTGCCCATCCTGGTTTCCAGAGGCTTCTTCGAGATCGGCTTGTCCGGGAAGACCCGGATGACGACCTTCCCCTGCCTTCGAAGGAAGTGCTGCGCCGCGATACGTCCAGCCTCGATCTGGCGAGCGGAGACCCAGTGGGGCTCCAGCGCCTGCAGGCCGTACTCGCCGAATGCAACGTAGTTTCCGCGACTGGCGCGGGCGCGCAGGTTGCCTCGCATCTGCTTTCGGAACTTGACTCTCTTGGGCATCCGGGGCATCGGATGGTCTCCTCTTCACGTCCTTCGTGTCTGCTCAGCGCCTGCCTCGTGCACGTGCACGTGCACCAGCAGCATTCGAATCCAACTGTTCTTCCTCTGAATCCGTGTACATCCCCTTGTAGATCCACACCTTCACACCGATCGTTCCATACGTGGTGTGGCTGTGCACGCAGGCGTAGTCGACGTTCGCCTGGAGCGTGGACAGCGGAATGGATCCCTCACGGGTCACGAACTTGCGTGACATCTCGGCGCCACCAAGGCGACCGGACACCATCACGCGAATTCCCTTGGCTCCGGCCTGCATCGCCGCTTCGCAGCGCTGCTTCAGGAGACGACGGAAGTTCGCACGTTTCTTCATCTGTTCACCGATGGCCTCGGCGATGAGCGTGGCATCGGTGTCGGGGCTCCGGATCTCGAGGATCTTGACCTGGACCTTGCGACCGGTCAGGGCCATGAGGTCGTTGGACAACTTGTCGATCTCCGATCCCTTGGGACCGATGACGAGTCCGGGACGCGCCGTCTTGACCAGGATGGTCAGTTCTTCACGAGTCCGCTCGATGTGGATGTCGGATACGGCCGCGAACGGAGGCGTTCGATTCAGTCGGTGATCGACGTATTCCCTGATCCGGTAGTCCTCGACGAGGAGTTCCGCGAAGAGGGCCTTCGGGGCGTACCAGCGGGACTTGTGCGCCTCTGTGACGCCGACCCGGTATCCAAATGGGTGAACCTTCTGTCCCATGTCAGTTCTTCTCCTCCAGCTCGATGTGCAGATGACTCGTCGGCTTGCGGATCGGGTGGGCCCGCCCGCGATCCTTCGGACGGAATCGCTTGATGACCGGACCTTCGTCGACGCGGGAGACGCTGATGTAGAGCGATTCGACATCCGCCTCCTGCTCCTCCGCATTGGCGATGGCACTCTTCAGTACGGCCTTCAAATACCAGGCCCCTCGACGCTTCGAGACCTCGAGTTGCGACATGGCATCGTCGATCCGCATCCCGCGGATGAGCGACGCGTCCAACCTGGCCTTCCGAGGCGAGATGCGTGCAAACCTGTGTGTAGCTCTGTATGCCATTGCGTATTCCCAGCAAGATGAGCCGATCAGCTCTTGATGCCTTCCTTCTTGTTCGTATGACCACGGAAGATGCGTGTAATCGAGAACTCGCCGAGCTTGTGCCCGACCATGTCTTCCGTCACGAAGACGTCGTTGAACGTACGGCCGTTGTGCACCTGGAAGGTGTGGCCGACGAACTCGGGAACGATCGTGCAGGCGCGAGCCCACGTCCTGATCGGCCTTCGAGCCGTACCAGCCTCGTTCTGAAGCATGACCTTCCGGTACAGCTTCTCGTCTACAAACGGACCTTTCTTCAGTGATCGTCCCATGTGTTGAATCGCCGATGTCTCGACGATCATCTCCTTCGGTCAGAGTTTCAACTGCCCGTATCGCTTGCTCTTCCTGCGTCGCAGGATGCGTGCATCCGATGATTTGCCTCGGGGTCGGGTTCGCCCGCCCTTCGATTTCGTGCCGCTCGCGCTGGCCGGGGTCCGTCCACCCTTGGACCGACCTTCGCCGCCGCCAAGCGGGTGTTCGTGGTGACTCTTGGCCATGCCTCGTGTCTTGGGGCGTCGTCCGAGCCAGCGATTGCGGCCCGCCTTCCCGAGCTTCACGAGCTGGTGATCCGTATTGCCGACCTGGCCGAGGGTGGCCCGACAGGTGGTCAGCACCTGGCGAATCTCACCGGAAGGCAGGACGAGGGTTGCATAGCGGCCTTCCTTGTTCGTCAGGCGTGCACCTGCACCGGCCGAGCGACAGAGGGCCGCTCCACGACCCGGCTCGAACTCGATGGCGTGCACCGTCAGGCCCGTGGGGATGTGTGCCAGCGGCATGCAGCATCCGACGTTCGGCTCGATGGCATCCGCGGAACTGGTCACGGTCATGCCCGGCTCGAGTCCCACGGGCGCGAGGATGTAGCGGCGATCTCCATCCGCGTACTCGATGAGCGCGATGTGGCAGGAACGATTCGGGTCGTACTCGATCCCGATGACCGTTCCATCGATGCCGTCCTTGGTCCGCTTGAAATCGATGGCGCGGTAACGACGCTTGTGTCCGCCGCCGCGACCACGAACGGTGATCTTGCCCTGGTTGTTTCGACCACCCTTCTTCTTCAGCGGACGAAGCAGGGACTTCTCCGGTTCACGCTTCGTCACCTCGACATGGAGGTTGACCGATGCATTGCGTCGACCCGGGGTTGTAGGTTTGTAGACTCGAATGGCCATGGTTCTTCTCTCGATGCTCCCTCAGGCGGGAACGTCCTTCCCTGCTTAGAACAGTTCGATCCTGTCGTCCGGATGGACCTTCACGATTGCCCGCTTTGCGCCGCTCGTCTTCCAGTACCCGAACCGGCCCCGGCGCATCTGGCCCTTGCGATTCTGTACTGCGACGCCGATGACTCGGACGCCGTAGAGTTCCTCGATGGCCCGCTTGACCTCGGTCTTTCCGGCCGAGCGATCAATCTCGAAGCAGTAGCGGTTGTGCATGCTCGAGGACCACGTGGACTTCTCGGTCACGATTGGTTTTCGAATGACGGTGGTGGCTTCCATCAGGCGGCCTCCTTGTCGTCGCTGCCGTTCCCGGTCGACCAGGCGCTGCCGTCGAGAAACGACTGCAGCGAGGCCTTGTCGATGACGAGGAACCGGTGGTTGAGCAGTTCAAATGCATTGAGCTGATCGACGCGGATGGTGTCCGCATCGTCGATGTTCCTGGAGGACAACGCCACGTTGCGCTGGTCCGGGCGAAGGGCGATCAGGCAGGTTCGGTTGACGCCGAGGGCCTTGAGAGTCGACTCCACGTCCTTCGTCCGCGGTGTATCCATGTCGAGTGAATCGACGCAGAGGACTTCCTGGTCGACCAGCTTGGCGAGCAGTGCATTGCGATTCGCCAGGCGACGCATGCGACGGGGCATCTTCTTGCGGAAGGTTTCCGTCTTCTTGGTCTTGGCGAAGGCGACGCCGCCGCCACGACGAATGATCGTGCGGACGGTGCCCATTCGGGCATTGCCCGTCCCCTTCTGGCGATACAGTTTCCTGGTCGAACCCTCGACCATGCCACGACTCTTGGTTCGAGCCGAACCCTGTCGCCTGTTGGAATGGAACATCACGTACGCCTGCTTCAGCAGGTTCGGACGGACCTCGCCTCCGAGATCAGCTTCATCGATCGAGAGTGTCTCGACCTTCTTGCCCGTTCTGTCATGTATGGGGAGTTCGATCATCGGTTCATTGCACCTGTGCAGTTGGTCTGCGTCTTCGCCTTGTACTCCCTGTGGGCAGTACGTCGACTCGGCATCTGGGGTCCGTCGTTGTCACGGTTGCCTGGTTCCACACGCTCCAGTCCGGAGGGGGCCTTGACAACCACCAGCCGTGGTCAGCTGGCTCGCTTCTTTGCTCTGCTCGCTTTCTGCTTGTTCAGCCGTACGGCTTCACGAATGAGGACCACGCTCATGGGAGAACCGGGTACGGTCCCCTTCACCATGAGGAGGTTGTTTGCTTCATCTATCGCGACGACTTCCATGCTTCGGGTGGTCACGCGGCGATCGCCCATGTGGCCCGCCATGCGCTTGCCCTTCTTGATCTTCGGCCCGGTTCCGAGGTTGGCGGAGTGACCACCGATGGAACCCGGTGAACGATGGCGGCGCTTGACGCCGTGACTCGCCTCGAGTCCGCGGAAGTTGTGCCGCTTCATGACGCCCTGGAATCCCTTGCCCTTCGAAGTTCCCTCGACGTCGACGTACTGGCCGACTTCGAAGCAGTTGACTTCGACGGTCTCACCGAGTTCAAGACCCGAGTCATCACACCTGTACTCGCGGTGATGTCGCAGCGGACCTGTTCCGGCCTTGGCGTCATGACCCATGACCGGCATCGAACTTCGACGAGGCTTGACTGGATCGAAACCAAGTTGCACGGCGTCGTAGCCGTCGGAGTCGGTCGTCTTCACCTGCGTCACCTTGCAGGGACCGGCCTGGATGATCGTGATGGGAATGTTCTCACCATCCTCCGTGAACCAGCGTGACATGCCGAGTTTGTATCCAAGAATCGCGCTCATGTTCAGGCCCTGATCTTCACGAAAACGCCCGCTGGAACGACGAGCCTGTTCAGGGATTCGACGGTGCGGGCATTGGGTTCACTGATGTCGATGATGCGCTTGTGTGTCCGGATCTCGAACTGTTCTCTCGACTTCTTGTCGATGAACGTCGAACGATTCACGGTGTAGATT
>PBMX01000014.1 GCA_002722935.1 Phycisphaerae bacterium | reverse complement strand
GTCGTTGCGAGAATCCGTCCTCTTCGATCAAGCAGGTCACCTCGTCTCCCCGGTTCACGGAGGGTCGATTCGGTTGTGCCCGCCGCCTTGGCCAGTCGAGGATCAGGTTGGATCTTCAACTGGACGACTCGAAACACGGTCCCCGTGAGCATCAGGCAGATGAGCGTGATGCCGATGGTCGCCCAGCTCTGGATCCGGCGACATTGCCACTGGCGGGCATGTGCGTCTTCAACCACGCCCGGGCCCCCCGGCGGTCTGCTCCGGTGGGAAGTCGATGATCATCCAGGGCCTTGTGATGCGTGCCCACTCGTCTTCGTCCTGGGCGATGAGTTCGCGCAGTCGCTCGCTTCCGAGGCTTTCAGCGAGTTGGCGGCGGAGCTGCCAGACCATCCTTCGTTGCGTAAGCATGGTGCGATGTGCACTGGTCATGGCGTTGATGCTCTCGATCTGGGACTGCCTGCTGGCGAGGAGAGCCAGTGCAGTGGCTCCAGCGACGAGGATGATGGCCATCAGTTTCGCGAACATGGCGCAGATCAGCTCGAGGGAAGGGGATATTGGAGGACCATGCCGACCTGCAGCGCATTCATGTCGGGCAGGACATCGCGGTTCATCTCGTAGAGGGTGACCGTTGCTCGAGCCGTTCCCATGAGTTTCTGGGCTATCTCGGAGAGCGTGTCTCCGGATTGGACCGTGTAGGTGCCCATGGTCATCAACCCACCGGTCTCGACCGGCGCACCCATGGTGATCTCGTGTGGACTTGAAGCAGCCAGTTCGCCTGCGCCGGGCATGAGCAGGCGGGTCCCCGGTGCCAATTCATCTGGATCGGGAAGCTGGTTGTACGAGGCGAGTGCATTCGCCAGTTCGTCATTGCCGTACCAGTTGCGACAGATCGATCGAAGTGTTTCACCTTCGGTGACCCTGTGCATGGCCTGCTGCGGGGGCAATGGGTTCGGTGTCGAGGATGTGATCGCGGGGTCCGGGATCATGTCCAGGTCCGCACTTTCCGCGTGGTCTCCGAACTCGATGAGCACGCCGACCGGTCCGGGATCGAGTCGGTTCATATCGATGTTCGCATGGAGGTTCGAGGTCGGTTCCCGCTGGGTTGCCGAGAGATGATCCGACACGAGGATGCCGACGAAGAGCACGAGTCCGAAACCGATGATCAGGGCCAACTTGTTCTCACGGCTCATGGCCTGCAGCATCCTTGCTGTCCGCGATCGCGGCACGAGTTCCTGCCCGTCCGGTTGCATCCATGCATGCCGGGTCCGTGGGCTCTTCAGGACAGTGCGATGACTCGAAGCTTGGCGGATCGACTCCGTCGATTCTCCTGCTGCTCGGCCTCCGAGGCCGTCACCGGTCGTCGCGTGACCAGCGTCGCAAGTGTCCGCCGCGAAAGGTCCGCGAAGGCGTGTTTCACCGGGCGATCCTCGAGGCTGTGGAAGCTGATGATTCCGGCTCGGGCGCCGGGCTTCAACCATCCACCGGAGGCCGTTGCCTCCGCGCCTCGGGCGATGGCTGCCAGGAATGCTTCCAGAGCCGCCAGTTCGTCATTGACCGCAATTCTCAACCCCATGAAGGTGCGGGTTGCGGGATCCAGACGAGAGGTCGCTGCCCGGCGACCGTACGCATCTCGGACCAGTCGTGCCAACTGTCCCGTCATCTCAATCGGCCTCTGGGCACGCTCCAGTACAACTTTTTGGGCGATCCTGGCCGCCAGGGGCTCCTCGCCGAGGGTACCGATGATCTCGATCAGTTCCTCCTCGCTGCAGGTGGCAAGCAGTTCCGCGGCCGTCTGGCCCCGGCTCTGGTCAAAACGCATGTCCAGGAGGCCATCCTTCCGGAATCCCATGCCACGATCGGGGTCATCCATCTGGCTGGAGGCGAAGCCAAGGTCCGCGAGGACGACGTCCGCCCGGAGTCCCAGGTCCTCGAGATGGTGGTGGATCCGCCCGAACGACCCGTGGACGGCATGGACGGTGCATCCGGCGTCTTTGAGTCTCCTGGTCGCCCGTTCCAGGTTCCCTGCATCCAGGTCGATGAGTACGACGATGCCATCGGGTCCGAGGGCATCGGCGAACATCGAGGCGTGACCACCGAGTCCGGCCGTCGCGTCGACCACGACCTCGCCTGGCGCCGGGGCGAGCAGGTCCATCACTTCCCCGGGAAGGACAGGGACGTGTTCATACATGCCCAACAGACTACACGGATGCACCACCTTCTTCCGGAATAGAATGTGGTGACATGGATCCTGCACAACTTCCACCATCGCCATCAAGACATGCGACCCCCGCCCTTGTGCTGGGGATCCTGAGCATCATGCTTTCGGGTTGTTTTCCCGTGGGGCTCGTGCTTGGTTTCATCGGGATCGCGCGCGCCAGGGCAGGATCGCGCGAACTGCAGTTGAATCCGGCCCTGGAGGGCCGAGGCCTCTTGGAAGGGGGGAGGATCTGCAGCATCATCGGGACGGTCCTGTCCTCGATCCAGGCCGCGTTCTGGATGCTCTACATCCTCATGGTTCTCATCATAGGACTGCTTTCGATCATCGCCCGTTCAAGCGGATCATGATTCGAGCAGCAGTCGCTCCGGGTTCTCGATGCACTCCTTGACGTGCACGAGGAAGCCGACGGCTTCGGCTCCGTCGACGATGCGATGGTCGTAGCTCGTGGCGAGGTACATCATCGGCCGCAGCGCGACCGTTCCGGGTTCATCGGGATGCTCGACGGCCCGGTTCTGGATCCGGTGCAGCCCGAGGATTCCCGACTGGGGTGGATTCAGGATCGGGGTCGACATCATCGATCCATAGACGCCACCGTTGCTGATGGTGAAGGTGCCGCCGGTCATGTCGTCGATGCCGAGGCTTCCATCCCGCGCACGACCGGCGAGGTCCTGGATGCTTCCCTCGATCTCGGCGAAGGTCATCCGGTCGGTATTGCGTATCACCGGGACGACGAGTCCCTTGTCCGTGCCCACGGCAACAGACAGGTCGACGTAGTCGTGCTCGACGATCTCGTCTCCATCGATGAAGGCGTTGAGTGCCGGGTAGGTACGCAGGGCCGAGACGACCGCCTTCGCGAAGAAGGACATGAATCCGAGCTTCACGCCGAAGCGATCGTTGAACTCCTCCTTGTGCAGCTTCCGGAGTCGGATGACGTTGGTCATGTCCGCCTCGTTGAACGTCGTCAGCATGGCGGCAGTCCGTTGCGCAAGCACGAGTCGCTCGGCGATGCGCTGTCGGAGTTTCGACATGCGCGTCCTTCGTTCGGACCGACCGATGACCAGTGCATCGCCCTCGACCGTTTCACGGCTCGGCGGCTCTGCAGGTGATTCCAGGACATCGGCCTTCGTGATCTTTCCATGGAGCCCGGAGCCTTCCACGGAGTCGAGTTTGACGCCCCGGTCGGCGGCGACCTTGCGGGCCAGGGGAGTCGCCTTCGGTGGAACGGGTGAGGCCGAGTTTGTCTCGGTGGCGATCTCGACCCGCGTGGCGGGTGTATCCGGAGTCGCTTCGGGGAGATCCCGGTTTGCATCAGCCGGGGCCGGCTCAGGGGCCGCCTCCGGCCGAGCGGCCTCGGTATCGATGGAACCGATCGTCGCGCCGATTGGCAGGTCCGTGCCGGTCTGCTCGCTGATGCTGAGCCTGCCTGCCGCCGGAGCGGGCAGTTCCTGCGTGACCTTGTCAGACTCGATTTCCACGAGGGGGGTGTCGCGGTCCACCCAGTCACCATCGTTCTGGAGCCAGGCCCCAAGGCGGACCTCGGTGATCGATTCACCGAGACTCGGAATGATGATGTCCATGGGCATGGGAGGTGGTGCTCCTGGTCAGAGTGACAGGGTAGGCGCTCAGGCCGGTGGAGGGGTGGTCCTGGATGGATCGATTCCAATCGCTTCCACGAGCAACTGGTGCTGTTCGGCCGCGTGGATCTTGGTGGAGGCCACGGCTGGTGAATCATTCTCGGGTCGTCCGACGTAGCGAAGCCGTGTTCCGAGCCTCGAGGTGAACTGCTCGTTGATGAAGCCCCATGCGCCCATGTTCCGTGGTTCCTCCTGGACCCACGACATCTTCCGGATGCCCGCATAGCGTTCGAGAATCGCGTTGACCTCGACCACGGGGAAGGGGTAGAGCTGCTCGATGCGCACGATGGCGGCGTGCGCGGCGCCGACCTTCTCGCGATGCGCGACCAGGTCGTAGTAGACCTTGCCGGTGCAGAAGAGCACACGGTCGATCTTCGCCGGATCCGGCTTCGTGGGATCATCGATCACGTGCTGGAACCGGCCCGAGACGAGTTCGCTCGAGGATGATCGTGCGGACGGGTGCCGCAGGAGGCTCTTGGGCGTCATCACGATGAGCGGTTTCCGGAAACTGCGCTTGACCTGCCGGCGCAGCATGTGGAAGAACTGCGCAGGGGTCGTCGGGTTGACGACCTCCATGTTGCCCGAGGCGCAGAGCTGGAGAAACCGTTCAAGCCGCGCCGAGGAGTGTTCCGGTCCCTGGCCCTCGTACCCATGGGGGAGCAGCAGGACGAGGCCGCTCGATCGAGCCCATTTCTTCTCCGCCGATGCGATGAACTGGTCGAAGAAGACCTGCCCTGCATTGGCGAAGTCTCCGAACTGGGCTTCCCAGACGACGAGCATGTTGGGATCGCCGAGGGAGTAGCCGTATTCGAATCCGATGCAGCCTCCCTCGGTCACGGGGCTGTTGTAGATGCAGATGCGCCCCTGTGATTCCGAGATGTGGTTCAGCGCAAGGTGTTCTTCCCCGGTGGAGGAATCGACGAGGACGGAGTGACGATGCGAGAAGGTGCCACGCTGGACATCCTCGCCGGTGAGCCTGACGTGAACTCCCTCACGAAGCAGGGTTCCATAGGCCAGGAGTTCTCCAAGGCCCCAGTCGAGGGGTTCGTCGGCCTCGATGCCCCCGCCCCTGTAGGTGAGAATCCGTTCGAGTTTCCGGTGCGGTTCATGGTCATCCGGGGAGGAGCCAAGGGCCTCGGCCACCTCCTGCAGGGTTTCGATCGTGACCGACGTATCCACCGGCGTCCAGTCGTACTGCGGGGAGAGCCCGGCCCAGGTGCTGTTGTCGTCGAAGGCCGGTGGAACGGGTTCGATGGGTCGCTCCCGCGTTCGTTCCTGGGAGGCGTCGAGCAGGTTCTGAAGCCGTTGACGAGCGTCGTCGTATTCCTCTCGCGTGATGACTTCACGTTCGAGCAGGGCCGTCGCATACTGCTCGACGACGGGCACCTGGTCCTTGATCACCGCGTACATCTCCGGCTGCGTGAAGGCCGGTTCGTCCGTTTCGTTGTGGCCGTACTTCCGGTATCCGTAGAGGTCGATCACGACGTCCTGCTGAAATCGCTGGCGGTACTCGTAGGCCATGTGCATCACCTGGATGCAGGTTTCCCGATCGTGGCCGTTTACATGGAAGATCGGTGCGTCGATGCCGCGCGCGATGTCCGTGCAGTACCTTCCCGTGAACAGATCCTCCGGTACCGTCGTGAACCCGATCTGGTTGTTGATGATCAGGTGGATCGTTCCACCCACCTCGTAGCCATCGAGCTCGGAGAGGTTCAGCGTTTCCTGGACGATGCCCTGGCCCGGGAAGGAGGCGTCGCCGTGGATCAGGACCGGGATGCATCGCTGCCGGTCATCGTCGTTTCGCAGTCGCTGTTTCGCACGTGCGCGGCCGATGGTGACCGGGTGTCCCCATTCCAGGTGGGAGGGGTTGGATGACATGGAAAGATGCAGTTGCACGCCCGCATCCGTGACGACGTCGCTGCTGTACCCGCGGTGGTACTTGACATCGCCGCCTGCATTGAGGAAATCCTCCGCCCAGCTTTCCTCGAACTCCGTGAACAGCTGCTCGTAGCTCTTCTCGAGGATGTTGACGAGGACGTTGATTCTTCCACGGTGCGCCATGCCGAAGGCGAGTTCCTCGACGCCATCGGAGGAAGCTTCGACGAGAAGTTCATTGAGCATCGGGATGAGGGTTTCATTTCCTTCGAGGCTGAACCACTTCTTCCCGATGTATCGGCGCATCAGGAACTGTTCCAGACCCGTCGCCTGCACGAGCTCCCTCAGGATCCGTTTCCTGATCGCATGGTCGAGATCCCCTGCCCGGGGCAGCTGCTCTACACGCTCGATGACCCAGTTGCGTTGCTCGAGATTGCGCATGTGCGACACTTCCGCCCCGAGTGTTCCACACCAGGCGCGCCGGAGCGCTTCCAGAACGGTTCCGGCGGAGGGTGCGCCCTCGATGGGCACATCTCGTGGATCAACCGTCGCGTCGAGGAGTTTCGCGTCGAGGCCCATCGCCGCCGGATCGAGTTCGGGCGGGAGTGGAGGGGCCTCCGACAACGGGTCGAGGTGGGCGCCGAGGTGACCCAGGTCGCGATACCGTTCGATGCACCGATCGACGGCATGCTGTGCGACGCCATGTCCTACGGCCGCCGGAAGCGATGTCTCTCCGGAAGAAGGTGTGGCCTCTTCATCTGGATCGGGCGCCTGGCGTATGCCCAGATCGAATCCCTCGAAGAAACGAGTCCATTCGCCGGAGGTGGACTCTGGATCCTCCAGCCATTGCTGGTAGAGCTCCTCCACGTAGCGGCCATTCCACCCATTGATCGATGGTGGTGGTCCGTTCCTGGTGTTCGCCAGGTCGGCATCTGGCCGATTGGTCTCGCCGCTCATTGGATCTCTCTGTGTTCTCCAGGTACGTCAAGCACCTTCGAACTGCCTTTTCTGGGGCTCCTGGGAGGGCACGGGGCCGGAAAGACTGGGGATTCTACCAACTTGCGGTGGGCAGTACCTCCCGCGGGGAAACGTTCTGGATGATTCAAGTGGGTAGGCGTTCTACAGCAGGTTTCGAGGATCCACGTCGACCTGGAACCTGGAAGCCGGTTCAAGGAGGAGTCGTTCTCTCGCCCGGGTCAGCAGTGCCTGGAGCCTTGATGCGGAGGGAGCGAGGACCTCGACCTGCTCACGCCATGCGTCCGCGATGCGGGCGATGGGACAGGTTGATGGGCCCCTGATCGTGATGTCCGGTTCGGCCAGATCCTGCAGTTGACGCGCAATTCTCGTGGCGGCCTCGGTCGCGCGATCTCGATTTCGATCCCGGATGACGATCCTCGCCAGTCGGGTGGCTGGAGGCAGCCCAAGCTGCTGGCGATCGGCCAGTTCCGTTTCCGCGAAAGCGTCGTAGTCGTTCCTCGCCGCCATGGTGATGGCGGGGGAGGAGGGATCGAATGTCTGGATGACGGCGAGTCCACCTGCCGAGCCACGTCCGCACCGTCCGGTGACCTGGCTGACGAGTTGGTAGGTGCGTTCGACCGCCCTGAAATCTGGAAGGTGCATGGCGGTGTCGGCGTCGATGACGCCCACGAGCCTGACCCCCGGAACATCAAGTCCCTTCGCGATCATCTGGGTGCCCACGAGCAGCTTGATCCGCCCCGAGGCGAAATCTCCGAGGGCGTCGTGGAAGTCCTGCATCGATCGCATGGAGTCGGAATCGACCCGCCTGAGGGTTCCTCCCTCGCAGAGCGCCGGCCATCGTTCCTGGAGTTCGGCCTCGATGCGCTGTGTTCCAAGGCCGAGTTTCACGACGCCCTTGCCGCAGTCGGGACAGGTCGCGGGAAGTCGCACTTCCGTATTGCAGTGGTGGCACCTGAGGTAGCCGCCGGACGGAAGCTCTCCGGCGCGATGAAAGACCATGCGGACATCGCAGTGTTCACAGTTCATCATCCATCCGCATGACCTGCTGCTGCAGGAGACGTAGCTCGCCCACCCCCTGCGATTGAGGAGGAGCAGGACCTGGTGATCCTCATCGAGGGTCCGGGTGATGGCGCTGGCGAGTGTCGGCCCGATCAACTGGTGTCCCCGTCGTGCCTGCCTGCGTTCCTCCACGAGATCGACGATGCGCACGGATGGCACGACGAGACCGGGCGCACGCTCGGGGAGGCGATGCAGTTGCGAGACTCCTCGGCGGGTCGCGTTCCACCAGCTTTCGAGGGATGGTGTCGCCGACCCGAGCAGCACGGGGCAGCCGGCCAGTTGCCCACGTCGGATGGCGGTGTCACGTCCGTTGTACCTCGGTGTCGTTTCCTGCTTGTAGGAACTGTCGTGTTCCTCGTCGACGATGATCAGGCCGAGGCGATCGGTCGGGATGGGTGCGAAGACGGCGCTGCGGGCTCCGAGGACGATGTCGGCCTCGCCCGCGGCGGCCAGTGACCACTGCTGGTGTCGTTGCGCATCGGTCAGCGCTGAGTGAAGAACCGCGACGCGATGTTCGGGGAAGCGTCCGATGAGGCGACCGCCTGTCTGTGGTGTCAGCGCGATCTCGGGAACGAGCAGCAGCACGACACGGCCCTGCTGGAGCACCTGCTCGATGAGTCGGATGTAGACCTCGGTCTTTCCTGAACCGGTGACGCCCAGCAGCAGGTGCGTCGAGAATCCCTCGCCGAGGTGGGAGCCGATGGAATCGATCACGTTCTGCTGGGCCGGGGTCGGTTCGTCCGGGACGATTTCACCGGGAGGAGGTGTGCGCCACTTCGCCTCGATCTCGGTTCGGCGTCGCTCGAGCAGGAATCCGTCGCGCAGGAGCCGATCGACGGGTCCGCTTGTCCGGATGCCGGCCATGTCCTTCAGCCGCAACAGTTCAACCGGGCGTTCCTGTTCTGGTAGCGCCTGCAGCGCATCGAGCACCTGCTGCTGCTTCGTGGTCGGCTTGATGTCACGGGGGGGATCCGGGGCGAGGTCCAGGAGGCGTCTCTTGACCGAACCTACCCCTCGTCGAACCGCCGAGGGGAGCATCGCAGCCACGGTCAGGCCGAGGGGGGCCTGGTAGTACTGCGCAACCCACCTGGCGACGCCCATCAGGTCGGCGGGGAGGCCCCGGGCCGATCCGTCCCGCCGGAGGATCCATTTCACGTTGTCAGGATCCATCGAGGGCTCGAGGACCCGATCGACGACGTAGCCGGCGACCGGGGTGCTTCCTCGTCCCAGGGGCACGACGACTCGTTCACCGGTCTCAAGATCGGCCAGTTCGCGCGGGATCGCGTAGGTCAGGCCATCGGGGTAGCGGTCGATTCCGCGCTCGACGGCGATCTGCGCGTAGCCGGCATTCGGTTCCTGTGGAAAGAGGGAGTTCATGGGGTGCCTGACTGCTGAGACTCCAGTACAATACCCACATGCCGGACACCACTGTGACGACCGCGCGCCTTGTTCTTGAGGACGGGGCCGTTTTTTCAGGCCAGGCCTTCGCCTGCAGTGAGAAACCCGTCACCGGGTTCGGTGAAGTCGTCTTCAACACGGCCATGACCGGGTACCAGGAAGCGCTTACCGATCCGAGTTACCTCGGCCAGATCCTCGTGATGACGGCGCCTCAGGTCGGAAACTACGGCGTCAACTCGATCGACGTGGAATCGACCCGTCCGCAGGTCGCCGGGTTCGTGATTCGCGAGGCCTCGCGTCTTGATTCCAACTTCCGTTCCGAGTCGATGCTCGGTGACTGGCTCAGCACCCATGGGATCGCGGGCCTCAGCGGCATCGATACACGTGCGCTCGTTCGCAGGCTCCGTACCGCGGGCGTGATGCGCGGGGTGATCACCACTGACATGAGCAGGAGCGTCGAGGACCTGTTGAAGGAGGTGAGGGAGTGGCCATCGATGTCGGGCCGGAACCTGGCCGCCGAGGCGTGTCAATCCAGTGGCGATGGCTGGGATTCGGGGCTTGGCCCCTTTGCCACGATGACGCCCGAGGGATCGGAACCCGGGAAACCCGACTACCGGGTCGTCGCGATCGACTGTGGAGCCAAGCGAAACATCTATCGACATCTCGTAGACAAGGGCTGCGAGGTGATCCAGCTTCCATGGAACACCACGCCCGAGGCCATCAGGGCAGAGAAACCCGATGGGCTCTTCGTCTCAAACGGCCCGGGAGACCCGGCAGCCGTAGAGCCCCTGATTGAAACGCTCAAGGTTGTTGCAGGGGAGGTCCCGACCTTCGGGATCTGCCTTGGGCACCAGTTGCTGGCCCTGGCTCTGGGGGCGACCACCTGGAAACTGCCATTTGGCCATCGGGGAGCAAACCAGCCGGTTCGAGACATGGATACGGGCCGGGTGGAGATCACGAGCCAGAATCATGGCTTCTGTGTCGATTGGTCCTCCCTGGAGGCCCTGGATTGCCAGGTCACTCACGTCCACCTCAATGACAGGACGGTAGCGGGCTTCAGGCACCGATCCAAGCCTATTTTTGCAGTCCAATACCATCCTGAGGCCTCTCCCGGGCCCCATGATGCGGCCCACCTGTTCGAGCGGTTTACGGCCCTGATGGAGGAGGCTCGGACCTCGAGTTCCTCGCCACGATCGACCTCGACAGCTGGGGCCTGATACCCGGCTTCCCAGACGAAAAAAACGCAAAATGCGGTTCCGCTGTGTGCTTGCGGATCTGGCCGCTCGCGGGGTAGACTTCGGGCTTCCCGTGGTCATCACTGCGGGTTGAGCCCATCCGAACATGGGCTCTGAACATGGTCGAGGAGCCGGGGTTGACCTCCACGCGAGGGCCCTGAACGAATCGCGAAGAACACTCGCGATGGGAGAAACGCATGAAGTTGTCTTCAGATCGGTTGCATACCCATTTTCTCTGCCCCGTGGTCCTGGGCCTGTCCTTCGGGCTGTGCCTTCCAGCGACTGCACAATCTGAAGATCCTGCGCCGCCCCCGAGTGAATCATCCGGTGATGTTGACGCACAGGTCAACGCGCTGATCGTCGAAGCGCAGAATCTTGCGCACGAAGGTCGTTGGCAGGAAGCAGCCGACAAGTGCCAGGAAGCCTTGAAACTTCAGCCTGGAAACGAGGAAGCGCAGAAGGGGTATGACCTGTGCATGAGCGTGCTCGGCGAAGACACGGGCGATCAGGGCGCGCCGCCACCAGCACCGGCACCGGCACCGGCACCTTCAAGTGATCCACCGGCCGATGACGAGACAACCGAGGAGGATTCGGATGCAGGCGGAGCCACAACGACGGCAAGCGTTCCGGACAAGGCCGAGTCATCCGCGGAAGAACTCGAGGCCAGGGTCAATGCAATGGTCCTCTCTGCTCAGCGACTGGCCAACGAGGGCCGATGGCGACAGGCGGCGGACAAGTACGCCGAGGCGTTGAAGGTCCAGCCCGGCAATGATGCGGCCAAGCGCGGTTACCAGGTCTGCATGAACATGCTCAACGAGGGTTCCATGCTCTCCAACGGGAATGGCGTCGGCATGTCCTCGGTCGAGCAGCAGCTGCGTGAACAGCGACAGCGTGCCGTCGTCGAGTTCAACGAGTCATACCAGCATGCCCAGGACCTCGTGGATCAGGAGGAGTTCGTCGGTGCCGATCGAGCCATTCTCACGGCCCAGATCAAGTTGCGGCAGCGACGCCAGTATCTCAGCGAGGCCGAGTACAGCGAGATGAACTCGAAGGCCGAGGAACTCATCGCGAACATCGGTTCGATGCGCGTCAGTGCACGGCTCCTGAAGGAACAGGCCTCCCGTGTGGAAGCCGAGTCAAGCCGTATCGAGAGCGAGCAACGAGCCCAGTCCGAGCGTGATCGCATCGTTCGCGAGAACCTCAAGCGGGTTCGTCAACTCCAGCAGGAACTCAAGTACGCCGAGGCGCTGCAGGTCATCGACGAGATTCTTTTCGTCGATCCCAACAATCCGTCGGCGCTGATGCTCCGGGACGCCTTCACGACGACCGAGCTCTACAGGCAGTTCTCCGACCTCGAGAAGCAGCGAGGTGTCAGTTACGCCCACGAGATGATCGGCGTGCGGGAAGGACTGATTCCTCCCCACAGGAATGTCACGGGTGAGGGCGACCAGTCGCTTTCAGGCATGATGGCCTATCCCGAGGACTGGCCGCAGATCACCCATCGTCGCGGCATCGAGGGCGGGTACGTCCCCCCGGCGGCGGACAAGCGGATTCTCGACAAGCTCGCGGATACGACTACCGCTCCCGTCGAGTTCAACGGAACTCCATTCGAGCAGGTCATCGAGTTCTTCGAGAAGGAATCGGACCTGAAGTTCTACGTCGACTGGTCCAGCCTCGTTGAACTTGGTGTCGAACGCGACACGGGCGTGACCGTCGACATCGGCCCGGTCCCCCTCGACATCGCCATGAGGCTCATGCTCGAGCAGGTTCCCGGAGATACTCCGATGGGAGACGGCAACGACGACAATCACCCGGCCTGGCGAGTCGAGGACGGCATGGTCCAGATCTCGACCAGGGAGAAGTTCAACAACTACTCTCGCATGTTCCCGATCGTCTATGACGTTCGCGACATCATCATGCCCATCCCCGATTTCGACAATGCCCCGACGCTTGACCTGGGCAACTTCGGCTGCGGCGGCGGCGGACTCGGCGGCGGCGGCTTCGGCGGCGGCGGCGGCGGTGGTGGTGGCATGGGCGGTGGTGGTGGGGGTGATGGTCCCGACTACGGCGAGGACGAGTTGGAAAACCTCGACACCCTCATGGAAATCATCCGTGACAACGTCGATTACGAAAGTTGGGATCTGACCACGGCCGGCCCGGCGAAAATCGAGCCGTTCCAGAAGAACCTCGTCATCCGTACGACTCGCAAGTCGCACATGCAGATCAGCACCCTGCTCCGCATGCTTCGAGAGGCTCGTTCGATCCTCATCAACGTCGAGGCGAGGTTCCTCGAGGTCGATACCGACTGGTTCGAGGAGATCGGGGTCGACCTCGACATGTACTTCAATACGAACCGTTCTCTCTGGGAGAAGCAGAAGTTCATCGATCCCAATACCAGGTTGAGCGACTTCTTCATCCAGGACGGTGTCAATTCCGGCCAGTTGAAGGATGCCCTCATCATGGGCAGCCTCAACCAGGCGCTTGATCCAACCGGCAGTCCCGGAATCAATACGATCAATACCGGTCGTTCGATGATCATTCCCGATGGAAACACGCCGCCCACGAACTACATCTACACCCCGAGTGTTCCAATCTGGCCCGCGGGCCCCGGTGCTCCTCCTCCGCCAAACGCCTTCCCGATCACGCCGGGGAGCCTGCTCCAGCCGACGCGGCTTGGTGTATCGACCAATGGCTGGAGTCCGATCGGCATGACCCAGAACTCGCTTGATGTCGTTTCGACGATCGCTGGTGCGACCACCTTCGGTCAGTCGGTGATGGCACTTGCACCCGCCATGGGTGTCAACGTCCAGTACATGGATGACATCCAGGTGGACCTGCTCATCAAGGCGACTCAGGCGGACAAGCGATCCGTGACGCTGACGGCTCCACGCCTGACGTTCTACAACGGCCAGCAGGCCTGGATCACGGTCAACACCCAGGAATCCTATGTTGCGGGGCTGACACCCGTCACGGGCGAGGCCTCCGGCGCCTTCCAGCCGCAGGTGGGCATTCTCGCCACGGGGTTCGTTCTCGATGTGAAGGGCGCAGTCTCTTCCGATCGTCGCTACATCACCATGAATGTCCACTTCCAGTTGACCAAGCCGGTCGGCCAGGAAACCACCGTGACATTCGGTGGTGCAGCAGGTGGTGGTGGTATCGGTGGTGGTGCCGGAACGTTCGAGGGAACGATCCAGTTGCCGTCGATCCTGACCAAGGACCTCTGGGTGACGACATCCGTCCCCGACAAGGGCACGGCCCTGCTCGGTGGCCAGCGGACGATGGAGGAGTTCGAGACCGAGGTCGGTGTACCGATCCTCTCGAAGATTCCCTACCTCAACCGGTTCTTCACGAACAGGGTGACCAGCACCGAGGAAGTCACGCTGCTGATCCTGCTTCGCCCGGAAATCATCATCCAGTCCGAGAACGAGGATCTCCTCTTCCCCGGCCTGCGTGACGAGGTCGGCTCTGGTTCCACCTACAGCCCGAGGCCGCTGTCGGTGCCTACACCTTCCAAGTTCTCCTATTGACTTGATACCGGGAGCATCCGAATGACAGCTGATTCAACGTTGCTGCGCATCGTTGACGAGGGAGACCTTCTGGAAGTCCGTTTCGCAACGGACACCATCGTCGACGAAGTGTCCATCCAGGGGATCGCCGGTGAGCTGCAGGAACTGGCCCGCGGGCGAGAGACCCCGCGGTGCATCATCAACTTCTCGGGCGTTCGGCATTTCTCCTCGGCGGGCCTCGGGATGCTCGTCGACCTGAACACGACCGTCCAGGAACGAAACGGCTGCATGGTGCTCTCGGACATTTCCGACACCATCCGCGAGGTCTTCAAGATCACGAAGCTCGACCGGGTCTTCGATATCGAGGCCACGTCGGCCGAGGCCCGATCGAACCTGGGTTGACCTTCCCGGGCCCGGCGGAGTCTCGACAGGGAACAGTGAAGGGGTGGTTGCTGGATGCAGGCTGATCGTCCTCCATACTCCCTGCAGGAACGCATACCCAGCACGCGCGAGGAGATTGACCGGGTGATGTCGACCTGTCTCGAGCAGCTCGAGGCCCATGGCCATGACGATGCGGGCGTCTTCGCGATCCGCCTGGCGATGGAGGAGGCCCTGTCGAATGCGATGTCCCACGGCAATGGTGGCGACGCCTCGAAGCTCATCAGCATCGAGGTGGAGATCACCTCGGGCCAGTTCACCGCGTCGGTGGCCGACGAGGGCCCCGGCTACGACCCGGTCCATGTGCCGGATCCCACGGCGGATGAGAATCTCT
The DNA here is from genome assembly GCA_002722935.1 of Phycisphaerae bacterium. Taxonomy (GTDB): domain Bacteria; phylum Planctomycetota; class Phycisphaerae; order Phycisphaerales; family SM1A02; genus SP202. The sequence continues at coordinate 7,756 of PBMX01000014.1, read as the reverse complement.
CGATCGCCTCGGGTCGGGGTCTTGCCCTGATCCGGTCCTTCATGACCGAGGTGACGCTGGTGCCGCCGGGCAATTGCATCAAGATGCGATATGTCCCCGGTGGGCCGTCTTGCGCCAGTTCCTGATCAGGCCTCGACGTGGAAGAGCTTGTTGTAGATCAACCACTGGCCGTCGACCTTCAACATGGCGAAGGTGTCTATGAAGACCATGCCCAGATAGGCCTCGCGAAGACGGACACCGGCGGTCTCCCCGGCGACATCGCAGGAGAGGATCTCCAGCATCTGCTCTGCTCCGGCTTCATCCGGTGAAGGCTGCTGGGATTCGACGAACCCGGCGAAGTCATCCACGGTCATCTCATGCAGTCCATCGGGCAGGTAGCCGGTGATCCGGGCGGTGGGATGAAAGACCGATCGGACACCGCTGGCATCCGAGGCACGGAGGCTCCTGTAATACCTCTCGACGCAGTCCTGGATCTCGCTGTTGATCGACATGTGCATGCTCCTTGGGCAGGACGGACCAGTGGACAGGCAGTCTATCCAATGGGGTGGTCGGCAGAGGGTGACCTGGGTTATTCGCAGGGACCCCAGGAACTGATTACCAGGAGCAGGTCATCGACCGTGTAGGGGTTCTGCCAACCTGCAATTACTGCAAGCAGATCGTCCACCCCGACGTGATCATCGCCCGTCAGGTCGGCATCGCATTGCTCGGAGCACACTCCATCATCACATGACTGTCCTGCAAGATAGGTGCCTCCGACGCTCAGGCAGAGTTCCTGGGTAACCTGGACGCATACTTCATTCTGCATGCAGCAGGCGCCCGCATAGACCAGGTGGTCGGAGCGGTCGTTGTGAGCCGTCCAGGCGAACAGGGACAGTTGCTCCTGGGTGAAATGGGTTCGACACCATTTCCTGGAATAACTCATGAGATTCGTGGTGGGTGGGGCATAGGGCATGCCTGAGCCACATTCGTCCAGTTCTGTGCCTGTGTAGTTGCAGAAATCATCCACTACACCGGACAGGTTTGGATCTGCAGGCGTATCACAGTGGACGTCACCGGCCGTGGCGCAATTGCTTCCATCGACACACTCCACTCCGTGGTATGTCGTGTGGGTGTGATACAGATTGAAGTAGTGAGCCACTTCATGGCTGAATGTGGAATGATTCGACGATGTGGCCGTGCAGTCATTGTCAATGACCACCCCCTGGCAGGGGTTGGTCGTGAAGCTTCCTCTGCCGCACAGGTTCACGAAGTCCGGCACGAAGTAGATATTGACGGTCTGCGGGACGGAGTCGATGGCGACAAGTGAGCAGAACTCGTCCGAGTCCAGCTCGGCGTATTGGCTGTCATTCATGTAGATGGTGTCTCCCATCTGGTAGAAGACCAGCCCCGTGGTTGCGACATGATCGTTCAGATCATCAATTGCCACATCGATTCGACTCTGGGGAAGCCCTCCGGAGCCATCGTCGTATCGAACGACATGTGCGGTAATGGGCACATATGCGTCGATGCCACGATCTTCATATCGCCATTGAGTCGCGGTTTCCCAGGTTCCATCGCTGATACGCTGCCGTATCAGCTCGATATGTTCCTGCGAAGGAACCGAGCCACATCCATCTTCTTCCACATGAGTGGCATGCCCCGGATTCAACTGGGCAGATGCAAGGGTTCCACTTGAGGTGCAACAGAAGAGTGCCGTGATCATCAGAAGTCGCAATGTACATCTCCATTCTCCGGTAGAGGTGCAATTAAAGCACTTCCGCTGCATCGAAGCAAGCATTTCCTGTCAACCCCAAACAACAACCCCCCGGCATCGCCCGGGGGGTTGGAGTGGTTCTTTCATGTTGATGGAGGCGTATCAGCCTTCCGTCATGTCCTCGCCGCCGAAGTCGGGCAGTTCCTCGCCGAGTCCCTGCATCGCATCGCCCAGGACCGGTGATTCCTCGTCCATGGACTGCTCTTCGCCGCCTGCAGGCACCTCGACAAGTACCGGTGCACGCTCGGCACCGATGGCTTCCGCCGCCTCGGCCGCCTCGGCAAGCATGTAGGCCTCGTCCTCCTCGTTGGACGAGGGTGGTTCGGCAAGGCGATCGACTCGCATCGAGGTGTACTCGTCGAAGCCCGTACCGGCTGGAATCAGGTGACCCAGCAGCACGTTCTCCTTCAGGCCCTTCAACTCGTCGACGGCGCCCTTCAGGGATGCCTCCGTGAGCACCTTGGTCGTCTCCTGGAAGGAGGCGCCCGAAAGGAAGGACTCGGACTGCAACGATGCCTTGGTGATGCCAAGCAGCAACGTCTGGCCCGTGGCCGGCAGTGACTTCTTCGTCTTGGCCTTGGCCTTGCCCTCGGCATCCGCCAACGCGTTGGCTTCCTTCACGACCGATTTCTCGACCATGTCGCCGACGATCAGGTTCGTGTCGCCGGCATCGGCGATCTTGACCCTCGTCTGGGCCTCGGCATTGTGTCGTTTGAAGTTGTGGCGACTGACGATCTCCTCGGGAAGCAGCGGGGTGTCGCCGGGCTTCTTCACCAACGTCTTGCTGAGCATGCACGCGAGGATGACCTCGATGTGCTTGTCGGAGATGGGGACGCCCTGGGCCCGGTAGACGTTCTGGACCTCGTCGAGCATGTAGTTGAACACGGCTTCCTCGCCGAGAATGTCCAGGATCTCCTGCGGAACCAGCGGTCCCTCGGTCAGGGGATCACCGGCCTCGACGAAGTCGTCACGGTGCACCAGGAGGTGCTTGCCCTGGGGCACGTGGTGATCGATCTCGACGCCCGTGTCGGTGACGACGCGGATGGTCATCTTGCCCTTTCGGAGGTCGTCATGCAGCTCGACGCGACCCGACACCTTCGACATGACGGCCGGGTCCTTCGGGGTTCGAGCCTCGAAGATCTCGGTGACACGCGGAAGACCACCGGTGATGTCCGCCGAACCGGCGACGTCCTTGGGCTGACGTGCAAGCATCTGGCCCTGGACGATCTTCTGTCCCTCGGTCACCTCGATGCGGGCCTTGGCCGGCAGGTGGTGGAAGTCGAGGATCTTCCCGTCGGAATCCTCCACGAGGATCTGCGGGTGCATCTCGCCGGTGTGCTCGATGACGATCAGCTCGGTCGTGCCCGAGCCCTTGACCTCTTCCTCGCGGATGGTCTTGCCGACCTCGATGTCCTTGAAGCGGACCACGCCCGATTCCTCGGCGAGGATCGGCGTACGGTGGGGGTCCCAGTCGCAGAGGACCTGGCCCTTGCGGACCTTGTCGCCAGCAGCGACGCGGATGACACCGCCATAGGGAATCTTGTACTTCTCCAGTTCACGACCCTTCCCGTCAAGGAGAGCCAACTCGCCATTTCGCTTCAGAGCGATCTGGCTGCCGTCATCGGCGTCGGGCACCGGAACAGCACGACACTCGCGCAGTTCCACCGTGCCGCCATTGCTGGCCCTGTAACTGGTTTCCGTCAGGCCACGGGAAGCGATGCCGCCCGTGTGGAAGGTACGCATGGTCAGCTGCGTTCCGGGTTCACCGATGGACTGGGCCGCGATGGTGCCCACCGCGAGGCCTCGCTCGACCTCCATGCCCGTGGACATGTCCTGCCCGTAGCAGGTGGCGCAGATGCCGTTGGTCGTGTCGCATGTCAGCGGGCTGCGGACCTGGACCGAGTCGATGTTCAACTGCTCGAGCTTGTGGGCGATCACGTCGGTGATGATCTCGCCATCCTTGATGATGGTCTCGTCGGTCATCGGGTTGATGATCGTCTGGCGGCTCGTGCGGCCCTCGATGATCTCCCGCAGCGGGACGTCCACTTCCTCGCCCTTGTAGATGGCTCGCTTGGGAATGCCACGCTTGGTTCCACAATCCGGCTCGGTGATGACCACGGCCTGGGCCACGTCGTAGAGCTTCCTGGTGAGGTAGCCCGAGTCGGCCGTCTTCAGGGCGGTATCGGCCAGCCCCTTTCGCGCGCCGTGCGTCGAGGAGAAGTACTCCAGGACGTTGAGGCCTTCGCGGAAGTTGGCGCGGATGGGCGTCTCGATGATCTCGCCGTTGGGCTTGGCCATCAGGCCACGCATGCCGGCCAGCTGCTGCATCTGGCTGACGTTGCCACGGGCGCCGGAGGTCGACATGAGGTAGACCGGGTTGAGGTACTTGATGCCCTCGTTGCCGTCGGAGGGAACCTCGCCGAGGGTCTCCGGTGCACGGCGGTCGTTCTCGAGGGTGCTGACGAGTTCCTTCGTCAGTTCCTCTCGACAATGCGCCCAGATGTCCAGCAACTGGTTGTGGCGTTCACGCTCGGTGATGGCACCGGCGTTGTAGGCACGCTCGACCGTGTCGACCTTCTTCTGGGACTCGTCGATCAGGTTCTGTTTGGCTGCCGGGATGCGCAGGTCCGTGATGGCGATCGACAGGCCGGAGGTCGTGGCGTTCTTGAAGCCGATCTCCTTCATGTCGTCCAGGAGCGTCAGCGTCTCGGGTCGCCCGAGAATCGCGTAGGTGTCGTCGATGACGCGGCTGCAGCCCTTCTTGCCGAGCGTCGTGTTGTAGTACGGCATGCCGTCGGCGAGGATCGCGCTGAACTGCACGCGCCCAACCGTCGTGAGCAGTCGCTGGGATTCCAGGTTCTCGATGACGCCCGTCTCGGTGTTGACCACGGTGTTGAACCGGGGGAGGCGGACATGGATGCGCTCGTGCAGGCCGATCTGACCGTGGGAATAGGCCAGCAGGGCCTCGGTCGAATCCTTGAAGCAGCGCAGTTCCTCGGGCTTCCTGGCGTCGTCCTGGTCCATGAAGGTCAGGAAGTACACGCCCATGAGAATGTCCTGGCTGGGCGAGACGATCGGGTTGCCGTTGGCCGGTGAGAAGATGTTGTGCGTCGAGAGCATCAGCACGTGGCTCTCGACCTGGGCCTCGATGGACAGCGGCAGGTGGACCGCCATCTGGTCGCCGTCGAAGTCGGCGTTGTAGCCCGTACACACCAGCGGATGCAGCGTGATGGCATGGCCCTCGACGAGGACCGGCTCGAAGGCCTGGATGCCCATGCGGTGCAGGGTGGGTGCGCGGTTCAGGAGGACCGGGTGCTGGTCGATGACCTGCTCCAGGATGTCCCACACCTCCGGGTCGCGACGCTCGAGCATGCGCTTGGCGGACTTGATGGTGTCGGCCAGGCCGTGCTCCTTGAGCTTGCGGATGATGAAGGGCTGGTACAGCTCCAGGGCGATCTTCTTGGGAAGGCCGCACTGGTGCAGTTTCAGGTCGGGTCCGACCACGATGACGGAACGGGCCGAGTAGTCGACACGCTTGCCCAGCAGGTTCTCGCGGAAGCGACCTTGCTTGCCCTTGATCATGTCGGTCAGCGACTTGAGCGGGCGATTGGACGATCCGAGCACCGGGCGGCGGCAACGGCCGTTGTCGAACAGGGCGTCGACGGCCTGCTGCAGCATGCGCTTCTCGTTGCGGATGATGACCTCGGGTGCATTGAGGTCCATCAGCTTCTTGAGGCGGTTGTTCCGGTTGATGATGCGCCGGTAGAGATCGTTGAGGTCGCTCGTGGCGAAGTTGCCCGATTCCAGCAGGACCAGCGGACGCAGGTCGGGAGGGATCACCGGGATGACGTCAAGCACCATCCATGAGACCTCGTTGCCGCTGTGACGAAGCTGCTCGACCAGTTTCAGGCGCTTGGCCAGATCCTTGGTCTTCTGCTTCGAACGCGTGTTGTTCAGATCTTCGCGCAGCTCGATCGCCAGGCCGTGGAGATCCAGCTCGGCAAGGAGTTCCGTCACGGCATCGGCGCCCATCAGGGCGCGGAAGGCGGCGGAACCATGCTGCTGGACGGCGGCGCGATAGGCGTCCTCGTCCAGGACCTGCTTGTATTCAAGGTCGGTGGTGCCCGGATCGATCACCACGTAGTCCTGGAAGTAGATGACCTTCTCCAGGTCGGCGGTCTTCATCTTCAGCAGGGTGCCCAGGCGACTCGGCAGGGCCTTGAAGAACCAGATGTGCACGACCGGGGCCGCGAGGTTGATGTGCCCCATCCGCTTGCGGCGGACGCGGGAGTGCGTGACCTTCACGCCGCAGCGATCACAGATGATGCCCTTGAACTTCGTGCCCTTGTACTTGCCGCAGGCGCACTCGTAGTCGCGCTCGGGACCGAAGATCCGCTCGCAGAACAGGCCGTCCTTCTCGGGACGGTAGGTGCGGTAGTTGATCGTCTCGGGCTTCTTGACCTCGCCGAAACTCCAACTACGGATGTCGTTGGGGCTCGCAAGGGTGATGCGGACCGAGTTGAAGTCGTTGACCTGATCGTAGACGCTTTCAACCATGATGAATCCCGTCTCGCTCGTGCGTGGATGCCGCGGTGATGCGGCCGTTCAACGTCAGAGGAGGCTGCCTCCTTCAACGTGTTCCTTCTCCAGTTCGATGTTCATGCCCAGGCCGCGGATCTCGTGGCAGAGGACATCGAACACCACCGGCATGCCGGCTTCAAGGGCGTTGGTGCCCTTGACCATCGAGTCGTAGATCTTCGTACGACCCTCGACGTCGTCGCTCTTGACCGTCAGGAGTTCCTGCAGGACGTAGGCGGCGCCGTAGCCTTCCAGTGCCCAGACTTCCATCTCGCCGAAACGCTGGCCGCCGGTGCGGGCCTTGCCGCCCAGGGGCTGCTGCGTGATCAGCGAGTAGGGGCCCGTTGCACGTGCGTGGATCTTGTCTTCCACGAGGTGGTGCAGCTTCAGCATGTACATGTAGCCCACCGATGTCGGCTGGTGGAAGGCTTCGCCGGTACGGCCGTCGTAGACCTGGACCTTGCCCCCGAAGGGGATGTGGGCCAGCAGCTCGCGCGGTTCGCCGGGGTTGGTGCCGGTCTGCTCGAACTCGTCGAGACGACTCTTGACGTGCTCGTTGGCTTCCTGGATCGCCTCGAGGACTTCGGCCTCGGTGGCCCCGTCGAAGACGGGCGTGATCGCCTGGAAGCCCAGTACCTGCGCCGCCCAGCCAAGGTGCAGCTCGAGGAGCTGGCCCACGTTCATTCGTGAGGGAACGCCGAGCGGATTCAGCAGGATGTCGACGGGCGTGCCGTCCTCAAGGTGCGGCATGTCCTCCTCGGGAACGATGCGCGAGACCACGCCCTTGTTCCCGTGGCGACCGGCCATCTTGTCGCCGACGGCGATCTGTCGCTTGTTGGCCAGGTAGACCTTGACCATTTCAAGGACGCCGCTGGGCAGCTCGTCGCCACGCTTCATGTGCGCCAGCTTCCGCTGCTTCTCTTCCTCCAGGGCGTTGATCCTGGGCCAGAACTGGCCCCAGGTCGTCATCGCCGATTCCTTGGCATCCTTGGAGCCCTTGATCCACTTCTCATTGAAGTTCTCGATCTGCTCGAGGATGACCTCGGGGATGTCGGAGACGCCGACCTTCTGCCGCGTGGCGGGGTCGACCATCTCGGTGCCGATCAGCTCGTTGATCGCCATGACCATCTGGCGGAAGAGGGCGATCATGCGATCGTTCATCTCGTCCTCGTAGACCGCGATGTCGTCCTTGAGCTTCGCCTTCTGCTCGTCATTGAGGTGCATGCGACGCGAGAAGTGCCGCGTGCCGATGACGATGCCGCTGCTTCCTGCGGGGACCTCGAGTGAATCGTTCTTCACGTCCTCGCCGGCACGACCGAAGATCGCGTGGAGCAGTTTTTCCTCGGGGGTCAGTTCCGACTTGCTCTTGGGGCTGACCTTGCCCACGAGGATGTCGCCGGGGCCGACGCGTGCACCGTGGCGGAT
>PBMX01000013.1 GCA_002722935.1 Phycisphaerae bacterium | reverse complement strand
TGCACGGCCCTTTCAGGGCGACATGGTGCTTCCGGATCGCTTCGATGGTGGCCGCCGGGAGGACCTCATCAGACCCCGACTCGATGGCGGCAAGCCCTGCATGGTGACGCTCCCAGGTGACCCCGGCTCCCGCGGCCTCGAGGACCAGGCATGCGGCATCCGTCACCTCGGGGCCTATGCCGTCGCCTGGAATCAAGACTGCCTGGTGCTTCATGCCGATTCACGGCTCCTCTCTGCAGGTGAGAAGATACCACCGTCTTGACGGCCCCGGGCGAGGCGTCGAGGATGTGCAGGATGACGGCCCCCTCTCCACTTCCCGTCGATGTCCTGGTGCTCGGCGGTGGAGCCTCCGGGCTCTGGATCCTTGATGCGATGCATCGAGCGGGCCATCGTGCCCTGCTCCTGGAGGCAGGCAGTCTCGGGCAGGGGCAGACCATCGCCTCCCAGGGAATCATCCATGGTGGGTTGAAGTACGCCCTGCGACTCGGACCTTCGCGATCAGCCCGGACGATTCGAGACATGCCCCTTCGATGGAGGCGGGCACTGGGTGGGGAGATGGCTCCGGACCTGGCCGGAACACTGCTCAGGAGCGATTACTGCTGTCTCTGGGCCATGCCCGGCATCCGTTCGAGGATCGGTCTCCTTGGAGCGAGATTTGGACTGCGAACCAAGCCGCTGCCCATGCCCGTCGAAGCTCGGCCGGAACCACTCAGGTCATGGGACGGACCCGTTGCCCGTATCGATGAACAGGTCATCGAGCCACAGAGCATGCTGAGCCTGCTCGCCTCCCAGCACCGGGACCGGTGCCTGAAGATCGACCTCGAGAGCGGTTTCGAGTTTTCGATGCGCACGGACGGAAGCGTCGAACTCGTTCGACTCCTGAATCCCGAGACCAGTGAACCCCTCGACCTCCAACCGGCTCACGTGGTGCTGGCCGCCGGAGCGGGGAACGAGCATCTTCGTTCCCTCCTGGGACTGCCGGGACAGGCCATGCAGCGACGCCCGCTTCACATGGTGGTCGCCCGGGGGTCGTTGCCGAAACTCAATGGTCACTGCATTCGCAACGGTGCTCCCTGGTTGACCATCACATCGACCGCGGATTGCGCCGATCGCGTCGTCTGGCAGATCGGTGGAACGATCGCCGAGGAGTGCGTCGGGCGAGATCGATCGGAAACCATTCAACGAGCACGAGACTGCATCCTCCAGGCCCTCCCGGAACTGGACCTTTCCGGCGTGCAGTTCGGGAGTTATGTTTCCGACCGTGCCGAGGCGAGCACGGATGGAGGCGCCCGCCCCGACGGGCCGGCCATGCTGGTCGATGCGAATGTCCTGACGACGTGGCCGACCAAGCTTGCACTGGTCCCGATGCTCTGTGACGCCGTCGACGAGGCGATCGAAGTCGCCTCTCACCCCGATGCAACACCGATCGACCTGCACGAATGGCCCCGCCCGAGCGTGGCGCTGCCTCCGTGGGAAAGGGAGGAGACGTGGACAGACGTTCTCTCGGCCACAGTGGTCTCGACATAACTCCCCTCGGGTTCGGCACCTTCAAACTCGGGCGAAACAAGGACATCAAGTATCCCGAGGGATACGAGCTGCCCTCCGACGAGGACGCATCGAATCTCCTCAACGGCGTACTCGACCTGGGAATCAACCTGCTTGACACCGCGCCGGCCTACGGCTGCAGCGAGGAACGCATCGGGTCTCTTGTTTCTTCACGCCGGTCCGACTTTCTTCTCTGCACCAAGGCCGGGGAGCAATGGACCGAAAACGGATCCACCTACGACTTCAGCCCCGATGCCATCCGCGACTCGCTTGAAGGAAGTCTCCAGCGACTCAAGGTCGACCAGGTCGACCTGCTCCTGGTTCACTCCGATGGCGGAGACGTCGAGCAGCATGGAGGCGAACACCTGGCCGCGGTGCTCCAGTCCCTGCGGGATCAAGGAAAGACGCGGCTGGTCGGGTTCTCTGGGAAGACTCCCGAGTGCATGATGGCGGCGACACGCTGGTCGGACGTCGTGATGGTCGAGTACAACTACGAGAACCGGGCCATGGAGGACGTCATCCGAACCGCAGCCGACGAGGGCGTCGGCGTGCTCGTGAAGAAGGGTTTGGGCAGCGGGCACCTTGATCCAGCCCGGGCACTCACGTTCCTCCTCCGGGATGCTCCCGTGAAGGACGCCATCAGCTCGATCATCATCGGGAGTGGTTCACTGCAACGCATGCGGGAGAATGTCGCCCTGGCCGAGGAACTTCTGGGCTAGATCAGCCGCCCGTGGGCACGACGAGCACCATCCCTATCCTGAGTCGATCAGGGTTCCCGTCGAGCTGCTTCGTATTCGCATTGAAGATGCGATCCCACTTGTGTTCCTTGCCGTAGTACCGCAATGAAATGGATGAGAGGGAGTCTCCCTCCGAGACCGTATGGTGAACAGTCCCTGGACGGGGCGTGGCAAGGGTCTTCGTGGAAGCCTGCTTGCGGGCGGGACGGGGAGGAATCTTCAACTCGCTGCCGATGCGGAGCCGGGCCGGATCGACCTCCGGGTTCGCAAAGGCGATGAGTTCCCACCTGGTGGCGGTGCCGTAGTGCTTCAACGAGATGTCACTGAGCGTCTCACCGGAAGCGATGACATGCCTCGTCACGGGAGCGGGTGCCTTCGCAGTGGTTTCGACCCTCTTGGGGGTCGACTTGGGGGTCGACGGCTTCGTCACGGGTCGTTTTGAATCGGGCCGCCTGGCAAGTCCACTTGCCGGAGCCTCGGTCGCCCTGGCAGACGGGGCCGGCGTGTTCGCCGTCCTGGAAGGCAGGGGCATTGAATCTCCCATGACTATTTCCTGCGATGCCGGTGGGTTGGGCAGCGAAGCGATGGGACTCGGCGTGGGCTTGGAGGAGACCTGTGCCTGAGGTTGATTGACAGTCACCTCCGCGTCGGCAGCAGCCGCAACCTGGCCCTGGTTCTTTTCGACCGCATCGGCCACGCCGGCAGCCGGTTCCGGATCCGCCTGAACGGATGCGATGGACCCGGCCGGGTGTTCAGGCGAACCGCCATAGAACCAGATGAGGGAAACAATGAAGACAATCGATACGAGCAGAACGATCTTGCTGCCAACAGACATGACGTACTCCGAAAAACCAGGTTGTGGAACACCCCTCCACAATAGAGATCGGACAACGTGCTGCAGGAACTTCTGTTTTCGTGGTGCGGGAACGCCCTGCTCAACCGGGAATGGGGTCGCCCTCGATGGCCTCGATCCCGTCATCGAGCGGATCGACCGGTTCGGACGAGGCCTTGCCTCTCCTGTAGACCATCGGAGACGCGATGGCGACCGAGGAGTATGTACCGATGAAGACGCCGATGAGAAGCGCGAATGCGAAGGCCCGGATGCCCATGCCGCCCGTGATATAGATGATCAGGACGGCGATGATGGTCGTGATCGACGTCAGGACGGTACGACTGAAGGCCTGGTTGATCGAGTCGTTGACCACTTCCTTCGAGGGAAGTGATCGCTTGCCCCGGTTCTCACGAATGCGATCGAGGATGACGATGGTGTCGTTCAACGAATACCCGATGACCGTCAACAGGGCCGCGACGACCCCCGTATCGATGAGAAATTCATCGATCATCATGTTCTTCCAGAAGAACTCATGGCCCGCGAGGTAGCCCGAGAGCGCGAGGCACCCGAGCACGATGATGACGTCGTGCGAAAGGGCCAGGATCGCTCCCAGCGAGTAGTAGAACGAACCGAAACGTACCCAGATGCAGAACAGGATGCCCGCCAGCGAAAGGATGACCGCACCGATGGCGTTCGCCGCCCGTGTCTGCGCGACCGATGGCGCGAAGGAACTGACCTGCTCGAAACTGCTGCGCTTCGTCATGGCCGCCCTGGCAAGATCCCATTCACGTGCCGCCAGGCGGCGATCGACGAGTGCCGCCTCGGAACGGAGATAGTTGATGTCCGGATCCGTCACCAGGATGACGACGGAGGTCCACTCGTCGGCCGACGCCGATGACTGGCTGATCCCGAAGACCGCGACATCCCTTCCCGATGTATCCATGGAGTAGTCCGGGTCCTGTCGCATCTGGTCGATGCGCTGCTGGACGTCCTCGAGGGTCACCGGTGGGCTGATGTCCTCGACCCGCACAAGGACTCCTCCCCGGTAGTCGCTGATGTCGGTATCGAGACCGTCGACCTCGAGCACCTCACCGAGCGTCTTTCCCTCGATGGGCAGGGTGTACCGTGCGAATGCGTCGGACTGCGCTCCGGCGAACTGGCGAGGCTCCGAGATGGCCAACTGGTCGCCGAATTCCGCGAGAAGGGCCGACTCGACGATCGGCTGGATTCCCTGATCGTCTTCCATGTTCGTTGGGTTGGCGATCTTCACCTGGAATGAATCCGCGACGGTGTTGCCCTCGGCATCCATTCCAGCGAGGCCCACGGTCAGGACCTTCGCATTCCTGAACTCCCTGAGGGTTCGTTCCTCGAGCGAATCTCCCTCGCCCGCCGAGGCACCGATCTTGCGAACTCGCGCAAGAACCGAATCATCACCGCTGTGCCTGAGCATGAGGTTGCCGTCACCGCTTGGCGCCGTGTCCATCGTGACGGCGACGCCGCCACGGAATTCCGTATCGAAGAGTTCCACGCCCCTTGAGAAGCAGAGGATGATCGAGCCGGTCACCAGGACGAGCGAGCATGCCCAGAAGAAGACACGAAGGCCGATCCAGTCGATCTTGGGCCGAAGAAGCCGGCCGATCGCCGGGACCATGGAGGCGAGCATCGGCAGGCTTCGACGTCCCATGATGTGGGCGTAGATGTCGAAGATGTAGCGTGTCACGAACAGCGCCGTGAACAATGTCGCCATGATGCCGATCGTCAGGGTCAGGGCGAATCCCTTGACCTCGGTCGTCGGCTGCATCATCAGGAGCACGGCGCAGACGATGAGGTTCGTGAGGTTCGCATCGAGAATCGTGCTGTAGACGCGGTTGTAGCCTTCACGGATCGCTTCACGCAGGTCGCGAGCACCGCCCTCGATCTCCTCTCGGATGCGCTCGTAGATCAGCACATTCGCGTCGACGGCCATGCCCATCGTCAGGACGACACCAGCCAGCCCCGGAAGCGTGAAGGTGCCGTGCAACAGGGCCATCACCCCGAAGATGATGATGCCGTTGCAGACCAGCGCCGTATCGGCCACGAAGCCCGCGAAGAAGTACCAGATGAGCATGAAGATCGCCACGGTGATGATGGCCCAGGTGAAGGCATCGAAACCTCGATCGAGGTTGTCCGCACCCAGCGAGGGACCCAGGACATTGACGGCGATGGGTTCCTTCGAAAGCCTCGCCTCCAGTGCGCCCGAGGCGAGTACTCGAATCAGGGAGTCGAGATCCTCGTCGTTGAAGGTACCGGTGATCTGGCCGTTGTTGGAAATGTGGCTCTGCAGCGTCGGCGCCGTATAGACCTTGCCATCGAGGACGATGGCCATCGGGGAACCCACATGCGGCTGCGTCAGCCGCGACATCCCTGTTCCACCGGCATGATCAAGACGGAAGGCGACCGCGGGACGACCGAAACCATCGGTTGAACGACCCGTCGACTCGATGGACCAGTCGGCTTCGTTCTCATGCGTCAGGCTCTTTGGATCGGTCGTATACAGGAGCAGGTAGACGATGCCGTCCACTTCAGCGGCAACCAGTCCCCTGCCGGAGAAGTAGGCCTGCGGGCCGGCTTCCAGCGAAGCCATCTGCTCCGGCGTGTTTGCCCACTGCTTCAGGTCGTGGATCGCGAACCAACTGGCCACGAGGGAATCCGTGTTGTCGGGTCCGACCTCGGCAAGCTGCGCGCGGAGATCGACCGTGTTCACACCCTCGGCCTTGCCTTCCTCGACCGCGATGTGGAACTCGAGCACACCGGCGCCCTGGAGCAGCCGCATCAGGTCCGCTGGATCATCCAATCCAGTTCGCTTGGCCTGGTAGGCATCGAAGGCGACGACCGTTCCCTCAAGCACCTCCCCGAGATGCGGGTACTCGTCGAGAAGCAGTTGGAGCGTCGCTTCACGTGGCGAAACAGCCCTCTGGGCGACGCCATCCTCGTCCCGAAGCGTAATGCCTTCCTCGTCCTTGAGCACCTCGCCGATCGGCGACAGTTCAAGAGCGCGAACAACGCGGCTCCGGTCGAGACTCAGGGCAAGGGTTTCATCAAGCAGTTCCTCGTACTCGATCTCCGCATCCGCCAACTCGAGTTGAATGGCCCGGACTGCAGCGGGATCCTCGCTGGTCAACTCCGCCGTCTGCAGTCGAGCCTGGACGTCGACAACGACGTTCCATGCATCCTGCAATTCGACGATGAGACGTCCACGATCACTCGATTCTCCACCTCCGAAACGCGAGATCGCCTCTCGAGAGGCGAGCGATGCCTCGAGGGCGCCACGATCGATTTCCGCCTCGTCGATGAAGCGTTCCAGGGCTTCCTCGTAGGCTCGCGCCAGGCCCTTGACCTCCTCGTTGGGAAGAGGCATGACGACCTCGATGCGATCGGCCCCGAGCGGGGTCATGGCGATGTCGAGGACACCCTGTGGATTGACTCGATCACCGAGCACGCGAATCGTCTGGTCCAGAACCTCGGTCCTGTCGGCCCCGTCAGGCATTCGGACCGAGTAGACGAGGCTCACGCCGCCGCTGAGGTCACGGCCCAGCCGCACCTTCTCTTCCGGCGGCATGGTTGCCCAGAAGCAACCGCCGATGATGACGATGATCAGGATGGTCTTCCAGAAGATGTTCTGCATGGTGCCGTTCGCCGCTTTCGACTTCGTACCCCGTGAGCTCAGTTGCCCGAATCAGTGCCTTCCTTGTTGAGAACCGTCTGGACTGCAGCACGGGAGAAGGTCATGCGGGTCTTCGAACTCGTATCGACCTGCAGGACCACCGTGTCATCCTTCACCTCGACGACGGAGCCGATGATGCCCCCGATCGTCTGGACGGAATCATTCTTGCCCATGGAGTTGAGCATTGCCTCGCGCTTCTTCTTCTGCTTTCGCTGGCCAAAGGTGGAGAAGAGGATGATGCCTCCAAAGACCACCAGCATGAGAAGAACGACATCCATGCCGAACAGGCCCGGCGCGGGCGCCTGGCCGGCCACCGGAGCACCGCTCTCGAGCGTGCCGCTTCCCTCCACGGGGGCGAAGGACGTGGCATCGGACCCACCCCCAACTGGAGGAGGCCCTCCAAGTGTGGCGGTTGTCATTACCAGCCCCTGAGCCTGCATCATCATGTCAATAGCCATGAAATCCTCGTTTCAATGCCGCCGCCCTGGGGCGGCCTGAGCGGGATCAGGACATCCCGACGGTCTCCCCCAGCACGGGCCAGTCCCGTTCAAGGGTGAGCCACGCATCATCCCTGATGGCCCGACGGATGTCCAGCATGAGCGATTGGAAGTGCTGGATGTTGTGAATGCTCACCAGGATCGGGCCCAGCATCTCCTCGGCCTGAAAGAGGTGCCTGAGGTATGCACGGCTGAACCCGCCTCCAGGCTGGTCTGGATCGATTTCCAGGCCCCCCGGGGTCCCGGAGCAGGCCAGGCATGGGCAGGCTGGATCGATGGGCAGTCTGTCGTCCTTGAAACGGGCATTCTTGAGGTTGATCCGGCCCGTTCGGGTGAAGGCCGAGGCTGTCCGCCCGTTCCGGGTCGGGAGGACACAGTCGAACATGTCCACCCCGCTGGCCACGGCTCGGACCAGGTCCCGCTCGTAGCCCACCCCCATGAGATAGCGTGGCTTCTCCCGCGGCAAACGGGGCGCCGTCTCGGCCACGATTCCGTGGATGAGTTCCGGGGATTCTCCCACGGCCACTCCGCCTATGGCATACCCGGGAAGATCGATCGCCGTGATCTCTTCGAGCGACCTGGATCGCAAGGAGGAATCGGTCCCACCCTGCACGATTCCGAACAGAGCCTGCTCTGATGGCCTCGCATGTGCTTCGACGCATCTCTGGAGCCACGCCGTTGTTCGATCGACCGCCTCTTCGAGGCGACGTGCGTGCGCGGCTGCATCCTGCCCCTCGCCGTGGAGGACGCTCGGGGGACAGTCGTCGAACGCCATGATGATGTCGGCGCCGAGGTTGTTCTGAACTTCGATGGCCCGCTCCGGCGTCAACTCGATGCGTGCCCCGTCGATGATGGAGTTGAAGATCACGGCCTCGTCCGTGATGGTGCTGGTGTCCGACATCGAAAATGCCTGGAACCCGCCGGAGTCGGTCAGGATCGGACCATCCCAACCCATGAAGGTGTGCATGCCTCCCTGGCTGGCAACGAGTTCGTCTCCGGGGCGGAGCATCAGGTGGTAGGCGTTGTTGAGAAGCACCTGTGTTCCCGTCATCCGCACGAGTCCGGGCAGGAGGCCCTTGACGGTCCCACGGGTACCGACCGGCATGAAGGCGGGCGTATCGAAGGAACCATGTGGCGTCTCGATGACACCACACCTGGCATGGCCTCCAGGCAACTCATCCGTGATGGTGAATGAAAGCGGACTCTTCATCTCGCTCACGATGCGTCGTCTCGACGCGACGCCTCCTCGAGAATCTTCTTTTCCTTGCGCGTCAGGCTCTGGAGACCTTCACGCGAGATCTTGTCCAGGATCTTGTCGACGGAGTCGATGCGTGGCTTGGAACGCCCACGAACCGCGAAATGGCGCGAGGTCGGATCGACCTTGCCGGCGAAATCGAAGATCCCATGCAGGGACCCCGGGTTGCGGATGAACCACCAGCCTGCAGCGGCTCCACCAAGGTGCGCCGCTTCCCCTCCCGCATTCCTCGTATTGATCAGGACGCTCGCGATCGAGATTCCGACAAGACCGTAGGCGAGCGTCGAGAGGCGCATAGGTATCACGAAGAACAGCAGAACCCGTGCCTGTGGCGCCAGGTAGGCCCCCGCCATGAGCACCCCGAAGACGCCGGCCGAGGCGCCGATGAGTGGTGTACCCGTCGCATTGACCAGGAGGCCGGGAACCGAGCCGAGGCCGAGTATCTCCGTCGAGATGTATCCGCCGAGATTGAGCACCAGGTACAGCAGAGCCCCGAAGATGCCGCAGAGCAGGTAGAAGGCCAGGTAGCGCTTCCCACCGAGATAGCGTTCAACCAGCGGCCCGAAGAAAAACAGGCCGATCATGTTGAACAGGAGGTGGTAGAGGTTGGCGTGCAGGAATTGAAATCCCACCAGGCGCCAGACCTGCGCATTGCCCAGCACCTGCCTCGTGGAGAAGTGGAACCATTTTTCGATCGGGCGAACCAGCGAACCCTGCGCAATGGCGGCAACGTTCCCGTTCTCGTCGATCAGTGGAAATCCCCCGATGACTTCCTCCGAGGCCTCGTTCCCATCCTGGACCAGGACCTTCTCCTCGACCCATCGCCCCGAAAGCGACAGTGCCTCCGGACGATCACGTCCGAACTGTGTCGGATCGGCGACCTCGACGGTCCATGCACCCTTTCCCGGGTCATGTACCCAGTACAGGCCCGTCTCCAGCGGAACCCGACCAAAGAAGCCATCGAGGACGAACACCGCAACGCAGATCACGATGAGCCATGTATTGACCGACCAACGACCGGATCCTCGAGCCATGGATCCTTCGTAGGGGTGCATCCCCTGGGGCCTTGCGTAGTCTCGATCATGCAGACCCATGGCGCTTATTCACCCCCACCGGAATGACCTGATGCCGACAGCAACTGCATGGCTGCCAGCGACTTTCCGTCGACCATGGACCCGGAACCGACCAGGTCATGAAGATCCGCAGGTGAAATGGTCACGACCTCGATCTCCTCATGGGGCTCCAGGCACTGCCTGCCTTCCTCCAGGTCTCCTGCGAGAAAGACATGCATGAGTTCATCGGCAAATCCCGGAGATGTGAAGAATGAACCCAGCGATGTCATGGTACCCGCGACATAGCCCGTTTCCTCCTTCAACTCCCGCCGAGCAGTCTCCAGGGGCGGTTCACCCTGTTCCAGAGTGCCCGCGGGAAACTCCAGCAGGGCCTCTTCCACGGCGACCCTCCAGTTTCGTATGAGCACGAAACGACCATCGGGGAGTATCGGCACGATGAGAACCGCCCCCGGGTGCCGAACCACGCTTCGGTTGATCTCCGAGCCTTCCTGCCCGAGAAAGGTGCATTCCTCGACGTTGAAAACTCGACTCTCGTAGACCTGTTGACGTTGCACTGCACGGCTCATGGGTACCATGGATGATAGAGGATGCCTCCCACCCCGGCCCAACCAGACGAGCCCCGCAAGCAGTCACCCATCATTCGACTGGAAGGTGTCTCCAAGCGCTTCGGACGCACGGAGGCGCTACATGACATCTCAATGGAGATCCCACGTGGGGGAACCACGGTCGTTCTCGGGCCAAGCGGCTGTGGCAAGAGCGTCATGCTGAAGCACATCATCGGCCTTCTGAAGCCCGATTCCGGCAGGGTCTACTACGAGGATGCCCGGATCGACAGGCTTCGTGAACCTGAACTCGTCGAGATCAGGAAACGGATCGGCTTCCTCTTTCAGCAAGGCGCACTGTTCGACTCGATGACCGTTGGCCAGAACATCGGCTTCGCCCTCCGGGAACATACCGACCTGCCATGGGATCAACGACGGCGAAAGGTCGAGCACATGCTGGAACTCGTCGGTGTCCCCGGCACGGCCGACCGCATGCCGTCGGAACTCTCCGGCGGACAGCAGAAACGCGTAGCCCTGGCCCGATCGGTCATCCTCGAGCCGGACGTGGTCCTCTACGATGAGCCCACCACCGGGCTGGACCCGATCCGGGCCGACGTCATCTCGAGGCTGATTCTCCGGCTCCAGGAACGGCTCGACCTTACAAGCGTGGTGGTGACGCACGATATCCAGACTGCATTCAAGATCGCCGATAGCATGATCATGATGAAGGACGGACGGATTCTCCTCTCAGGACCACCATCCCTGTTCAAGGACACCGACGACGAAGCGGTCCGAAGATTTCTTGAAGGTGAAGCAAGCCCCGAGGAACTCGGGGACCTCGCCGTCTCGCCGGAGGGCACCAACTCGTGAACCAGACAGCACGCGATTTCCTCATCGGGCTCTGCTCCATCGTGGCGTTCATCGGGTTCGGGGTCCTGTTGATGCGCTTCGGCGAGATCAACACCACCAGTCGATACCAGGTGACGATCCCGACGGTCGAAGCCGCAGGTCTGCGGGCGGGAAGCATGGTGACCTTCAACGGTGTCAAGGTCGGCCTCGTCGAGTCGACCACGCCTTCAGGCGACCCCCTCTGGCCGGTGACCATCGTCATCGGGGTCGACGAGGGACACACGATTCCCTCCAACGCCATCCCCTACTCCAGCAGCAGCCTTCTGGGGACCGGTGGAACCCTCGCCCTCCAGGTCGAACCTTCCGAGCGAAGCGCCGAGCCGATCCCGACCGATGGAACCGCCATCCTCATGGGCCCGGTCCGGTCGCTCATGCTTACGCGTCTGAATGATGCCCTCGACGAACGCCTCGAGCCGATTCTCGGCTCGGTTGAAACGCTGTCCTCGACCTACACGGAACTGGGCGTGGAACTGCTGGCCCTCGTCGGTCCCGGCGGCGATGAGGAAGACACCCTGCTCAGCACGCTGGCCCGCGTCAATGGAGCAATCGAACTGGCCGAGGCGTGGCTCGGCGACGAGGAACTGCGCGAGGAGGCCCATGACCTGCTTGGGACCAGTGTCATCTTCGTGAACCACGGTATCGACATGGTCGAGCAGCTCACCGCCCTCACGAAGAATATCGATACTCGAAGTGAAGACCTGCTCCAGCAGTTCGGTCCGGTCTCGGCCGAACTGACCCGGCTCCTCCAGACGACTGATCGTGTCATGACCGCCGTGGAGGAAGGCGAGGGAACGATCGGTCAACTCGTCAACAATCCCGATCTCTACAAGAGTCTCGAGGCGAGCATGCTGCAGCTGCATGAAGCCATCGTGCAGTTCAATCTCCTCGTGGAGCAGATCCGCGAGGAAGGATTCTTCTAGACCCCCAGGGGGCTAGACGTCGACCCTCAATCCGATTTCAACCACCTGCCCGGATGGAAGCTCGAACACGTCCGTCATGGATGAGGCGTTTCTCGCCATCCATGCGAACAGCCCCTTTCTCCAGGCCCACATCGAACTGCTCCCCCCGGTCATCACGATCTCCCGTCGTGTGAAGTAGGACAACTCGTC
The DNA here is from genome assembly GCA_002722935.1 of Phycisphaerae bacterium. Lineage (GTDB taxonomy): Bacteria > Planctomycetota > Phycisphaerae > Phycisphaerales > SM1A02 > SP202. The sequence goes on along the minus strand of PBMX01000013.1, from coordinate 1,856 downwards.
GATCTCGATGTCCAACCCACGGTTCCTCGCCAGCTGCAGCAGCCGTGGAACATTGGGTATCTGCAGGTAGCCATGGTGTCCCTCCACGTGGCAGAACCCGTGATCGAGTTCCTCGACCTCAAGCTGCTTGCTCCGCGGCAATCGAGCGACAGGAGACGGGACCATGGAAAGGATGATGACGCGCTCGTGCAGGACCGGCATCCTCGAGTAGAGGCTCACGAGGGATGAAGGCGTCGTATCCTTCAAGGCGGTCAGGAAAACTCCGGTCCCGGGCACCCTCGTGGGCTTCCGGACCGGCACCTGCGACAGGAAGTCCGCAAGGGGCTCGACGACTTCCGGATTCTGCTTGGCAAGGGCGGCACGACCTGCACGCCACGTCGTCATGAGGAGGATCATGACGCCGGCGATGACGAGGGGGAACCAGCCGCCATCGGGAATCTTGAACAGGTTTGCGCCGAGGAAGGACAGGTCGACGACCAGGAAGACGATGATCATGGGCACAATGCCGAAGGTGGGCCACTTCCAGACCTTCCTGGCGACAACCGCCAGAAGGATCGTCGTCGTCGTCATGACCGTCGTGACCGCCACCCCGTAGGCGGCCGCCAGGTGCTCGGGCGTGAGGAAGATCAACACGGCCAGAATGCAACCGGCTCCCATGGCCCGATTGACGGCTGGAAGATAGATCTGGCCTTCCTTCTCGCCCGAGGTGTGGACGATGCGCATGAAGGGCAGAAGCCCGACCTGGATGGCTTGCCTCGTCAGCGAGAAGAGTCCCGTGATGATGGCCTGTGAAGCAATGATGGCCGCCAGCATGGCCAGTCCGATCATCGGCCATGAAAACATGTCCGGGATGATCTGGAAGAAGGGATTGCCGATGTCGGTTTCAGGCGCAGGAAGTCCCCACTTGCCCGCATGGGTCTGACCCAGGAGCCATGCACCCTGACCGAAGTAGTTCAGCAGGAGAGACGGCCAGACGATGCCGCACCATGCGATGGTGATCGAACGACGATTGAACTGGCCGAGATCGGCATAGAGTGCTTCGCCGCCTGTTATGCAGAGGACCACGAGACTCAGCAGGATGAAGGCCCTGCCCGGCTGCGACTGGAACAGGTCGATCGCGTAGGCCGGATTGACGGCCTCGAGAATCTGCGGCGTCTTCACGATGGACATGAGGCCGAAGACGCCCATGGCCACGAACCACAGGATCATGATCGGGCTGAAGATGATGGCGATCTTCTGGGTCCCGATGCGTTGCCAGAGAAAGAGACCCACGAGTACCACGAGCGCAATGGGGACGATGTAGTCTTCAAACCTCGTTGAAATGCTTTCCAGTCCTTCCGCAGCCGAGAGAACGGAAATCGACGGGGTCACGACTCCGTCTCCATAGAGCAGTGCGGCTCCACAGATGGCCACCATGAAGATCAGGCCGGTCCTCAGGGCACGGCCCTTCCCATGTTCCGCTCCCTTGATCAGCGAAAGCATCGCGAAGATGCCTCCCTCTCCCTGGAACTGGGCTCGCAGCACGACCGTGACGTATTTCAGCGTCAGCACGAGCAGAAGCGCCCAGAAGATCAACGAGAGAACGCCGAAGACGCTTTCCATGGTCGGTGTTACACCGAGACTGGACGAGTTGAAGCAGGCCTTGAGCGTGTACAGAGGACTCGTACCGATGTCACCGAAGACGATGCCGAGGCTGGCGATGGCCAGGGCGATGTTGGACGGGGGTGGAGTATCCCCCTCCTTCGACATGGCGAGTTTCTTCGTGGCGGTTGGAGTCACGGCCACAGGGTAGCGGCTATGCACTGATTGGACTGGACATGCATGTCAGTCCCCTGCCGCGTGAAAGAGAACGGGGG
>PBMX01000012.1 GCA_002722935.1 Phycisphaerae bacterium | reverse complement strand
TCGGTGTTGCCACCGGGCCAACTCCAGTTGAATGGCAGGCGGCGGTCAGGAAGCATGTGGAGAAAGTCGCGAACCCGGCCGAAGATGAGCCGGTCCCAGAGGTTGCCGATGGCCCCTGCGAGGACGAGTCCCAGTCCGATGTGCGCCATGGTGCTTGATGCCGACATCCACCGCGTGAAAATCCAGAAGCACACTCCAAGGGCGACGACCGTGAACCCGATGAAAAAGCCCCGCCGTTCAGCCCCGATCCCGAAGACCGCTCCGGAGTTGAGGACCAGGTGCAGGTCGAGAATACGACCGGGCACGAGAACGACACTCTCGTGGGGAGGGATGGGCTGGTAGTTGGCGTTGTTGATCAGTGCGGTGCGATCGATCACGACGGGCTGATCGGCAACACACTGGAAACTCCAGGACTTCGTGCCGAGGTCGAGTGCCAGCCCGGCCCCCATGACCAGGAAGAGGACGATCCAGGCTCGCGGCGATCGCCAGGCTGGAGTGGTCCCCGGTGCCATGGAGGATGGTCGTTGCGATCCATTCGTTGGCGGTGAAGGCGGTTCGGCGGAGTTCATCAGGACCTGATGCCGCGTTCAATCTGCCGCTTCGCATCGATGCTGTACTTGGCCCAGGGTTTCGCGAGCAGCCTCTTCAACTTGATGGCTTCACCCGTCAGTTGGCAGACCCCGTAGGTCTTGTCACGGATCCGGATGAGGGCTTCATCGATTTCCTTGATGCGCGTACGCTCGCTCTCGGCCATCCCGAGCATGAGGTCCTGCTCGTAGGCATCCGATCCCACGTCGGCCATGTGGATGGGCATGTTCGAGGTGTCACCGTCATCGCTTCGCAGAGCTTCGTTTTCCATCGAGTCGACGGCGCGGAAGAGGTCCCGGGGCTTCGCAAGCAGCAACTCCTCGAACTCCTTCAGTTCCGACTTGGACAACGGGGACTTCAACGTCGAGAAGTCGATCTTGCTGGCGGCATCCTGGACGACGGCTGAACTGCTTCGTTTCTTCTTGGGCATCAACTCTGGATCAGTGGTGATCTTTCTGATTCTCCGCCCGTTGATGATCACGTAGCCCTTGTCATCGGCATCGGTGTTCACGACGGCTTCCTGGACCGTCAAGCGACGTCGCTTGCCGCCGGGAGAGGTGGCTTTCTTCGAATCCGTCGTGGATTCGGCATCCTTCTTCGAAGCGGCCTTCTTCTTGGGTGCGGCCTTCTTCTTCGAAGCGGCCTTCTTCTTGGGTGCGGCCTTCTTCTTCGAAGCAGCCTTCTTCTTGGGCGGGGCCTTCTTCTTCGAAGCAGCCTTCTTCTTGGGCGCGGCCTTCTTCTTCGAAGCCGCCTTCTTTCGAGGAGCGGTTTTCTTCTTGGAGGCGGCCTTCTTCGCCGTTTTCTTGGTTCGAGAGACTTTCTTTGAAGCCATCAGGTAGTGCCCGGATTGTTCACAAGTTGTTGCAGGTAATCAACTTAGCGCAGCCAGTCTCATTGGCCTATGAAAGTCGGGCGATTGTACGTTTCGCAGTCGCCCTCGTCAACGCACGGGCCTCTGTTTCAAGTCCCGGGGATGGGGGCTTCGGAGTAGACGCCGATCTTTCGGAATTTCTCGTATCGCCGCTCAACCAGTGACCTGGGGTTGAATCGACCCAGTTCCCTGAGGGTGTCGACGAGGTACCGCTGGAGCTGTTCCGATGCCAGTTGAGGGTCACGGTGGGCGCCGCCGAGAGGCTCATCGACGATGTCATCGATCAATCCGTTCTCCAGGTTCTGCCTCGCTGTCAATGCAAGTGCATTGGCTGCGGTCGTATTGGTCTCCTCGTTGGCTACTTTCCAGAGAATGGCGGCGCAGCCTTCGGGGCTGATGACCGAGTACCAGGAGTGCTGCAGCATTGCGACCCGGTCGGCGACCCCGATCCCGAGGGCGCCTCCCGAGCCACCCTCGCCGATGACGACACTGACGATCGGCGTCTTCAGGCGGCTCATGTCCCTGAGGTTCACGGCAATGGCCTCGGCCTGGCCACGTTCCTCGGCCTTCAGCCCTGGATAGGCTCCGGGCGTATCGATGAAGGTGACGATCGGCAGACCGAACTTCTCGGCCAGCCGCATCTTGTTGAGTGCCTTCCTGTATCCCTCCGGGTGAGCGCATCCGAAGTGACATGCGATCCGTTCCTGGGTCGTTCGTCCCTTCTGATGGCCGACCACGAGGACCTTGATCGAGCCGATTCGCCCAAGACCGGTGATGATGCTCTTGTCGTCACCGAAGTGTCGATCCCCATGCAACTCCCGGAAGTCCCGGCAGATCAGGTTGATGTAGTCGGCGGTCTGGGGTCGGAGGGGGTGCCTGGCGACCCGAACTGTGTCCCAGGGACTGAGCTGGGTATAGATCTTCTGGAGCAGGCTGTCTCGGCTCGATCGCAGGGTGGTCAGTTCCTCCTCCATCTTCTCGGCATCCTCGCGCGCGGCGATGGCATCGATCTGGCGATCAAGTTCAACGACCGGCTCTTCAAATGGCATCGTGTACGTGGAACTCATGGAACTCCTGCCCCGGCCCCTGCACGGGCCCTGCCTCTGAATCGTTATTCTACTCGCGGAACCGTTCCTCGCCGTAATCACGAGGACAGGAGGCCTTGATGGGATGTGAACTGGGTGTGTTGGGCGTCGGGCATCTGGCATCGGCCTTGCTCGATGGGGTGTTCAAGCGGGGCGTGCTGGCGCCTGAGCAGGTCCTCCTGTCCGATGCACACCCCGTGCATCTGGATCGATTTGCCGCGATGGGATGCGCCATCGCCTCCGCGAATGCCGATCTGAAGGTGGCGCCGAGACTGCTGCTGGCGGTTCGACCACAATCCTTCGAAGAAGCTGCATCCACTCTCGGTCCATGTGCTGATGACCAACTCGTGATTTCGGTCATGGCCGGCCTGGATTCCGGTCGGATCCGGGATGCGCTCGGGGGTTCATGCAGGATGGTGCGGGCGATGCCCAATACCGGGGCGACGTACGGGGCATCGATGACCTGTGTCGCAACCGGTGAAGGTGGGACCGAGGAGGATCTTCGTTGGACGACCGATCTGTTCGGCTCCATCGGCCTGACAACGAGGATCGAGGAGTCGCTCATGTCGGCGGCGACGGCGGTCTGCGGTTCAGGACCCGGCTGGGTCTACCTGCTTGCATCTTCGATGGTTGCAGGTGCACGGGAAGTCGGTTTCGACGAGGCCGCCTCGGAGGCCATGGTTCGCCAGGTCCTGCTGGGTGCATCGAGCGTCCTGGAGCATTCCTCCAGCGACCTCGATGCATTGCTTGACGCGGTTGCTTCCAAGGGTGGTACGACCGAGGCGGGGCTTGCAGCGATGCGTGCCGGTGGCTTCGAGGAGGCGGTCAGGGCCGGTATCGTCGCAGCTCGCGATCGAGGCGATGAACTCTCGTCCTGAGACTCAGAAGTCCCTTCGATTGAACCTCCAGGCTCCGAAGCAGAGCACGACGAGTTCGAAGATGAACGAGGTCCCGAGGATCCACCACGGTGATCGGTTCCGAAGAGCCGTCTGCATGTCCTGTCCAAGACGGTCCTCGTCGAGCCTGAAGTGATCGTCATCGTCGATGATCGGCCTCGAGGGCTCGTCGGTCGAGCCGGGCAGTTCCGCAAGATCGATGGTCCATCGCTGCAGCAGTTCGATGGTTTCACCGGTCTTCGGAAGCACCGTCATCACGAACATCAGGCCGTCATGCCATGTGTCGAGGTTGCCGGCCGTGCTCTCCGACTCCTCCAGGATCGCCTTTCGCTTGTCGAGCGTCTCATGCAGAAATCCCCATCGCTCCATGTCATCGGGATCCTCGACCTTGTCGAGGCGCTGCCGGGTCCGATCAACGGCGTCTTCATAGGCCATCACCCGTTGCTCGTTCATCATCTCGAAGAAGAGCAGTGATCGTTCGGCGGACTGCACGATGAAGATGATGAACCAGAACAGGATCGTCAGAAGAAGTGACGCGATCGTGGATCTCGTGATGACGCCGAGAACGGCGCAGACCGAGAAGAGATAGCTGAAGAAGAGCACGACCAGGGGAATGGCGATGAAGATCCCTGGCTCCCAGACTCCACCCCTGATTCCGATGACGATGAAACTTGCGCCGGTGAAGACGCTGACCTGGAGGATGACGAACAGCAGTCCGGTCAGGTACTTCGTGAAGAACAGCCTGAAGCGCCCGATCGGCTTGCTGAGGATGATGTCGATCGACCCGGCGGTGACGAACTCCGGGAAGATGCTGGCCGTCGTGATGAGCCCGAGAATGGTGGCGACCCAGGCCAGCCAGATCTTGATCCCCAGTTCGGTGAACATGATCTTGTAGAACAGTTCCTTGCTCCAACCTCCGCTGCCGGTGTTGAGTTCCGGGATTTCGAGATCCCACCAGGCGATGGAGATGCCATGGTCATGGATTCCCACCAGAGCGAAGGACGAGACCACCAGCAGTGACAGGACGAGCGTGATCCAGAAGATCTTCCTGGCATTGAGCAGCCTGTAGGCATCGATGAGGAGGGCGATCGTCTGGCTCATGGGGCATCGCCTCCGGAGCCTCGTCGCGGCTTGATCTCGGCGCCCGGCGCGGCGATGGTCCCGGATTCATCGACGACGGCACGCATGAAGAGGTCCTCGGGCGACTCGCGAACAGCGTGGACGCGCGTGATCGAACGGCCCTCCTTCCGGAGACGATCGATGATGGGCTGGATGGCCTCGACGTCATCCGTGGGGATCGAGATTCGGCATTCGTCTTCGAGGCATTCCGCTGTCGCGTCGGGAAGGGCTGTGATCCAGTCCGGGCAGGGCCCGATGCATCGCACCTCGTGTCGCCGGCTGTCCCTCGTGAGTTCCTCGATTGTTCCCTGCATGGACACCCGTCCCTGCACCATGATCGCGACGCGGTCACAGACCATTTCCAGTTCGCTGAGCAGGTGGCTGTTGAGAAAGATCGTGTGCCCTTCGTCCCGGAGTTCAAGCAGCAGATCCCTGATCTCTCGACGCCCGACGGGATCGACCCCATCCGTGGGTTCATCGAGGAGTACCACTTTCGGATCGTTCACGAGGGCCTGTGCAAGGCCGACCCGCTGGAGCATGCCCTTGGAATAGCTGTTGAGCCGGCTTGATCCCCACCTGGTCATCCCGACTCGGTCGAGCAGTCGCCTGGCGTTGGTTCGACGTTCCCGCTTGGTCAGTCGGCACATGGCACCACTGAACTCGATGACCTGGAGTCCGGTGAGATACCCCGGAAAGTTGTGGTGTTCAGGAAGGTAGCCGACCCGTGCCAGTGGCTGCTTCGATCCAACGGAGTTGCCGAGGAAGGTTCCGCTGATCCGGTCGGGGCGAACGACGGTCATGAGGATCTTCACGAGGGTGGATTTTCCCGCCCCATTGGGCCCGAGGAGTCCGAAGATCTCCCCGGCGCCGACCTGGAGATCGACTCCTTGGAGGGCCTTGATCCGCTTCTTGAAGGTCTTGTGGACGTCGTGGACGTCGATGACATTTCCGTTGGTACTCATCGGGCTGTACAGGCTAGCGAATGAGAGGAGTCGGTGCATCGACACAGGCGAGGGCGGTGAGCGACCGTGGTATGCTTCCCGTCGTGTCAGGGCCAGTCTTTCGTGATCTTGCTTCGTTCATGCGCCATCTCGAAGGGGCAGGCGAACTCCTGCGGGTCTCCGGCCCCGTGTCCCCGATTCTCGAGATAACAGAGATCGCTGATCGCCACAGCAAGTCTCGATGCTCGTTGCAGAGCGAAGACGCCGCCGTGTTCGATCCAGGCCACTGCCAACTGGGCGGGAAGGCACTGCTCTTCGAGCAGGTGGAGGGATCTGATTTCCCCCTGGCGATCAATCTCTTCGGCTCCTACGCCAGGATGGAACTGGCCCTCGGTTGCCATGGTGAGGGAGGCTTCGAAGGCATCGGCGCCACGCTCGGTTCGCTTGCCCAGCCCACGCCTCCCCGAGGACTCAGGGAAGCCCTGGCACTGGGGCGGAAGATGCTGCCATTGCTCCGAGCGACCCCGAAGAAGGCGAGAAACGCACCTTGCCAGGAAGTTGTTCGCCTGGCCGAGAATGGGGACGTGGACTGCTCACGACTGCCGTTGCTCAAATGCTGGCCATATGACGGAGATCCACGAGCCGTCGGCATCGACATGACACCCGAGGACTCGGGAACGGCCCGGGGGCAGGGCCGGTACATCACGCTCGCCGGGATCCACACCATTCATGCCGATGATCGGCACGAAGCAAGGCCGGCAAGTCACAACATCGGTGTCTACCGGGTGCAACTCGTCGACGAGACGCACCTCGTCATGCACTGGCATGTTCATCATGATGGGGCGGCCCACTGGCGATCCTGGAAGTCGCTTGGCGAGCCGATGCCGGTCGCCATCTGCTTCGGAGGCGAATCGGTCCTGCCCTACGCCGCGACGGCCCCGATGCCTCCAGGCATGAGTGAACTCCTGCTTGCAGGCTTTCTGAATGGTGGAGGCATCCCGATGGCACGGGCTCGAACGGTTCCGCTTCGCGTTCCTGCCAACAGCGAGATCGTCATCGAGGGATACGTGCGAACCGATGCCGGCGGCATCGACTGGGATCCGGCCGGAGATGAACCGCTGGGTGAAGGGGCCGCATTCGAAGGGCCGTTCGGCGACCATACCGGGTTCTACTCCATGCCCGACAGGTATCCACTCATGGATGTGACGGCGATTACCCATCGCGAGGATGCCGTCATGCCGGCCACGGTCGTGGGCGTGCCTCCCCAGGAGGATTACTACATCGGCAAGGCGACTGAACGGATCTTCCTGCCACTGCTTCAGACGATCGTTCCGGACATCATCGACTACCACCTCCCGATGTTCGGTTCCTTCCACCAGTGCGCCTTCATCCAGGTCAGGAAGGTCTACCCGATGCAGGCTCGACGGGTGATGCATTCCGTCTGGGGCGCGGGGCAGATGGCCTGGACGAAGATGATCATCGTGGTCGACGAGGATACCGACGTGCATGATGAGAAGGCCGTCCTGGAAGCGATCGCCCGGAACGTGGAGTTTCCACGCGACCTGGAACTCGCCAATGGCCCACTGGACATTCTTGATCACTCGGCGCCCCGGCTCGGGGCCGGCGGGAAGATCGGCTTCGATGCCACGTGCGCGATGCCGGGTGAGGAAGTCGGGGGCATCCCGATCGGCTGTCCACCTGCTGCGGACCTCGATGAAGTCCGCGGCACACTTGCACCGGCGATCGGTTCCAACTCGATCAGGTCGCTCCACGTCCCCACGTGGGGGCTGGGTCGTATCGTGCTCCTGGCGGTCGATGCCACTGAGATCGGGGCAGGCGGCCGCGCCATCGAGTCGATTCTCGACATGGCCGGTACCGGTGCAGAACTGGTCATCGCCGTCGATGGAGACATCGACCTGGAGTCCTGGGAGCGCGTCTTCTTCATGCTCTGCTCGAACATGGACTCGGCACGGGACCTGCATGCACGTGACCACCGGATCGGACTGGATGGAACGTCGAAACCGGTTGGACATGAACGAAACGGCGAACCCTGTCGGCCCTGGCCACCTCGAATCGAGATGTCCGAGGAGATCAGGAACCAGGTCGAATCGCAGGCCGCTTCATACGGACTCGATTGATCTGCACCGGTTTCAGTGGGCGTCTGCAACGGTTGATCCGCTGCTGTTCATGGCTCGTACTTCATCGGGCTTCAGGAAGAAGTAGTAGAGGCGACCTTCCGCGTACTGACCACCGGCGAGGATTTCCGCGGTGGCGCCAATGCCCATGAAGATGTCGGCACGTCCGGGGGCGTTGATGGCGCCTCCGGTGTCCTGGTCGAGCATGAATTGCACGAAGGGTCGAGTCCCCCGGGAGAGGGTCACCGCATCCGTTTCGACCAGGACGACTGCGCCTCTGGGGAAGATCGACTTGTCCGTCGCCAGGGATCGCTCCATCGTGACAGGAACCCCGAGCGAACCGGCAGGCCAGTTCTCGCCGGGGTATTCCTGGAAGAAGACGTAGTTCTCGTTCCGGTGGATCAGGGACTCCACGGTTCCTGGATTCCGTTTCCACGAACGCCTGATCGCTGGGAGACTCAGTTCATCCTCCCTGAGTATCCCTTCCGAGACCATCAGGCGACCGAGTCCCGTGTAGGGCCGATCGGTCTTCCCGGCGTAGCCGATGAACATGGTCGTTCCATCGTCCATGCGGAGTTTCGCCGACCCGTTGACATGGATGATGTAGGCCGAGAGGGGATCCTCCACCCAGACGAGTTCCGAACCCTTGAGGAGTTGATGCTGCTCGATGGAGCGCCTCGATGGATAGGTGACGATCGATCCATCCGCAAGTTGCCTTCCAAGCGGGGTTCCATCGACGGGATCCGTGACAAGGTCGTCGGGACGCATGTAGAGGGGTGTCGAGAACCTGCTTGATTTCGTACGCGAGGCATGGAAATCGGGGGCGTAGTAGCCCGTAAAGAGCACGGTTCCCTCGTCATCGCAGCCCACGGATTCGTACACGTCGAACTTCGTGCGGATGGCCTCCCTGAAGGATTCGCCGTCGGGTGCCGTCCGCATCAACTCCCGCATCGAGATGACGGAGGCCATGGCCTGCTCATGGGTGATGTTGCATATGGGGAACCACTGTCGGCTGGAGGGGGCGCCGTACCACTCGATGCTCCGGTCGAGGGCGTCTCGAAGAAAGATGTCCCGCTCGGCCCAGGCGGAGTCCAGGTCGGGCATGGCCGCCGGATCCGTGATCATTCTCAGGGACTGGGTCCCCCGGGGGAGGGGGCGGTTGTAGTCCGGGCCTGTCGGCTGGTTCGAGGCGGTCTTCTGCTGGCTGCAACCCCCGAGGGTGAGAAGCAGCGTGGCAAGCAGGACGGTCAATCGGTGCATGGTTCGACTCCGGAAGAGGAGCATTCGATGGCTGGAAGCGGCTCCTGCCAGTTCTATCGGCCTTCCTGCCGCTGAAACACGACTTCCTGGTCCTCTTGCCTGTTTCCTTCATCGAGTACCCCCCGCAGTGCCGACACGGTAGAATGTGGCATTCACGGGTCCAGTTCTCCGGGGGTCGACGACACCATGCAGACAATGCCTGACACCGTGATCACGATGTTGGCCTTCGGCATGCCGAGCATGTGGGAGTTGCTGGTCATTCTCCTGATCGGCCTCCTGATCTTCGGACGACGCCTGCCGGAAGTCGGCAGGAACATCGGCAAGTCGATCGTGGAGTTCAAGAAGGGCGTGAAGGGCATCGAGGACGATGTCGACCATGCCAGCACGAGCAAGGCTGCGACTCAGTTGCCCGACGAGTCGGTCGGACGCGGCGACTCGGCCAGTGTCGAGGAGGCCATGGGCAAGGTCATGCCCGATGGCGACAAGCAGGGCAACGGCTGAACACGTGCCCAGCCCTCGGTCACGAGGCCACGAAGGTATACTTCCCGATTCACGAATCCAGGGCGATTAGCTCAGTTGGCTAGAGCGCACGGATCACACCCGTGAGGTCACAGGTTCGAGTCCTGTATCGCCCACGTCCCCGAGGCCCTGCATCGCAGGGCCTCGTTCATTCGGGATCGGTCATTCCGTCTCGGGTTCCAGGTGCACGTAGCAGCGACGCCAGGGCTGCTCATCGACGAGTTTCCACTTGTGGCCTCCGCCGGTGCAGTCCTCGGCGAGAAGAATGTCTCCAGGCCGGATCTCCTGCGTTTCACCTGTACGGTTCTCGAAGAGGAGGGTGCCCGAGAGGGTGATGACGAACTGTCTCCTCGGGGCGTTGTGCCAGTCGTATCCGCCCCCCGATGAGGTCTCCGCGAACTGCACCTCGTGGCAGTCGATGAGTTCCGACATCGTGACGACATCGCCATGGGCGGCCATGTCCATCTCGATGGTCTCGAAATGTGATTCGCCGTCGTCGCCTGTGTAGAGTCGAATGATCGTCATGGACATCGAAATCACTCCTGTTCGTGGGTGGTCGAGTCTAGCAATAGTTCCGGATCCCGGTGCTATGATGTCCACCCCCGCTTTCGACAGGAGATCCTCTCAATGGAACGATCGACGTGTGATGTTCTCATCATCGGAGGAGGAATCAGTGGTGGTTCACTCCTGTACCTGCTTGCCAACTACACCGACATCGAGCATCTCTGTCTCGTCGAGAAATGCGACTCCCTTGACGCGCTCAACTCGAACGCCCACAACAACAGCCAGACCCTGCACGAGGGCGACATCGAGACGAATTATTCCCTTGAGAAGGCAAAGCATGTCCAGGCGGCGGCGGGACTGACGAAGACCTATGCGCTCGACGTCGCTGGCGATGATTCGATGATCCGCCGGTACGGCAAGATGCTGCTGGGGGTCGGGGATGAGGAAGTCGCGACCGTTCGCAAGCGGTTCGAGGAGTTCAAGGAACTCTTTCCCACCCTGGAACTGCTCGATGCCGATGGAATCGGACAGTTGGAGCCCCACGTCGCGCTCGTGGACGGTTCACTGCGGGATGAACCCATCGCGGCCCTCCACAACCCGGAGGGCTATGCAGTCGATTACGGGAAGTTGACGGATCACCTCGTCAAGACGGCCCAGGAGGCCGATGGAAAGACGGTCGAGGTGCTTCTGTCGACCACGGCGAAGAAGTTGAAGCGGGTCGACGACGGGTTCGAGGTGCGATGCGGCGATCGCCTCATGCACGCCCGGTTCGTCGTGGTGTCCGCCGGAGCCCACTCACTCCTCCTGGCACAGAAGATGGACTACGGAACGAACCTGTCCGTCATGCCGGTGACGGGGAGTTTCTACTTCGCTCCGAAGGTGCTTGATCGGAAGGTCTACACGGTCCAGAATGACAAGTTGCCCTTCGCCGCGATTCACGGCGATCCGGATCTCACGGCCCCGGACAAGACCCGCTTCGGGCCTACCGCACTCGTGCTGCCGGTTCTCGAACGACACAATGCCAAGACGGCCTGGGGCTTCCTTGAATCATTCAACTTCGACAACGACGTTGCGGCCGTCCTCTACGAGTTGATGAAGGACAAGGACATCCACGACTTCGTCTACAGGAACCTCGGGTACGAGATGCCGTATTACGGGAAGCGCAGTTTCCTGAAGGCGGCGAGGAAGATCGTTCCTTCGATGCAGGTGGAGGACCTGGAGTTCGCAAAGGGATACACGGGCATCCGTCCCCAGTTGATCGAGAAGAAGGAGCGTCGCCTCATGATGGGCGCCGGGAAGATCGACGAGGGTGACGGCATCATCTTCAACATGACACCTTCACCAGGCGCCACCAGCGCCCTGGACAATGCGAGGGTGGACATGAACTCGATCGCGTCGCAACTGGGCTGCACGATCCGGGAAGATGCGTTCAAATCGGTGTTCAACCAGTCGGCGCAGGTCACAAGCAGCACGACGAGTGACGTGGGTCACATGTGATTGGATGCCAGGTTCAGCGGAGTCCGGCCTGCTCGAGAATGCAGGCGGAGGTCTCCCGGGCCGACCAGCCGTAGCCATGGAGTTCGACGAGGTCCCTGGTCGAGGTATTCGTGGCCGAGAGCATCTCGCCCTGATCGAGGTCATAGCGCGTCTCGACCTCGGAGAGGAAGTCCATCACGCGTTCAAGCCAGAGTGAGAATTCGATGGTCGACATGTCCTGATCTCGTCTACTGTTTCGTCCGCGGTATGCCGGAAGGGCTCGTTTCCTTCTCCCTTCCAGATACTGGTTCGGTTTCACCGGCCCTCCGACTGGAAAATCGACAAAGGGTGACTCTCTTTTCACGAAATCACCTGGGGCGAGGGAGATGGTGTTTTTATCCGTATCCAGTGGCGCAGGAGGCGGTTGTGTCCTACCGGGACTCCGCCTGGAGGAGTTCCTCGGCCCTGATCACGTTCGAACTGTAGACAGGGGTCCTTGCCCACCAGTCACCGGTGCTCGAGCGTTGGCCGCGGGTCGTGAACCGGTACTGGTCCAGGTGCCAGCGGAGGTACCTGGGTCCACCGGCATCGGCGAAGGGCGCCTGTTCGATGAGCTCCACGACGGGTTCCCGGTTGTCTGCCAGGGCCATGAGCAGGTCGGGCATGATCATCAGCCCCTCGATGTTGGGCTGTTGGGGAAGTACCTCCGCGTAGAGGCCGTCGAACCAGAGTTGCCAGTCAAGCCGCGGCATGTTCGGTAGACAGAAGGCGGGCCGTCGATCCAGCGGGCCGGGCTTGTAGGTGAAGACGTAGGGTTCCCAGTGCACCCCGTCCATGGAGGCCTCGATGCGAAGTTCAGGCCTGGTGGTGGTCATGCTTCGAAACAGCCCATATCCGTTGACCAGCCTGTAGCCGGCGAAGGCGCCTCGCCAGTCTTCCATGGCCGGCCGGCTGGTCAACTGGCTCCAGCAGGTGGGGATGCTCAGGGAAAGTACGAACACCACGATGCAGGCATTGAACATGCGTCGGGGCGTGGATTCGAGCCGGACCAGTCCCGCCCGGATCTTCCATCGCACCTTTCGTGGCCAGAGCAGCAGCAGCTGCGCGTCATCCAGCAGGAGGACGCAGAGGACGATGGTCAGGAGATTGAAGAACCCGTAGTTCCCCGTGGCCATGATGAGCAGCTGGAGGCTAACCAGTCCGACGAAGGCGACGAAACGCAGGACTCTCGGTCCGAAGATCAGCAGGGGGAGTCCCAGTTCGATGACGAACATCAGGAAGCACGAGAACTTCTGGAACCATTCCGAGGCACCGGCCATGTACCAGGCGACCCAGGTCGGAAGGGGCTGGGTCCAGTAGTGGTAGGAAAGGGCGGTGCAGTCCCACCAGGTCGGATCGCCGGACTGGAGTTTCACGAAGCCCGAGGTGAACATGAACCTCGCCAGGAGCCACAGCAGCATCAGCCTGATTGCGTTTGATGGTCGCCTGGCCCCCGGTGCATTGAGCCTCCAGTGGACCGGTGCGAGGAAGATGGCGAGAAAGCCCGTTTCCAGGAGCAGCGCGTCCCACTGGTAGTTGAAGAACACGTCGCCGCTGTTGACGATCGACAGGTAGGAGGTCCAGCAGACCAGAAGCATCGCCATCGGCGCCAGGCCGAGGACCAGCAGGAATGCCGCGATTGCGCCGAGGATCCACATGGCCTGGAGTGCGGAATCACCCGCATCGAACCACAGGAGTGTCGGCAATTGGTTGAAGGGGACGGTTCCAAGTGCCGACTCGATGAAGGAGAGCCTCTCGGCAACGGGCCGGATGCCGTTGGACCCGACAAGACCCTGCAACTGCCAACCGGCTGAAAGGAACGCCGAGAGGTACACCAGGCCCAGGAGGCGCAGAAAGACCCTTCGAGCCAGCAGTGTCGTTGCAGGCGCCGCGACGTTTCCATGAAGCATCGAACTGGCTCTGTCCGCTGCACGCCGATGCCTCGAGATCAGTGAATAGAAGGCATCGCCGACCCTGCGTGCCAGTGGCACATGCTCGTGAAACCAGAGGGGCCATGCCCTGAGACCCACCAGTTGGAGCACGCGGTAGCAGGCCGCGGCGCGGGTCCTGATCGTGCCGTCGGGTTCGATCACGTGCAGGGACTTCCTGAAGTTCTCCTCGGGGACATCGGGGAAGTGGGACCGGGCGTTCTCAAGCGAGGACCATGCGATGCCCTCGTGTTTCAGGTTCCAGTACCTTCGCACCCAGCGGCGACAGAATCGGCAGTCCCCGTCGAAGATGACGACCGGGAAGGGGGATGGCAGCGGTGTTTCGGGAACGTGTGCATCACACTGTTCCTCGCACCTGCTTCCACAACCCTGGCATGATTCGCAACCCATCGAGCCGGCATGGTAGGTGATGAAGCAGGGTAGGCGTCATGAACACGGGCCCGCTTCTTGAAGCGGGCCCGTGGGGTACAAGGTCATGGATTCAACCGTCGTTTCTCAGCAGTCACCCCATGCGGCGATGATCGCCAGCAGGTCGCCGACGTCGACCAGGCCACTGCCGTCGATGTCGTAGGCCGGATCACTCTGGTTCCAGTTGGCGATGATCGCCAGCAGGTCGTCGACGTTGACCACGCCGTCACCGCCCGCCACGTCCTCGGGACAGACGGGTTCGACGTCGCACTCGATGCCGGAAATGATGATGGCATCCACGCCGGCCTCGATCACCGAACCGGCGTTGGCATCCTCAGCCGTGAATCGCAGGCGGAACTGGTTGCTGGGCGTGACGCCGGGGATGTCGGCGACGAC
>PBMX01000011.1 GCA_002722935.1 Phycisphaerae bacterium | reverse complement strand
CGCAGCAGGGGCACCTGCGCAGCGTATTCTCGAGATCCTCGACGATCCCGCCGAGTCTCAGGGCGATGGTGACATGCCCCTGCCTCGCCACTGTGATTCAATCACCTTCGAGCAGGTGTGCTACGCCTATCCAGGTGCCTCCGAACAGGCGGTACGCAGTGTGGATCTCCAGGTCCAGTTCGGCGAACACGTCGCGATCGTCGGACCGAATGGATCAGGAAAGACGACCCTCATGAGCATGCTGCCGAGGCTGCTCGCTCCGGTTTCCGGCCGCATCTGCGTCGATGGATTCGACATTTCAAAGGTCGACCTGAAGACGCTCCGTCGGCAGGTCGGCGTCGTGACGCAGGATTCATTCATGATCAACGGCACGGTCACCGAGAACATCTCCTTCGGGGCCGGTGATGTGACGGCCGACCAGGTCCAAGAGGCGGCACGGCTTGCGCACGCGACCTCGTTCATCGAGGAGATGCCAGGGCAGTGGGATGCCGT
This sequence comes from Phycisphaerae bacterium, assembly GCA_002722935.1. Taxonomy (GTDB): domain Bacteria; phylum Planctomycetota; class Phycisphaerae; order Phycisphaerales; family SM1A02; genus SP202. Next base: position 15,904 of record PBMX01000011.1, on the reverse strand, counting down.
GATTGCAGAGGGAGGGGCCTCCTTGTCCGGCGGACAGAAGCAGCGAATCGCCATCGCAAGAGCCCTCGTGCGCAACCCGGCCATCCTGATACTCGACGAGGCGACCAGCCAGGTCGATGCAGAATCAGAGGTATCGATACGGGATGCCATCCAGGACGCCGGTGTCGATCGAACAATGCTCATCATTGCGCACCGCATGGCCTCCGTCATGACAGCCGACCGCATCCTCGTCCTGGACGAGGGGAGCGTCGTCGATATCGGCACGCATGATGAACTGCTCGAACGGTGTGAGATCTACGCTCGCTTGACACGAACGCAGCTGGTACCAGCGACGGAATCATGAGTATCTTCGGACGCAGCCATCTGGTACTGCTCCTGATGCTCGTCACCTCATGCTCCCATGAGCAACCCGCTTCACCTCCAACGAAAGACGCCCCCAGGATCGCATGCATGTCACCCGCGTTGACGGCGATGCTCCTTGAACTTGGAGTCGGTGACCACCTTGTCGGCCGATCGTCCTTCTGCCGTGTTCCCGGAGACGATCTCCCGGTCGTCGGGGACCTGCTCGAAGTCAACTGGGAATCGCTGGTTCGCACGAATCCCTCGCATGTCATCGTTCAGGCGAGTCCCGACCTGCTTCGTGGAGATGTCGTTCACGTCGCCCAGAGCCGCGGGTGGACGCTTCTGGCATACCCGCTTGCAGATGCTTCGGACATCACACTCGCCATGGAGTCGCTGCCACGAGACCTCGACCTTCGTGGCGACGACCATGCTTCGGCAAGCGCATCCGCCGCCGCATTCAACAGTCGACTTGAAGAGGAGATGTCGATACGGGAGCCGGCAATCTCGGGGAATCGAGTCCTGCTGCTGACTCCCGGCCCGCAGATGCTCGGCTGGGGGAGTGAAACCTACCTGGGAGACATGGTCGAGGCCCTCGGCGCCGTCAACGTGCTCTCCTTCGAAGGATGGAGGCCCATGGCCCCCGAGCAGATCGTGCGGACAGACGTTGACTGCATCGTCCTCGCAAGCAGCCTGCCGGTCGATCCTCCACAATGGCTCATGGATCACCTCGAGTCCATGGAGGAGGGCCCGCGGATCGAGTACCTGGTTCACGACGGGCTTCTGCTTCCATCAACCCGCCTCCCCGAACTTGCGGCTGCCATGCGGGACATCCTGTCTGGCAGGAAGGGCGAAGGCTCATGAAACACCGGTTCATGCTGCCCGTTCTCTGCCTCCTTGCGATCCTCGTCTGCCTGCTTCGAATGCTGCTTGACCGCCCTCCAGGCGGCACGCTTTCATTCGAATGGCCAGGCGCATCCTGGATCGAGTTTCGCAGGACGGCAATGCTCTCGGCCGCGATCGTCGGAGGATCACTCGGTCTCGCCGGCGCATTGCTGCAGAGCATGCTGCGCAATCCCCTTGCCTCGCCTTTCATCCTGGGGGTTTCAAGCGGCGCAGGCCTCGGGCTGATGGTCTCGGCCTGGGTCAGTTACATGACCATCGGCTCGGCCATGACTCTTCCCGGCGACGGGGGAGTTTCGGCAATGGTGGGGGCGCTGCTTACTCTTCTGGTCGTCTACATCCTCGGCCAACGCAAGGGGTGGCCTGATCCGGTTGCGCTGGTCCTGGTCGGTGTGATCGTGTCGACGATCGCCGCAGGCGGCATGATGTTCTTCCAGCACCTCGTCCCGACAGGCCTCAGGGGGGCATTCGCGACATGGCTGATGGGGACGATTCCCGAAGTGATGCCGTCATGGAGTCTGTGGATGTATGGAGGCATATGCCTTGCCTGCTGGATCTGCTGCCAGGGCCTTGCATCACAGCTTGACGCAACTCTTTTAGGTGATGATGAAGCGGAAAGTTCAGGGGTCCGCCTTGGGAAACTGCGCCTTCTTCTTCTTGGGTGCGCCGGGATCCTGACGGCGCTGGCGGTCTCGATCGCCGGACCGATCGCATTCATCGGCCTTGTCGCGCCTCACATGGCCCGTCTTGTTCTTGGAGGGAGGCACGCCCTCCTGCTTCCAGGCGCCGTTCTCTGTGGGGTCATTCTGCTGGTTGGAGCCGATGCACTGAGGCAGGCGATCGACCTTGGTGGGGGCAGGATGCCCGTGGGCGTCCTTACGACGATCTGTGGAGGCCTTGTATTCCTCGTGCTGCTGCGAGTGGAGATGCGCCGGACATGACCTTGATCGTGCACGATGTCGACCATGAATACCCTTCTTCGCATGCTCTTGCGGGTGTGTGTGCCGAAGCACGCGCGGGCTGCATCACCTCGCTGTTGGGATCGAATGCATCCGGCAAGACGACGCTTCTGAGGATCGTCGCCGGACTGCTCAGGCCGACTGCAGGAAGCGTTACCTGGCAGGGTGTGGAAACGGGTGAGCTTCCTGCTGCAAGGCGTGCTGCTTCCATCTCCTTCCTCTCCCAGCGACCCAGGCAGGATGTCCCGTTGACTGTTCGCCAGGTGATCCAGTTGGCACGGGTCAGGCTGGAGCCGAGCCCATCCGAGGCCGATGCCATCATCGAATCACTTGAGCTCGAGGATCTCCTCGACAGACCCTATCCGGCACTGTCTGTCGGGCAGCAGCAGCGTGTCCACGTTGCCAGGGTGCTCTACCAGCACCAGCCGGGCGGCATGCTCGTGCTTGATGAGCCGACTGCTCCGATGGATCCACGACATGCCTCGATGACGCTCGAGGCGATTCGGGCTCGAGCATCAGGGGGTGCAACCGTCATCGTGTCCATGCATGACATCGGGCTTGCATCCTCCTGTGCCGATGACGCCTGGTTGCTCCGGGAAGGAGCTCTTGTGCATGCAGGGCCTGTAGAGGATGTGCTCGAGCCGGCCAATCTCCAGGACGCCTTTGGAATACCCTATGAGTGGGTAAAGCGGAATGACGGCAGTTCCTGGCTGGTCCCAGGCTGATCATCCATCTCGATCGAATGAGGAGTACACTGGACGAATGGGCAGATTCGAGATCTTTCTGATCATCATCGGCATCGGCTGGACCATCATTTCGGCCATCGCACAGAAGAAGGCGAAGGCGGCGAAGATGGCCGCCCTCGAGGCAGATGACCTGGAGCCGGTGCTGCATCTGGATGACGAGGAGCAGCCAGAGGAGGCCGTTTCCGTACGGGCCGACCTGGCTGATTCCAGTAGTCGATCCTCGTTTGAACAGCTTCGACAGCGGAGGCTGGCCCAGCTTCGAAGCAGGGCTGGGCAGGTTCCTGGAGGGGTTGCCGCATCCGGTGGTTCAATCGTGGTTCCCCCCCGACCATCCGATCCACCACCAAGGCCCCAGAGGAAACAGGCCCCTGCTGAACCCGCTTCGGGTGAACAGGTTGAGGCTATCGAAGTCCATTCCGTCGAACAGAAAGAGCTTCACCAGGCAGCGGGGGAGGATTCGATGGCGAACAGGCTCCGCACAGCCCTGGGAAACAAGGGAAAGATCCGCGAGGCCATCCTGCTCCATGAAATTCTCTCCAAGCCCCTGGCCATGAGGGGCAGGTCCGCATCCTGACAGTTTCGCAGCAGATCCCCCCTTGTTCGACTCAGGTTGCTGCATGATCGGCGAACTTCGGCTCACAAGATCGCTATACTCTCCGCGCCGTGACTGATATCGCAACCATGGAACTGGGCCAGGACGAGTTGCTGCGAAGTCGGGCGAGGCTTGATCGCCTTCGCTCGAAACTCGCTGAGTCGGGTCTCTCTGGTGTTCTCATCGAGCATGAGGTCGATATCTGGTATCTCACGGGCTTCGTAGGCCACTCCGCGACTCTGGTTGTAGGACCAGCCAATGCTTCGATTCTCTGTGACGCCAGGTACGAGGAGTACCTGCAGCCATGGGCACATGGCGGCGTACACGAGGTTCTCATCGGCCCTCGTCACACCAAGGGCGATCGGATCAGGGCTGTTGCAGGCGAACACGGTCTCTCGACGATCGGATTCCAGGCTGAGCACCTGACGGTGGCTGGCCTGCAGTCGATGCGAAAGGAACTTGAGGGCATCGACCTTGTCGAAACCTCGGGCCTGCTCACGTCCCTCAGGGCCATCAAGGACTCACACGAGGTATCCCTGATCGAAGAATGCATCAAGGTGCAGGGAGAGGCCCTTGATTCCGCCATGCTCCAGGTGAAAGCAGGCATGACGGAGTCCGAGCTTACGGCCCTGATCGAATATGAAATGCGTACACGGGGCGCGTCCGGGGCCAGCTTCGAGCCGATCATCGCCACGGGCACCAACTCGTCCGTCATACACCACATGCCGGGAGACAAGCCCATCGAGGAGGGCATGCTTCTCATCGACTGGGGGGCTCGCATCAACGGGTATTGTTCCGATCTGACTCGTACCTTCAGCATGGGTCCGATGACGGAACAGATGTCCGAACTGTACGACATCGTTCTTGAAGCCCAGGAGGCCGGGATTCAAGCCTGCCGCCCGGGGGCCGACTGCATGGAGGTCGATGCTGTCGCCCGCGAGGTCATCGCCTCGGCCGGGTACGGAGAAGCCTTCTCTCATGGGCTTGGACATGGCCTTGGGATGGAGGTCCACGAGTCCCCCAATTTCAGCGTCAAGTCCGGTGGCGTGCTGCTTGAGCCGGGCATGGTCATGACCGTGGAGCCGGGCATCTATCTGCCCGGAATCGGCGGCATTCGAATTGAAGATGATGTTCTCATTACGGAAGACGGCCACCGCGTTCTCTCGGATCACATCGTGAAATCCAGGGATGCGGCTGCAAGGAGCCTCGCCTGAGGTCATTGGAGATGTCTGCATGATCGACATTCGCAAACTCAAGGAACTTGTCAGGCTGATGGTCGCCAATGACCTCACTGAAATCGACCTTCGCGACAGCGAAGAGCAGGTGACGCTGCATCGACCTGGGCCGGGTGGAACACCGGTGGTCCAGCAGATCGCCTCCCCCGCGCCCCCTCCGGCACCGCAGGCGGTGGCATCGGCGCCGGCTGAAGCGCCAGCGCAATCCGAGACGGCGGCTCCTGCTGATGACACGGCTGGCCTGGTCCCCATCGCCAGTCCCATGGTCGGCACCTTCTACGCCGCTGCAACGCCGGATGCGGAGGCATTCGTCTCAGAAGGTGACACGGTCAAGGACGACACGGTCGTCTGCATCGTCGAGGCAATGAAGATCTTCAACGAGATCAAGGCCGAGACCAGCGGGACCATCGCGAAGGTACTCGTATCGAACGGCGATGCCGTCGAATTCGGCCAGGACCTGTTCCTCGTCAAGCCCAGCTGACCCAGTGGATCCATGCCCATGTTTTCCAGGATTCTGATCGCCAATCGAGGCGAGATCGCCTTGAGAATCATTCGTGCCGCCAGGGAACTCGGACTGGAGACGGTCTGCGTCTATTCGGAAGCCGATCGTGACGGTCCATGGCTTCTCCAGGCGGATCATTCCATCTGCATCGGTCCGCCGGCTCCCCTGGATTCCTATCTCAGGATCGACAGGATCATCGCCGCTGCCGAGACCTCGAAAGCCGATGCAATACATCCAGGCTATGGATTCCTCGCCGAGAACGCGGAATTCGCAACGGTCTGCAGGGACTGTCACATCGAATTCATAGGCCCCAGCCCTGAGGCCATGGCCCTCCTTGGCGACAAGATTTCATGCAGGGCGATGGCCAAGAAGGCTGGAACCCCGATCTTCCCCGGCTCCGAGGAGGCCATCGAGGAAGAGGATGAAGCCATGGAACTGGCTCATGAAATCGGGTTCCCGGTGATCGTCAAGGCTGCTGCTGGCGGGGGAGGGCGGGGCATGCGTGTCGTCCACACGGCAGAGGAACTGCAACCAGCCATCCAGTCTGCGCAGCAGGAAGCCGCATCCGCCTTCGGGAACGGGGCCGTCTACATCGAGAAGTTCCTCGAGCGAGCACGCCATGTCGAGGTCCAGTGCCTCGGCGACAAGCATGGGAACGCCATTCACCTCTACAACAGGGATTGCACATCGCAGAGAAGGCACCAGAAGCTCATCGAGGAGGGGCCGGCTCCGGGCGTGCCTGATGAAATCCGGGACAAGGTGTGCCAATCCGCCGCGGACCTCATCCGCAATGCGGAGTATTCCGGCGCCGCCACGTGCGAGTTCCTCATGGATCGTGATTCGACCTTCTACATGCTGGAGGTGAACACCCGGGTCCAGGTCGAGCATCCTGTGACCGAGATGATCACGGGGGTCGACATCGTCAAGGAGTCCATCAGGGTGGCGGCGGGACTGCCGCTTTCACATGCCCAGGAGGACATCTCGATCAACGGCCACTCCATCGAGTGCAGGATCAATGCCGAGGATCCCGATCGAGATTTCATGCCACAGGCTGGAACGGTCAAGGAGTACGTGCAGCCCGGCGGCCTGGGGGTTCGGGTCGATTCCCATGTGACCTCCGGATACGTCATACCTCCCAACTACGATTCGATGATCGCAAAGCTGATCGTTCACGGACGGGATCGAGAGGAAGCGATTGCTCGGATGAAAAGCGCCCTCTCGGAGTTCAGGATCGGGCCCGGAAAAACAACCATTCCACTGCACCAGCGAATTCTCACGGAGCGGGCATTCGTTGAAATGGATGTCGACATCCACTACGTCGAACGCTTGCTGGCGGGCGAGGAAGGGTGATCAGCGGGCCGGGATATCGACGTCCATCGAGCCGATGAGCGTATGTCCCAGCCTGAACGATGTGACTTTCACGCCCCCGGTCACCTGGAATACGAGAAGCAGCCGTTGCTCCTGGGTCTTCGAGAGGACGGGGAGTTGTGCCGGATTCGTCAAGCCGGATCGCGGGTCGAGGCTGATCTCAACCTCCTGCCCGAAGTAGAAGACGTACCCGATCGGCGTGTACTTGTTCCCGTAGGAGTCGATCAGCGCCAGTTCATCGGACGGATCGGTCTTGTCCTCGAGTTGCCCGCCGAGCCATGTAGGCTGGTTGCGACTTACGTCGACGTAGACGATCTGCGTGCCGGGTTCGGAATAGATACCCTCGGCCTGGAGAGCTCGTGAAGTCGTGCCTCGATCAGCCCTCTGCATGCGAAGGAAGCCGGATTCAAAGTAACCGTCGAGCATGTCCATGGTGCCAGGCACCCTGTTGCGACTCGGGCTGAAGTTCGGCACCCGATCGATCACGAGAACGAGGCCGAGATCATCACTTCCGATGTCACCGCCGAGACGCCGATTGTCGACGGATCCTCCCGTGCCCTGCTGGAGCATCGCCTGGATGTTCTGATTCGAGCCGGGCATCGATGACCATGCAGGAACATCGAAGCGTGTGCCGCGAACCTGCAGGAAGTTCGGGTCGAACGTCTCGTCTCTTGATTCGAAGATGAACCAGAACTCGGCATCCTTTCGTCCGGGAACGCTTGTCGCATAATTCATGCGGTCGTCGAATGCATAGCCCATCCGCATGACCGCATCACCCTCGTGTGGATCCTGGGTCCAGTAGATCGGATGGAGTATCTCCGGATTACCGTGCTGGCTCGCCTTGCCGACCAGTCGAACCTGGCTGCTGGCCAGCGACAACTGCTTGCCGAAATCCATGGCCGATGCATTGAACCTGGTCTTGAGAACCCAGTAGCGTGAGCCCTCCGGGTGGAGTACGGGCGATTCGGAGCTTGAGGGGAACACGACGCCATCCGCTGGCATCGATATCTGGCCTTCGCCATCATTGGTGTTGTCCCGGAGAAGGGAAGCCTGCATGTAGAGGTCGGGGTTGTAGTGCTTCAGGGGGGCCGAGCTGAGATTGGGATAGAGGGTCGAGATGCTCGCCCAGTCATAGAACTCGTTCGTCCACTTGTCGACCGGGATCCACAGGCCCGGTCCCATGGCGCTCATGACCCCGGGACGGCCACGTTCACGGCCGAATCCCTTGTACCCCATGAACTCATGCGGCCCATGGATGAAGCCGAGAGCGGTCATTGTGAATCCGATCGTGAGGATCCCTGAACACAGGCCGGCGACGGCGCCCATCGCCATGTCCGGCCCCTGGGGAATCATGATGTTGCTTCGTACGATCGAATCGCCTGTCCACCTGAGAACCGCCAGGAAGAATGCGAAGAGACCCGCAAGGGAGAGCCCCATCGCGTATCCGTCGAATGTTCCACCGCCAAGCAGGACATCGATTGCGAACGGTTCCCAGAACGCGAGGGCGAGAGCCCCCGCAACAATGACGGCGATCAGGTGGAGCAGGGCACTGAAGAAGCCCTGGTTCGACCACCAGTACGCGATCAGGAGGACGAGGCCGATCATGATGAGGTTGAGAATGACACTCATGTCTTCGCGCCCTCCTTGCGGCTCGAGGATTTCTCCTTCTTCCTGGACGAGGAGAACACCCTCGAGATCTCATCAAGGGATGTTTCGCCCATGCCGACCTTCATGAGCCCGGCTTCCTGGAGCAGGAGCATCCTGTTTCGTCGAGCCTGGGACATGGCACTCTTGAGATCGCCACCGCGGAGGTGTGCTCGGATCTCCTTGTCGATGAAGAAGACCTCGAAAACACCGACCTGGCCGCGGTACCCGGTGCCAAGGCACTCCGGGCAGTCCTCGACCTTGTTCTTGACCCTCACCTTGCCGACGGGGAGGTGAATGTTGTTGCCGATCGCTGCGGGTAGTTTCAGGTTCTCGAGTTCCTCGGGGGCGGCAGCCTGCTTGCAGTTGGAGCAGAGTTTCCTGACGAGACGCTGATTCATGACGGCCCGGAGCGGCTTGACCGCCTCGTCGACGTCGCCGATGTACTTGACCCATTCCTTCACCGCATTGACGACCGAGTCGGACTGCATGGTGAGGTAGATGAGCGGACCCTGTCGCCCCGGCACCGAGGCGATCTTCGCCGTGTCGGCGTCCTTGATGTCACAGGAGAGGCAGATGTCCGGATCCCTCCGGAGAATCGATTGGAGATTCGTGGCGAAATCGACATCTGGATTGGTCTTGTCCCACTCGACCTGGTCGACCCCGTCGACCCATCCCTCGATCTCGTATTCAAGGGACTTGATGTTGCATGTGTAGGCGTCATGCCGGCCAAGGAATGCGTACCCGGTCGAGGTGAGCCCCTGGCGGGGAGGTGAGGTGATCAGGACGATTCCATGACGGTCATGCGCCTCCAGGAGACCGTCGAGTCCTTCTCGCTGCTGGGGAAGGAGTCCGAGGAGATCGAAGTTGATCGACCGCTGTTCCTCGCGATTGAACTCGATGCTCGCGGTCTGGCCCTTTGATGAGCCGGATGTCGTCAGGTGGACATTGCGTTCACCGCCAGGGCCGGCCATGCTGAAGGAGCCCGATTGTCTTCGCCGCGTATTGGAGACATCGAGACCGGCGATCTGCTTGAAGAAGTTGAGCACGTGTCCGCAGGCTTCGGTCGTCAACTCGCCATGCTTCGTGCGAATGCCGTCAACGGTCTTCCAGATTGCAGCCCCTGAATCAGCCAGAAGGAGATCGATCCTCGTAGCCCGCTGCTCGACGGCGGGTCCAAGGACGTCTTCCGCCTGCAGGTAGATCTGGAACTCCGGCTCGTCCTTGCCGGGCACCGAAACCGCCTGTCCGCGGACATCAGAGAATTGGATGGCCGCCGCCTGACGAGCCTTGGCCTGCTTCTTGGCATGGGCCGCCTGTGCGTCCTTTGAAAAGGACAGGATGTATCTTCGTTCCTCGGGCACGGCATCGTTGCGCACACGCCAGTAGACCAGGACCGGGAGGATCAGGACGAGCACTGCGACCGGAAGGCTGATCCAGAAGGACCAGGCGGTGAACATGATGATGATCGCGAGGAAGCCCGCCGAAAGATGGACCCCGTTCCACGCCTTCCAGTTCAGGTTGAAGTAGCGAACATCCTTGTCGAGTTTCGTCGAGACCAGCCAGGCCCATGCAATGAAGGCGCCCCAGAGCAGGACCGGCTTCCAGGGACTCAGGAGGAAGACGGAGGAGTCGCTCAGCATGTACTGGATGGTCGGGGCGTTCATCATCGTGGCTCGGGCTTGTTCAGGAAATGCCCTTCAGTCGCATCTTCAGTTCCTCGGGTTTCGGCGTCGCTTCAAGTGCGACCTTGTGGTGAATGATTTCGTCTTCAACGAGTTGCACAAGGGCACTTGTGAAGTCGAGCATGCCCTCCTCGTGACTCTTGCGAATGATGTCGAGCAGTTCGCCTTCGCGGGCCTCGAGAATGTACTTCTGGACGGCCGGGGAGCCAAGCAGGATTTCGACCGCCGGAATCCGGGGGATATCGTCCTTGAGCGTCGGAAGGAGCTTCTGGTAGATGATTCCACGGAGGTTGTAGGCCAGCAGTTTTCGAATCTGCTCGACTTCGTCGGAATCGAACAGGTCGTAGATTCGTCCGAACGTCTGCCAGGCGGAAGAGGCGTGAATCGTTCCGAACACGAGGTGGCCCGTCTCGGCGGCACGAATGGCGGCCTCGAACGTCTCCTTGTCACGCATCTCGCCCACGAGAACGACGTCGGGATCCTCTCGAACCAGGGCCCGGAGGGCCTCATTGAAGTCGAGGCAGTCGATGCCGACCTCTCGCTGGTTGATACTGGCCTTGTCATCCTTGAAGATGTATTCGATGGGGTCCTCGATCGTCACGATGTGACACCGGCGTCGCTCATTGATGTACTGGAGCATGGCCGCAATTGAGGTCGACTTACCCGAGCCGGTGACTCCGGCGAAGAGAATGATTCCATTGGCGGACATGGCGACAGGCCCGAGCACTTCCGGAATATGGAGCTGCTCGAAGGTCTTGATGTCCGAGGTGATGAGCCTGCATGCAAGGGCGACTTTGCCCCGTGTCATGAATATATTGACCCTGAATCGGCGATCATCGTCGTAGTCGTAGGCCAGGTCGAACTGGCCATGCCGCTTGAAGTGGGAGTACTGGCCTTCGTCGAGGATGTCGAGGGCGATCTGGTGCCCGTCATTGCTCGAGACTGCATCGGTATTCAGGGTCCTGAGCTCGCCGCGAACACGAATCCGGGGCTGCGTCTCCGCCTTGATGTGAAGGTCGGAGGCCTCGTAGTTGATGCAGGCCTTGAGGAGTTTTCGGAAAATGGCCTCGCCAGCACCACCCTCGGTGCCTTTCACGTGCGTAACAGCCCCAAAAACTTCCTTTACTTCAGACATCGAACGGCATGCTCCTGGTGATCAATCGAGTTCCCGCAAGCGGGTGATTGGACCATTCATCGTAGCAGATGGGCCCGGGAGGGGCGATTCCGCCCCATGGAGATATTCCTGAAACTTGACACCGGGTCCACTGATCGGCATCATCGGCGGATGGAGCAGCACAACATCCCAGATGGCATCACCTTCGACGACGTTTTTCTCGTCCCGCAGTACAGCGATATCACGCCTGATGAAACCAGGACCTCGACCCTCCTGACACGAAACATCCGCCTGAATATCCCGCTTATCTCGGCTCCAATGGACACGGTGACGGAGTCCAGGCTCGCCATTTCCCTCGCCCAGGAGGGGGGGATCGGGATAATCCACAAGAACATCTCGATCGACCAGCAGGCGCTCGAGGTGGAGAAGGTCAAGAGGACCGAGAACGGGATCATCTCCGATCCGATCACGCTCAGTCCCGAGGACACCGTCGCCACGGCCATGTCCCTGATGGAACAGCAGAACGTCTCGGGATTCCCCGTGACGAATGACGGCACCAGCCGGGGTCAGGTGGCGGGCATTCTCACTCGCAGGGACATGAAATTCGTCGAGTCGCCCGCCGATCATGTCGGCGAGGTGATGACGCGTGACAACCTCATCACGGGAAACATCGACATCGAACTCAAGGAAGCCGAGGCCCTCATGACCAGGGGGCGCGTCGAGAAGCTCATCCTGGTCGATGACAAAGGGGCGCTGGCCGGCCTGGTTACGATGCGAGACATCGAGAACATCAGACAGCATCCGATGGCCTGTCGCGACAGTCGCGGCCGCCTTCGGGTAGGTGCTGCCGTAGGAGTCCACCAGTTGGATCGCGTCGCAGCGCTCGTCGAGGCCGAGGTGGACGTTGTGATCGTCGATACGGCTCACGGTCACTCGTCGAACGTTCTCGACACGATTCGTGCAATCAAGTCCGCCCACGACATCGATGTCATCGCCGGCAACATCGCGACAGAGGAAGGCGCCGCGGCCATCATCGATGCCGGCGCAGATGCGGTGAAGGTAGGCATCGGTCCCGGTTCGATCTGTACGACACGCATCATCAGTTGCGTCGGCGTGCCGCAGTTGACGGCGATCAGGAATGCATGCCTGGCCGCAACAGCCGCGGGCATACCCGTCATTGCCGACGGCGGCATCCGTCAGTCCGGGGATATTCCGAAGGCCATAGGATTCGGCGCCAACGCCATCATGCTCGGCTCGCTCTTTGCAGGTCTCGACGAGAGTCCCGGCGAACTCATCCAGCACCGCGGCAGGCACTTCAAGTCCTACAGGGGAATGGGGAGCCTCGGCGCGATGGGAGCGGGGTCGGCGGACCGCTACGGGCAAGGCACTGTCGAGGACACGAGGAAGTACGTGCCGGAGGGCGTGGAAGGACGCGTCCCGTACAGGGGCAGTCTTTCTGATTTCGTCTACCAGATGGTCGGAGGCCTCAGGGCCGCCATGGGGTATTGCGGATGTTCGACGATCGAGGAACTCCAGGAGCGGGCTCGTTTCGTCAGGGTGTCCTCGGCGTCGCTGGTCGAGTCGCATGCCCATGACATCCAGATCACCAAGGAAGCGCCCAACTACCAGACCGCTGCCACCAACGGCGAGTAGTTGCGCTTCCAGCAGTGTCCATGTAGCTCAATTGGATAGAGCGTCGGCCTCCGAAGCCGAAGGTTGCAGGTTCGAGCCCCGCCATGGACGTTCAATGAAACAGGCCCCGCACATCGTGCGGGGCCTGTCGTTCAGTCCATGAAGAACCTGCTCAGGGGCAGGACCCCCAGGATGCAATCACCTCGAGCAGGTTGTCGACCGTATAGGGGTCACCCCATCCGGCGATGACGTGCAGCAGGTCATCGACGTTGACGGTCGAATCGCCGTTGTAATCGCCCGGGCAGGTCTCGGCATCTCCACACTCCGTGACACTGATCATGATCGCATCGACGCCAGCCTCGACGACGGATGGGTCATTGATGTCTTCTGCGGTGAATCGAAGACGGAACTCGGACGATGGCGTGATGCCACTGATCGCCGAAACGTCGAATGAAACGTCATGCCATCCGCCATTGGACTCGGGATCCCCGGGTCCGATGAGTTCGAGCGTGACCCAGGTCGCACCGCCGTCGTCCGATGCCTCCACAAGGAAGAAGTCGTCCTGGGGTGCAGTCGTGCACACGCTGCCATTGTTGAACCATCGACTGTAGGACACGACTGATCCAGCGTCTGAAGCGTCAAGTACAGGCGATACGAGGATCGCCTGCCCGCCATCCACGTCGCTGTTGCAGGAATCCGCAGAGCTGTTGTCCGTGAGCCAGCTTTGACCGGAGCCATCCGCATCCGCGGGGGGATCGCATCGCTCGCAGTTGATCGGGATGCCGCGATCCCACTGGCCATCGGTTGCACTGCCGGAAACAGTCCAGCCAGTGTCCGTCTCGCAATCATCCTCATAGGTGACCACGATCTCGGAATAGACGCTCGCGGAATTCGGAGATGAACTGTAGTCGGCGCCTTCCGTGTCCTGTGCCGAGAACCAGTATTCCACCGGCAGGCAATCAAGCGTCGGGAAAGAGGCGTCGTAGACGTTGTCGGAAACCTCCGTCATGGTGCCCATGCTCTCCGTGCCATCCTGGACGTAGTGAAGTGCGCCTGTTCCAGGCTCGGGAATGATGTCCCCGCTTCCGCCGATCTCGACGCGAATGGTCGTCGAGCCGTCCGGGTTGAGCACGTCCGGAAGGCCATCCGGGAAGCCGAAGGCAAGGGTCCCGCTGTCGCAAGGCTCACCCGGTCCTTCAACCACCATTGAGCCGGTGCCGGTCGCTCCGTTCCACCCACCGATACGTATGTAGCAGGACTGGCCCTCGGTGACATCGACCGTGAGGTACGAGGTGTAGCCGCCACAGCCACTGGCATCGCCGTTGCAGGCGATCTGGCTGAGGTTGTCGCAGTCGCCCGTGTACACGGCGAGGTCACTGTCGAAGTTGATCAGGTCGCAGAGGCTCACTGTCATCGTGCCGGTGCCGCAGGCCACCAGGTGGTACCAGACATCCGGATCGCAGGCGGTCATGTAGGTGCCGGAGCACTGTGACTCGTCGACGGGGACGCCTGATGAAAGAGCGCCGACCGTGTTCACGTCCCACGTGCCCCAGGTGATCTCACGGGCCGTCACGCAGTCATCGTTGTCAAGCGGCTCTGGAATGTCTCCCATGCCATGAAGTTCGAACGCGGCCTGGATCTGGTCGATGTGGGGAGTGCCGTTGGACAGGTCGCCATCGTCATCATCAAGCGTGAGATAGTCCAGCAGGATTGTTCCGTTGATCGAGGAACCGCTGTGCAGCGGCATCGAATCGATCACGATCCTGGCAGCGGTGTCATAGCCATCGGCCGGGTAGGCCGCTTCCATGAGGTCGACGAGATCCCAGACGATGCCGGAAATCAACTGACCGCAGGCATGGATCTGGCTGCCGCAGGATGAGCATCCTCCAGCGTCATACTGGCAGGTGTTGTCCGCGTTGCGGATGCCATTGACGCAGTCCGACGTGTAGAAGCCACGCGCAAGCTGGGGATCTCCGGTGATGAGCACACCCATCACGTCGCCCATGCCTTCCCCGTACTCACCCTGGCCTGAACCGGCGCAGGCCACGAGGTGGTGCCCGTATTCATGGTGGACGATCACCGAGTAGGCGGTGTTCGAACACCCGCCGGCCTCGTTGTAGAAGTTGATCGAGGAGTAGTCGTAGAACGCGTTGCAGCTGCTCGACAGGTTCACGTTGACCGGGAAGCCGGTCTCGCTGCCGATGACTGGGTAGGAGGGGTTGTAGAAGAGCACGAAGTCTCGAACGATGTTCGAGTGAAGATATGCATCGGACTGTGCCAGGACATACTCGGTGATGAGGCTGTTGTGCACATCGCCGTCGCCGCCATTGGGAATGACCGCGTTGTAGGTGGCCTCCGAACCCTGCTCGTTGTTGACGGCGAAGTACTGCCCGGTAAACCCGGCCGTCACGGTGACGCTTCCGGAACTCGGCAGTGAGAAGTTGCCGTCGGCATCGGCGTAGGCGCTCGTGCCATTGCTGCCGCTTACGAAGGCGTAGGGCATGGCGTAGCTTGATTCGGTCTCGCAGATATCGGCCCCGGAACTGTCCGTGCTCAGCGAGGTAACCGTGCCACTGACATCAGCAGTGGCTGCCTGGGCCACGGCGTTGGCGGCCATATGCGTGGCCGTGTGACCACAGTTGACGATCCTGTCCTCTTGGTAGAGAACCTCGCCTGTTTCGGAATCGATCAGAAGAAGCCACCTGGTATAGGTGTCGGCTGCCTTGGACCCCGATTCGACCTCGATCCGCTCTGCGAGCCTGGGAGGAAGGGACTCGTTTTCGCCGCCGGCGTAGATTACGAAGGCCGGATCGTCTACAAGGCGAGCCGGCTGCCCGAGGAAGCTCGAGCCGGACGCGATGGCCTTCCCGAGGTCAGGCATGACGCGACCATTGATATTCGGCTGGAAGTCACCCAGCGGCTTCAGGTCCGAAGTGGACTGGACGACTGGATGACCGGGAGCATTTCTCACCAGCATCGAGAGGCGCGACCGGAAGACCGGAATCCCGTTGATCGCCTGATGGAAGTACATGTTGGTGAACTTGTAGGTATCTGTCGCACGGTCGTACATCAGCGGCTGTTCCGCGAGACCACCGCCCATGGGGCGTCCAGGGACGAGTTGTGCTGCATCGACACCGAAGATGCCCGAATGCTGCTCGATGAAACCATTGACCGCATCGGCGGGG
>PBMX01000010.1 GCA_002722935.1 Phycisphaerae bacterium | reverse complement strand
TCTGCGCATCGAGCATGGTCGCAACCAGCCAACCCCTTGCCGCGATCGCCGGACTCGACGTGCTTGGCAACGGCGGCAATGCGGTCGATGCCGCGCTGGCTGCCGCCATGGCACTTGCCGTGGTGGAACCATGCTCCAATGGAATCGGCTCCGACGCCTTTGCGGTCGTCCATCATGACGGTGCCCTCCATGGACTCAATGCCTCGGGCCGATGCCCCGCTGCATGGACCCCCGGACATTTCAGTCGCTACGACGGGATGCCGACCCTCGGCTGGGACTCGGTCACCGTGCCGGGTGCCGTCTCCGGATGGGTGGCGCTGGCCGACCGGTTCGGAACGATGCCCTTGACCAACCTGGTCGAGCACGCCGCCCGGCATGCCCGTGACGGCTACCAGGTCTCTCCCCAGGCCGCCGCGTCGTGGAAGCGTTCCGCCGATCGCTTCAAGGACTTCCCCGCATGGCAGTCCACCTTCGCTCCAGACGGTCGAACCCCCGGCGCCGGCGAACGATTCACCTGCCCCGACCAGGCTCGCACGCTTGAAGAGATCGCCTCAAC
The DNA here is from genome assembly GCA_002722935.1 of Phycisphaerae bacterium. Classification (GTDB taxonomy): domain Bacteria; phylum Planctomycetota; class Phycisphaerae; order Phycisphaerales; family SM1A02; genus SP202. Next base: position 75,293 of record PBMX01000010.1, on the reverse strand, counting down.
CAATGGCGCATCCTTCTACGAAGGCGACCTGGCGGATGGAATCCTTCGGGCCTCCAGGAGCGAGAACGGGTTGCTCGAGGCCGAGGATCTCGCATCGCATCGGGCGGAATGGGTCGACGTCCTCGGCATGGACTACCGGGAACGCCGCCTTCATGAACTGCCTCCGAACGGACAGGGCATCGTCGCCCTGGTGGCGGCGGGCATCCTTGATCGACATGACGCATCGCGGCTCGAGCCGGATGATCCCCTGCTGCTTCACCTGCAGATCGAGTCGATGAAACATGCCTTCGCCACATGCAAGCCGGAACTTGGATGCCCGGGCACGATGGACTGCAACGTCGACTCACTGCTCGAGGGCTCGTCGCTGGATGCCCTCGCCGATCTGATCGACCCTGCACAGGCACACGATCCAGGCCACGTCGTGGTCACGGACGCCTCGACCGTCTACCTCGCCGTGGCCGATGCCAACGGCATGATGGTGTCGTTCATCCAGTCCAACTACATGGGATTCGGAAGCGGAGTCGTCATCCCTGGAACCGGCATCGCAATGCAGAACCGCGGCGCGTGCTTCATCCAGGATCCCGGACATCCCAACGAGGTCCGGGGCGGACGCCGTCCGTACCACACGATCATCCCGGGTTTCATCACGCGAGAGGGAGTGGCGGAGACGGCCTTCGGCGTCATGGGAGGCCACATGCAGCCGCAGGGACACCTCCAGGTGCTTTCCCGGATGGTCGATCACGGGCAGAATCCACAGGCCGCCCTCGATGCGCCTCGCTGGCGCATCGATCGGGGACGACGCGTGCACCTTGAACCGGGGTTCGCTGAATCCACGATCCAGGGTCTTCGAGACCGTGGTCACGAGATCGAACTGGCCGATGCCTGCTCCGTGCAGTTCGGAGGTGGTCAGGTCATTCGACGAGTCGCCGGGGGTTACGTCGGAGGAAGTGACTCAAGGCGGGATGGACTGGCCATCGGCCGATGATCCTCCGGTACCCTGTTGGACATGCTCCTGTATGCAGGTATCGATGAAGCCGGCTACGGACCGATGCTCGGACCGCTCTGCATCGGCTGCTCGGTCTTCTCGATCGAGGAACACACCCCGGGAGCGGGCGCACCCGATCTCTGGGAACGGCTCGACCATGCCATCTGTCGAGGCCGACGCGACCATGGACGTCGCATTGCGATAGACGATTCGAAGAAACTGAAGGGCTCGAGCAAGAGCGGCCCCCACCCCCTTCATCACCTCGAGCGTGGAGTACTGTCCTTCCTTGCGACCACCGACAGCGGCCCCGACTGGCTCGAGGGACTCTCGGATGAACGCGTCTTCTCGAAACTCGGTGTCACCGTGCCGGATCACCCCTGGTACGAAGGTGCAACGGAACTGCCGCTGGGCGAGGATCCTGCACTGCTTCGAATCACGACGGGTCGCCTCCGGCGTGCGATGCTGGAAGCAGGCGTGGAGTGCAGATCGCTTTCATGCGAACTGATCGACGCCGACGAGTTCAACCAGCAGGTCGCCCGGACCGGCAACAAGGCGAGCCTGAACTTCGAGGCGATTCTCAGGATCATCGACGGTATCCGCGAGGCGCATCCTGGCGACGAGGTGCATGTCGTCGTCGATCGTCAGGGTGGGCGAACTGGATATCGCTCCGACCTCCAGCAGGCATGGTCGAACCATGCGATCCAGGTCGTCGACGAGGGACCGGGACTGTGCAGGTATCGCCTGACACCTCCGGGCGGACCGACGTGGAGCCTCAGTTTCACCCAGGCCGGCGAAGATCGTCATCTACCGATCGCACTTGCCTCGATGACCGCGAAGTTCTGCCGCGAACTGCTGATGCTTCGGATGAACACATGGTTCATCGAAGCCCAGCCGGGCCTCCGACCGACCGCAGGCTACGTGCAGGACGCACGTCGCTACCTCGATGACATCGCACCTGTCATCGAATCGAGATCGATCGAGCGATCGAAACTCGTGCGCAACTGCTGAACTCGGGTTTTTACTCATTGACAGGGGCAATTCCGTCGATAGAATCCCCTGTTCTCCGGATCGGCCGATCCCTTCCGGAATACCGAATTACGGCGTTCTCACGACCCGACTGCACCAGGAGGTTTCCATGCAGCACGAGGAAGACGAGCACGCCCGGCTTCGCTGAGGACCCGGATATCCCCATCCGCCCCGGTGCAGTCCGGGCAGGAACTCAGCGGACCCCGCCACGAACCGATGGCGACTCCCGCAATCAATGCAGTGTCACTGCACACCGTCCGTGCACCCGGCCTGCCCTCGCGATCAGAACACGCTGACACATCAAGCCTCCTCCCTACGAGAAGAACAAGCCCATGAAGACGAATCTTTCCAATACACGCAACATCGGGATCTGCGCCCACATCGACGCCGGCAAGACCACCGTCACCGAGCGAGTGCTGTACTACACCGGCCGGAACTACAAGATGGGCGAGGTCCACGAGGGGACGGCCACCATGGACTTCCTCCAGGAGGAGCAGGAACGCGGCATCACGATCCAGTCTGCTGCGACCACCTGCCCATGGGACTTCAAGGGAGAGACCTACACAGTCAACCTCATCGACACCCCTGGTCACGTCGACTTCACCATCGAAGTGGAGCGATCGATGCGGGTGCTCGACGGAGCCGTGACCGTCTTCGACGGCAAGGAAGGTGTCGAGGCGCAGTCCGAGACCGTCTGGAGACAGGCTGACCGATACAACGTTCCCAGGATCTGCTTCATCAACAAGATGGACAAGGTCGGCGCCGACTTCGAGTTCTCGTACAACTCGATCATCGAGCGTCTCGGGGCGAACCCGATCGCGGTTCAGATTCCCATCGGGGCCGGCGATGAACTCGAGGGGCTCATCGATCTCATCGAAATGCGGGCCTTCTACTTCGACAGCGGTGAACTTGGCGCCGTCGTAGAGGAACGGGACATCCCCGACAACATGAAGAACGACGCCGAAACCTGGCGACACCAGATGCTCGAGCAGGCGGCTGAACTCGACGACGAGTTCATGGAGCAGGACCTCGAGGACGAACATTCCGTCGATCACGACCTGCTCAAGAAGGCGCTTCGAAGCGGCACCCTCAGCCGGGCATGCACACCCGTCTTCTGCGGCGCGGCACTGAGGAACATCGGGATCCAGCGACTCCTCGATGGAGTCATCACCTTCCTGCCGGACCCGACGGAGGTTCCGGACGTCGAGGGAACGAATCCGAAGGATTCCAGTGAACATCTCACTCGTGCAAGCAACACCGAGGCCCCCTTCTCGGCACTGGTCTTCAAGGTCGTCTCCGATACACACGGGGACCTCACCTACTGCCGCATCTACTCGGGAACCCTCGAGAAGGGCACGCGGGTACTCAATCCCGTGAACAACAAGAAGGAAATCGTCTCGAGAATCTACGAGATGCATGCAAAGGACCGGGAAGCGCTGGATACGGCGAATGCCGGCATGATCGTCGCGCTCATCGGGCTCAAGCATTCGGTGACGGGTGACACCCTCTGCAGCATGAACGACCCGATCGTCCTGGAACGGATGCACTTCCCCGACCCGGTCATCTCGATGTCCATCGAACCGATGACGACGGACGACAAGAAGAAACTGGCGGAAGCCCTGGGCACGATCCAGCGTGAAGACCCGTCCTTCAAGACGAGGTACAACGAGGAGACAGGCGAAACGATCATTTCCGGCATGGGAGAACTGCACCTGGAGATCGTCCGGAACAAGCTCGTTCGCGACATGAAGATCGGTGTCAACATCGGCACTCCGCGCGTCAGCTACCGCGAGACGATCACGGGAACCGCCCAGGACATCCGCGGCAAGTTCGTGAAACAGACCGGCGGCCGAGGTCAGTACGGCGACGCCGTCCTGAACGTCGAGCCCATCACGACCGAGGAAGCGGAGTCGCAGGAACTTGAGATGAAGGACGGACTCGTATTCGTCAACAACATCAAGCAGGGCGTGATTCCACAGGAATACATCCCCTCCGTCGAGGTCGGCGTCCGCTCCGCCGCGCTCTCGGGAATCCTCGGCGGGTACCCGCTGCAGAACGTGAAGGTGGAACTGGTCTTCGGTTCGTACCACGACGTGGATTCAAGCCAGATCGCCTTCGAACAGGCTGGAGCCCTCGCGTTCCGCGAGGCCTGCACGAAGGCCGGGCTGACCCTTCTTGAACCGATCATGCGCGTCCTCGTCACGACCCCGGAGGATTTCTTCGGTCCCGTGAGCAGTGACCTTGCCAGCCGAAGGGGCCAGATCGTGGAAAGCGAGATGAGGGGCAACACCCGGGTGATCCATGCGGACGTTCCCCTCTCTGAGATGTTCGGGTACACGACGATTCTCAGGGGCATGACCCAGGGACGTGCCTCCAACACGATGGAACCCAGCGAGTACAGGTCGATGCCGCCCAATCTCACCGAACAGGTGCTTGCGCAGACCTGAGTTGCGCCGCTTCAATCGATGCAGCGAGGAACCATGTCGATGATGTGGTACGGTGTCCCGTCGATACGCATGGGGAACCTGCCGCGGCATGAATGGAACACTTGTTGAACTTGAACATGACCTGGCACTGCTCGATCGCGCAGCACGCTGCGCCGTTCGTGCACATGGCCACGTCGAGCCGAACCCGATGGTCGGCTGCGTCGCATCCGATCGCAGCGGCGAGGTGATCGCGATGGCGCATCATGAGCGCCTCGGCGGGCCGCATGCCGAGGTGCTCGCTCTCCAGCGGGGTGGTGATTCACTCCGGGAGGGAACACTGCATGTCACCCTTGAACCATGCGCCCACCAGGGACGAACGGGTCCATGCACCTCCGCCATCATCGATGCAGGCATTTCTCGGGTCGTCATCGGTCACCTCGACCCCAACCCGGATGCTTCCGGTGGCGTCGAGGTCCTGCAGGCAGCGGGGATCGAGGTCGAGGTCCTCGATCACCAGCCGTCACGACTGCTCATCGCCCCGCATGTCGTCCGGCTCCGGGAGCAACGACCATGGGTCCAGGTCAAGTGGGCCCAGACGATCGATGGTCGCATCGCCACGAGATCCGGGCAGAGTCGCTGGATCAGTTCCGATCGCAGCCGGGGCATGGTCCACAGGCAGCGCGGGCGTGTCGATGCCGTCCTGACTGGAATCGGCACCGTCATGCATGATGATCCACGCCTGACAGCCAGGCACGGAAGACCACGCCGCGTTCCTCGCCGCGTGCTGGTCGATCCCATGCTTGAATGCCCACCGGATGCGGCGCTGCTGCAAACCATGGATCAGGCGACATTGACCATCGCCTGCCTTGAAGGAGCTCCGGAAGCGCGAGTGGAGACACTTCGGCGTTCGGGCGTCGACGTTCGTTCATTCAAGGAACACGATGGGCGACTCGACCTTCGAAGCATGCTGGAGAGTCTCTACTGCCAACAGGCCATCTCGACCGTGCTGGTGGAAGCCGGGCCCGGCCTGGTGTCCAGCCTGTTCGATGCGTGCTGCGTGGACGAGGCACTCGTATTCGTCGCACCCAGGCTCCTGGGTGATGAACAGGCGCTGCCGCCGGTACACGGCCGAATGCCGGACACGATTGATGCCGGCATCGACATGAGCCTGCACCGGGTACACCGTCGTGGAGACGACGTGCTGCTTCGCTACGGGGTGTCCTCGGGCAAGTCGTAATCACCCGGTTCCAGTGGAAGCACGAGGAACTCGGGATGAATTCGGATGACTCCGTCCCCGTTCTCCATGCCCCAACGGCCCGAGTCCTCGGTTTCGCGCAGGAGTCGAACCGTATCCAGCGGCTGACCGCCGAATCCGTGCAGCGTGACCCGGGCACGCTCGAGATCAGCGGGGTATGTCTCCCTGAGTTCGATTTCAGTCGCTCGAAGCTCTGCCAGTGACTCCAGGAGTCGTTCGACAGGCTCACTCGGAACCACCTGGCCATCATGGCCGGGAGCCGTCCAGGTGTCGAGGGTTCGCTCAATCACGAGAGTCGCGTCACCGGACTCGATCACGATCCGCTTCACGTCGGCCGGCTGAACACCGGTCCCGGTATGGTCGATCAGGCCGGAGGGATCGGACAGGATGGAACTCACCGTCCCTGAATCGAGCCTGAGTACGACCGGCACCCCGTCGAACATGGCCGACCGGGCCTCCGTCTCGCCGCCAAGTCGCTCACCGACATGCAGGACATGCTCCTCACCACGATGAGTAACACGAATCGATGCCACCGGTGGAGCAAGGCCGAAGACGGTCACGTCGCCGGGTTCCTCGAGAATGACGTCACTCCAGCCGGCACGGGCGAGTTCGATGATATGTCGACCGACTTCGTCCTGGTTGAGGCGAGTCCTGATGGGATCGCTCATGCTCCACCGGGAACCCTCGCGCTCGATGACGATCCGGCTGTCCCCGATGACACGCTCGATCCGGTCGACCTCGATGTCGATTCCCGGGAACAGCATCCTGTCACGCCAGAGCACCGGGTCCTGTTCAAGCACGTATTCATGAAGATTCCCATTGGTGACAAGGACGGGCCCCGACTGGTTCCGTCGCATGTAGCTGCGACCACCGATCCCGGTCCGTCCCAGTTCCACGACGAGTTCCCCCCCACCGTGCACGAAGGTGATCGTCCCGCGTGGCGGCATGAGATCCAGTCGCCGAAGGGACTCGGCATCAGTCTCCGGCAGTTCCTCCACGATCTCCGATTGCAGGGCCGATTCCACGAGTGCCAGCATGGCCACGGTCTGCGCCCGATGCCTGAAGGGAGAGACCTGCCACCACGTCTCGCCCTCCCGCTGGAATACCACCGAGTCACCGGTTCCGTATTCCACGCGGATGGCCTCGAACTCCCCGGGCGAGATTTCCATGCCTTCGACCAGGCTCGACCGTACGAGCTCGCGTTCCCGAACCTCACCGGGCTCGCCGAGCATCCAGGCGCAGGCCGCGGCAAGGACCGCAAGGAGAAGCATGATGAACGTCGCGCGGGTACTCATCAGTGTCTCCTCCTGAGGAAGACGATGAATCCCAGGCACGTGACGCACCCGGGCAGGCCCAGGACGAGCAGCCAGCCCAGGATTCCCTGCGAAGTCGTTGACAGGCCGCTGATCCGCGACACTTCCTGGGACAGCGGGCCCTTGGCGACAAGTTCATCCATCCCCGACAGCCAGGCCGCAGCCGCGAACATCAGTTCGTGGTTCCCTGGATTGAGAAGCGTGACCCGTTCCCCCCCGCCTGTCACTACCACATCGGCGATGTTCGTCAGCATCCATGGTCCCGACCCGACGACGAGGATCCGCTGCGTCATCCCGGCATCGGGAATCACCTGTTCATGCGACCAGATGACATCCACGGGTTCATCCAGAGAACGACCGTTCCGACGCATCGAACCGAGATCCTCGCTTGGTGTCCAATCCTTCTCCAGCCATCGAGAACTTCCCGGTGGAATGCTTCCGACCTGTTCCATGACGGATCCAGCGCGAGCACGGATCGGTACGGGGAGAGGAAGAAGAAGCCTCTGCCCGTTCAACGCCGCGGCGATGGGATGCTGCGCCGGAAAATCATTGAGTTGCTGGAACATCTGGACGACGGATTCGCCTTCCTCGTCGAGGCTTTCCTCCAGCAGGACCTCCCCGGTCGAAGCCTCGATTCCGTAGGGTTCCAGCAGGCTCGCCCATGGATCAGGTTGACCGTATCGAGGCATGTAGCTTGGATAGAGGTTGATGAGGACCGACTCTCCCTCCCCGAGGAGTCTTGCTGTTTCCTCCAGGAGGGTTCGTTCCGCCTTCGACAAGTCGAACCCCGCACGCATCGCGGATGGAAGGATCACCCAGGCCCTGGGTGCATTCCCCGGAAGGACGGGCTGTGGCTCGAGGGTGACCCTCCATTCGAGCACGTTGAACCGTGCCGCCGACAGGATTGCACTTGCACCTGTTGCATCCAGCTGCATCGAATCGGGTTCGAGGATGGATGATTCCTCTCCGTGCACGAACACCACGGTCGGCATCTGCTCCGTCAGGATCGAAGCGATGGCGGAAGCAAGTACCTGCTCTCCCCTGAAACGCTGATCGAAGCGGACCTGGCCGATCTCGTCGGGAACCAGGTTCGTCGCGAACAGCTGGGATGCGGGGATCGCCATCGCCCTTCCGGGTCCGATGATGACGGCCGCTTCCCCCTCGACCAGTTGCGTGGCGATGACCGCGTAATCGAGTTCCTCGAGGCGAAGCAGCTCATCGGCCGCGACGGCGAGTTTCATCGCCTCCGCCTCCATGTCGGCCTGCAGGGTCGAGACAGCCACGGAATCGACGCCCGCGGAGTCGAGCAGTCTCATTCGTCTCGCCGCGGCCTGGAGTTCACGTGACCATTGCTGGAGACCTTCGATGAGAATGGACCGGGCGGACTGGTAGTTCGGAAGCGGTTCGATCCCCTCCGGCTGAAGTTCCGCATCAATGCGCTCCAGTACCAGGTGCCCCTGTTCCGCCAGGAGTTGGAGGGCGGATGCGAGGGCTCCCCATTCATCGACCACCGTCTGGCGATCGGCCACGGATGACACGATCGAGTCCAGGTCGGCACGGGCCCCCGATGCGTACTGCACGAGCCCTGCAAAGGCCGCTCGCCCACGATCCAATGCCGCTTCATGCGCCTGGATTCCAACCGACTCCCGGTCGCGGAGTTCCAGAAGCAGCGACTCGTACCTGCCCAGGGATGCGGGATCCGATGGATCGATCCGCTCGACCTCCAGATCCGGCGCAACGGTGGCGGCACGCTCGAGAACCTCGTCGATCTGCCGTGCCACGGCCTCGTCGCGTTCCGATTCGACCATCACCACGGCGATGCGCCACTCCCCCTCCAGGCTCTCGAGCAGTGTCGTGGTCCGCGGACTCAGCGAATAGGCCCGGGTCTTGGTTGCATCGAGTCGCACACGGAGGGAGCCGTGCATCGAGATCATCACCATGGACACGGCGAGCACGATCCCGGCAAGCAGGAAGACCATGGTCCTGCCCCAGTGCATCGTCGTCGAGGGTCCACGATTCGTACTGCTCATGACCGTCGCTCCGTTTCAAGAACGGCGATTGAGGCGAGCAGGAACCAGGATGTCAACAGGATGAAGAAGAGAACATTTGAACTGTCCACGAGGCCGATGGTGAAATCCTGCATCCGCAGGAACGGATCGAACGGCTTGATCACCGACCAGGCATCGGGTCCGATCCACCCCGGCAACGCTTCCCGACCGAGACTCAGCAGGACGAAGAAGAAGACGGACAGCAGGTAGGCGATCGTCTGGGAACCGGAGACGACCGAGGCGAGTATCCCGCTGGAGAGGTACATCGAACCAACGAGCAGCAGGCCCAGGTATCCCGATGCGATCTCCCCGTAGTCGGGCTGTCCGTACACCTCGAGCAGCATCACCAGGACGAGGGTCGGGAGCAGTATGACGATCAGCGAGGCGAGGGCGGAGAGGAACTTGCCGACGATGAATGATGTCGTGCTTGCCGGGCTTGCGGCGATCAACTCCAGTGTCCCCAGTCTTCGTTCCTCGCAGACTGATCGCATCGTCACCGCAGGACACAGGAAGAGCAGCAGGACGACATCGAAGTCGAAGATGCTCCGCATGGTCGCCGGCTGTCCCTGTACGAAGACGTCGCCCATGAAGACGATGCTGTTTCCGAGAAGAAACAGTGCGATCACGACGTAGCCGGACGGGAAGAGGAAGAACGAGCGGAAGTCCCGCCCGGCGATGGCGCTGCACGTTCTCATGACACGCTTCCCCCCGATGAGAACGCCTTGGCCGTCAGGGATACGAAGAGGTCTTCCAACGACGCCGATTCCATGCCCGCCTCGCTTCGAAGGGAGGCGAGATCCCCCTGTGCCACGAGTCGACCTCGAGCCAGCAGGATCACCCGGTCACAGATCGCCTCGACTTCCTGGAGCACGTGGGTGGAGAGCAGGATCGTTCGATCCTCCGAGAGTTCCTCGATGAGTTGACGAACCTCGATGACCTGAAGTGGATCGAGCCCGGACGTAGGTTCATCCAGGACAAGCACCGCTGGATCATGAAGGATCGCGGCGGCCAGTCCGACGCGTTGGCGATACCCACGTGACAACTGACCGATGGGTCGAGTTACGACGTCCCGCAACCCGCACCGGTCGACGGCCCTGTCGATGGATCCCACGGGATCCTGGAGCGAGTAGAGGCGGGATCGAAACCGCAGGTACTCGAGAACCCTCAGTTCCGGGTAGAGGGGTGAACCCTCCGGAAGGTAGCCGATGATGCCTGCCGCGCCGGAGGGGTTGGCCTGCAGATCATGGCCCCCGACACGGATCGATCCCCGTGTCGGCGGCAAGACCCCGCAGATCATCCGCATCGAGGTGGTCTTCCCCGCCCCGTTGTGCCCCAGGAAACCCACCACCGAGCCGGGTTCCACGTCCAGGTCGAGGTTGTCTACGGCGAGAATACGCCCGAACCGCTTGACCAGTCCCCGGACGATGATTCCGTCATGTTGCCCTTCAGTTGCCTGCAAACCGCACCATGACTCCAAGGGGACTCCCCGGATCAGGCCGATGCACCATCTGGCCGCCGGTCCGCGGATCGTCGAACTATTCAGTTCGTGGCGTCGATTGTCAAGCGAGCCTCCAATCCAATCCGATGCTGGACGGTTGCCGCAAGGCGAATACGGACTACGCTTCCCCTGAAGGGCTTCCGGAACCCGGGGAGGGCTTGAGACGATGCACGATACTCCACCTCGATTGCACCTGGTTGGTGGATCCAGCGACGGCGAACCCATGGACCTGGGAACGCTGGGTGACGCGATCGTGCTCGTGGTCGATGGCAAGCCCCGCTGGAGCAACCCCAGGTTCGATGACCTCTCCCAGACTCTCCGCGAGGCCTGCATCTCCTGGTGCGGCACATCCGAGGAGCCGGTCCGAAGAACCCACCTCAGCGAGGATGGACGACACTGGGAAGTCCTCAGGGCCCCGGCCGAGGGAGGTGCCTGGCTCGGGATGCTCTTCGAGGTGACTGATGACCGCAATCACCAGCTCCGCCGACAGGTGATCGCCGCCGCCGGAGTCGAATTGCTCCACCTCGATCGATCCACCGTCGAGGAACTGAACGTCGCTGAACGGCTGCGCCTCCTCGAGGAGAAGATCGTCGAGCATGTCCGCCGGGAGTTGAAATTCGACAACTTCGAGATCCGGCTGCTCGAGCCCAGGACCCGCCAGCTTGAACTGGTCATCGCGGAGAACATCAACCCCCTGAAGATCGGTGAAGTGATCTATGCAGAGGAAGCCGGCAACGGCATTTCGGGATGGGTGGCCGCAACCGGTCGTTCCTACCGCTGCGACGACGTGCAGGACGATCCGCTGTACAGGGAAGGACTTGACGACGCCGCCTCGACATTGACCGTCCCGCTGCGGATGCACGAGGACATCATCGGTGTCTTCAACATCGAATCGAACTCCAAGGCTCATTTCACGGAGAAGGACGAGGAACTGGCCGAGCTCTTCGGTGAGTACATCGCGATGGCCATGCACATGCTCGACCTGCTCGTGGTCGAGCGTTTCACGACGAGCGAGCAGGCCTCCATGTCGCTCCTGTCCGATCTCGAAACGCCGCTGCAGGACATCTCCCTGATCGTCCAGGAGTTGAAGCATGACGCGGACGAGGGAGATGAACGACTTGCTCGTCTCAACGACGCCATTCACATGATGCGGAACAGGATCCAGGCGTCCGCAGCAGGCCCCCGCTCGATCCTGGATGCCGAGCAGGCGCTCGCGGCGCTGGAACCCGTCGAAGCCCTCGCGGGGAAACGCGTCATCGTCGCCGACGATGAACCGAACATCCGGAGGATGGTCGCGAAGATCCTGGAACAACTCGGTTGCGAGGTCATGATCTGCTCCAACGGCGCAGAGGCGATCGAGCAGTTGGAGGAAGTCGCCAGGGCCGATTCGTCGCCGGATCTCCTGCTCTCGGACATCAAGATGCCCGATCTCAACGGCTATGAACTCTTCAGGGAGTCCCAGGATCGATTCCCGGGCATCCCGGTGATTCTCATGACGGGGTTCGGCTACGACCCGAACCACTCGATCGTCAGAGCGAGCCAGGAAGGGATGCAGACCGTGCTCTTCAAGCCCTTCAAGACTTCCCAATTGGTCGATGCGGTCACGAAGGCCGTCACCTGAGATCGAGCCTTCAGGTCCCGGACCGATCGATCACGAGCACACGCTCATCGCCGAAGGCATCCCGCTGGATCCGGGACGGGCCCAGTTCATTCCCCATCCGGAGCACGTTCTGGGCCTGGTCATCCCCGAACTCGAGTACGAACAGGCCGCGTGGAGACAGGAAGCCATCGACATCTTCCAGGATCGAGCGGATGCACTCGAGTCCATCGGCCCCTCCCCTGAGTGCGCCTGGCGGTTCATGGTCCCGGACACTTGCGTCAAGCGACTCCCAGGTCGCATCGGCTATGTAGGGAGGATTGCTGACGATCAGATCGAACCCCCCCTCCGGGGCTTCGCCCTCGACGGCTTCGAACCAGTTTCCCTCCCGCAGCCTGACCTGCTCGGATACGCCGTGTCGCTCGATGTTCCTGCCGGCGATCTCGAGTGAGTCGGCACTGGCATCGGTCGCCAGTACCTGGAGCCCCGGTACCTGGAGTGCCAGGGAGATCGCCAGGCAACCGGATCCGGTTCCCAGGTCGAGCGCATGCCTGAAGCCGGGCACATCCCCATCGGCGGCTCCGCCCCGGTGTCGATCCATCACGACCTGCAGGATGACCTCGGTTGCCGTGCGGGGAATCAGGACGGCTTCGGTGACTTCGAAGGACCGTCCCAGGAAGTACCCCTCCCCCACGAGATGCTGAACCGGCTCATGGTTCGCGGCCCTGGCGACGAGTTCACGAAGTCGGGCTCGTTCCTCGTTGGATGCCGGTCGATCAGGATCCGTATACAGCATGATGGGCTCGACTCCCAGCACGTGCGAAAGAAGCATCTGTGACGTCACGTCGGGCGCATGCACCTGCCTGGACTGGAAGTGCTCCTGCATCCAGTCCAGGAGTCGACGCGTCGTCCACGTGTCTCCGGCCTGGGCCATCGTCATGATGTCGCCTTCTTCCGCATGAGCGGACCACCATACCCGGAACAAGGAGAACCGAGGCCCTTCGCTTCCATTCCGGGCACATGGGTCCCACTGGTATACTTCCCCCGGTTTCAGACTGGATCCGCATCCTTCACATGGCACTTTTCCGAAAGAATCGAACCCGCACGGCAGTCGCGGACACGACTGGACACGCAGCATCCGATCCCGCCCTCGAGGCGCGGATCCAGGACTGTGGCCGTTCACTTCTCGAGGAGATGAACAAGGCCGGATCCGGGATGCTCTCGACGGCGTTCTGGTCCGACAAGCTCATGGACTGGGCCATGAAGGACGAGGCCTTCAAGGTCCAGCTCTTCCGATTCATCGACACCTTCCCAAGCCTGAAGACGCCGAAGCAGGTTCATGAGCACCTCGTCGATTACCTGTCCCAGCCGGGAGTCACCCTTCCCCCGGGGCTTGGAGTTGGACTGGGCGCGGGCGGTCTTCTCAAGGGGGCCATGTCGAAGATGGTTTCGGGACGGATCACGGCCATGGCCGGCCGATTCATCGCCGGAACCGATGCCGCGTCGGCCCTTCCCCAGTTGAAGAAGATGTGGGACCAGGGCATCGGCTTCACGGTCGACCTGCTCGGCGAAGCCTGCGTCAGTTGCAGTGAAGCCGAGGTCTACCAGCAGCGATACATGGACCTCGTCGAAACACTTCCTCGCGAGGTGGGAGACTGGAAGTCCAACCCCGTCCTGGAAACGGATCACCTCGGGCCCGTCCCGCGGACGAATGTCTCGATCAAGATCAGCTCCCTCTACGCAAGGACGGATCCAATCGACTTCGAGGGTTCGCTCGACGGCCTCGTGGACATGATCGGGCCGATCCTCGAACGAGCGGGTCGCAACGGCGTTCTCGTGAACTTCGACATGGAGCATCATGCGTTCAAGGACCTCACCCTTTCGTTGTTCGAACGCTGCTGCGAAACGTACGACTTCGAAGCCGGGCTGGCATTGCAGGCCTACCTCCGAAGCGGAGACGAGGATGCAAGGCGCATCATCGAGTGGTCGAAGGCGACCGGTCGCGTCGTCACCGTCCGGCTCGTGAAGGGTGCCTACTGGGACGAGGAGATCATCAATGCCGACATGCACGGCTGGCCGGAACCGGTCTGGTCGAGAAAGCGCGATACGGACGCCTGCTTCGAACGCATGACGCACCAGTTCATCGAGGCGACCCCGAGGGAGGCCGGGCACGGCGGCACGAAGCTCGCCCTTGGTTCACACAATGTTCGTTCCCTCGCGTGCGGAATCGTGGCGGTCGAGGAAGCGGGCCTTCCCATGAACGCGTTCGAGGTCCAGATGCTCCGTGGCATGAACGACCAGATGAAGCAGGTCTGCAACGAACGTGGTCTGCGGATCCGGGAATACGTGCCCGTGGGTGAGATGATTCCCGGCATGGCCTACCTCGTGCGGAGGCTGCTCGAGAACACCTCCAACGAATCCTGGCTGCGCGGAAGCGCCCTGGACACGATGACCGCCGATGAACTCCTTGCTTCGCCCCATGGTTCCGAGGGAGAGGACCCGGGCCTTGCACGTGCAGCGGCTCGACCGGAACGACATGCCCTGAGTGATGGTGTTCCGTCAATCGACGACGGTCGCCCCTTCTTCACCGAACCGATGCGTGATTTCTCCCTCGCCGCCAATCGCGAGAACTTCGCCGAGGCCATCGGTCGATCACGGGTCCCGTCCGTCGAGAACACGAGTACGCTCAAGGACGCCGACAAGGCGCTTGCCGCCGCGACCTCGGCCTTCCCGGCCTGGAGGGATCGTGAACAGGATGAACGGTCCGCCATGCTCGTCGCCACCGCGGCGGCGATGCGTACGAGAAGGGATGAGCTTTCCGGCGTTCTCATCCGTGAATCAGGGAAGACCTGGCGGGAGGCCGACGCCGACGTCTGCGAGGCCATCGATTTCTGCGAGTACTACGCCAGGCAGGCCTTCTCGTTCAACGAGCATCGCCGCCTGGGCCGGTTCATGGGTGAACTCGACCTCCAATTCCACGAGGGACGCGGCGTCGCCGTCGTCATCAGCCCGTGGAACTTCCCACTGGCCATCTGCATGGGCATGACCGCAGCGGCCCTCGTCACGGGGAACACGGTCATCGTGAAACCCGCCGAGCAGACACCGGGCATCGCCCGCATCGCGTGCGATCTGCTCTGGGCGGCGGGTGTCCCTCGCGAGGTCCTCCACTTCCTCCCGGGTGAGGGTGAAACGGTCGGTGCTGCGCTCGTCCGCGATCCACGAGTTTCATTGATCGCCTTCACCGGGTCCAAGGCGGTCGGGCTCGATATCGTCGAAGCGGCCGGCTCCACACCCGAGAACCAGCCATGGGTGAAGCGGGTCGTCTGTGAAATGGGCGGCAAGAACGCGATCATCGTCGACGCATCTGCGGACCTGGACGAAGCGGTGCTCGGTGTTCGCGACAGCGCATTCAACTACCAGGGCCAGAAGTGTTCCGCCTGCAGCAGGGCCATCGTGGTCGAGTCGGCATGGGACACCTTCATCGAGCGGCTCGTCGCCTCGACGGAGTCCCTGGTCATCGGTGATCCCCTTGCACCGGGAACCGACATCGGGCCGGTCATCGACCAGGAGGCGGCCGACCGGATCGAGGAGGCCATCGCGCAGGGCCACGCAGAATCGACCCTGGCCCATGCCGGCAGCGTGCCGCAAGGCTTGGCCGAGCGTGTCGGGAAACCCTTCATAGCACCCCACATCTTCGTGGACGCCCCGGTGGACGGATATCTCGCCACCAGGGAGATCTTCGGGCCGGTACTCGCCCTGCTGCGAGCCAGGGATTTCGACCATGCCCTTCAGATCGCCAACATGCCCTCGTACAAGCTCACTGGAGGTGTCTACAGCAGGATGCCCAGTCATCTTGAGCGGGCCACGAGGGAGTTCCGGGTCGGCAATCTCTACCTCAATCGGTCCTGTACCGGTGCGCTTGTCGGAAGACAGCCCTTCGGGGGCTTCGGCATGTCCGGCATCGGATCCAAGGCCGGGGGCGGCGAGTACCTGTCCCAGTTCGTGGTTCCAAGGGCACTGTGTGAAAATACGATGCGCCGTGGATTTGCACCGGGCATGTGACACGCCCGTCCTCAAGAGCTATAGACTGCACCTTGGTACACAACACACCCCTTTGAGAAGAGGAGTCCCACCATGAATCGCCTGAGCACAACGCTCGTCCTTTCCAGTTCCCTGTTCCTCGTTGCCGGCTGCGGCAGCCATACCGCGGATGACGCCCTCATGGGTGGTGCTGCGGGTGCCGGTGCCGGAGCCCTCATTGGTGGCCCCGTCGGCGCAGGCGTCGGTGGTGCCATTGGTGCAGGTACTGGTGCCGTCATCGGCTCCGGCCAGGACAAGCAGGACCGCGAAGACGGGGTCGCCTACGAGAACCCCCTCGAGAACGACTGAACCTCAGGACATCCCCGCGTCGAGTGCCCTGTACCCGACCGCCTCGATGACGTCCTCCAACTCGATGCGATCCCTTGTTGCAAGATCCGCCGTGGTTCTCGCGATGCGACGGATGGAGTTCCACCCCCGCGCGCTCAGACCCAGTTCCTCGGCTGCCTCATCCATGAAGGCGTCGGCTTCACTCGTCATCAAGGCATGCCTGTCCAACTCGTCACCAGCAAGCATGCTGTTGGGGACAATGCCCTGCCGTTGACGCTGGATACGGTTGGCCCCTGCAACCAGTTCCGCGGCTTCCCGGGTCGAGAGACCCTCTCCGGAGTCTTCGCGGAGACGACGTATGGGAACTGGCTGGACTTCAACCTGCAGATCGATCCGATCGAGCAACGGTCGCGAGAGACGAGACATGTACCCATGCTCCCACCTGCATCCCTGACCTGACCGGGAGGGATTGGCGGCAGCGACGAGCAGGAACTTCGCAGGAAAGGTCAGTGTTCCCTTTACACGAGCGATGGTGACGACGTGATCTTCCAGCGGTTGGCGCAGCGTCTCGAGTACACGTCGATCGAACTCCGGAAGTTCATCGAGAAACAGCACCCCGTGATGCGCAAGGCTGGCTTCACCCGGCCTGGGATGAGATCCTCCACCGACGATCGCCGGCGACGATGCCGTGTGATGCGGGCTGCGAACCGGCCGTTGCCGTGCCATTCCATCGCCATGAAGGGGCAGGCCCGCACAGGATTCGATCTGCATCAACTCAAGGCATGCCTCGGGCTCAAGGCTCGGAAGCAGTCCCGGCAGTGCACGGGCCATGAGCGTTTTCCCACACCCAGGCGGTCCCAGGAGAAGGAGATGATGCCATCCCGCCGCAGCCACGATCAACGCCCGCTTCGCTCCTTCCTGGCCCTTGATGTCACCGAGTCCATGCACCGCACGCCCCCGGTTCTCACCCGAGGTACGGGATGGACTTGCGGCCGGGAGAAGTTCAATCCTGTTCAGGTGCAGGATGACCTGTCCAAGTGAACGGGCAGGGAGAGCACGGATACCGTCGATGATCGCGATTTCCCCCGCGTTCTCCACGGGCACGATGACCTCGGGTCGCTTCAGCCTTCGTGCAAGAATCCCAAGCCCCACGATGCCTCGCACCGGCCTGAGAGATCCATCAAGAGCCAGTTCCCCCGCCGCGAGGCACTGCAGTGAAGCCCTCGCGCCTTCTGGAGTCAACACGCCGGTTGCCGCAAGCAGGGCCAACGCGATCGGGAGATCGTAGACTGGTCCTTCCTTGCGCTGGTCAGCGGGCGATAGATTGATCGTGATTCGCCCCAGAGGAAACTCATGACCCGAGTTGACGATGGCTGTTCGTACACGTTCGATCGATTCTCGAACAGCCGAGTCCGGCAGCCCGACGATCGTCGTTGTCGGCCGGGAAGAACCCGATACATCCACTTCCACCCGACATCGCTGGGCGTGTATTCCATCCAGCAGGAAACTGTCGATGGTTCGAATCATCGTTGCACCCCCGTGCGGGTGCAGCGGATCGACTCAGGGTGACTCGCTGGTCGTGCTCTCGAGGCCCTCGATCGCGATGACGCCCATGGCGTCGCCCACCCGGTCCTCTTCGTTCACGATCATGTTCGCCCCGGCATCCTCAAGCAGCCCGACGTGAATGTTGTACCGGGCTCTCGCGATGATCTGGATGTGCGCGGCCAGATTTCTCACCTGCTCGATCACCAGTACCGAGGTATGCGTATCCGGCAGGGTGACGATGACCGCCCTCGCCGAAGAAACGCCTGCATGGAGAAGAATGTCGGGCCTCGTGGCGTTCCCGAGGATCGCTCGCAGGTCCCACGTGCGCAGGGTCTGGACCGTGCTGGGATTCAGCTCGATCACCAGGGGTTCAAGACCTCGCTCGCGAAGACTGCGTATGACACCCTGCCCCGCAGGCCCCGCCCCCACGACGATGACATGACCGTGCAGATCCTCCGCATTGGGAGGATCAACCGCTGCATGGCGAACCAGGCCGATCCGCAGGAGCACTCGTTCCAGTGTCGCGGAGAGGTCCCGCGCACGACCGGCGAGGAAGGGAACCAGCAGCAGGGTGATCAGCGAGGCCGAGGTCAGCACCTGGAAGACGTCATGCGATATCAACGCATTGCCGACGGCGACCGCCCCGATGACGAAGGAGAACTCCCCGATCTGCGCAAGGCTGAGCCCGGTTCCGATCGACGTCCTCGGCGAGACCCCGAGCATGCGCACCACGGCCCCCGTCATGATCAACTTTCCGACGACGATGGCCATCGAGATGCCCAGGACAAACAGGAGGTTCGTGCCGGTCAACAACCATGGAATGTCGGCAAGCATGCCGATGGATGCGAAGAACAACGTCAGGAATACCGCCTTGAAGGCGACGACATCCGATCGAATCTGCTTGGCGAAGGGCGAATCCGCCAGGACGAGACCCGCAACGAAGGCTCCCAGGGCCGGCGAGAGCCCCAGCCTCCATGCGACCCAGCATGCAAGCAGGCACGTCACCAGCGCCAGGACGACGGGCAGGTCGTGGTTCCCCGTTCTCGCGGTCGATCCGAAGAGACGAGGCAGCAGGAGCAATCCAGCCAGGACGAAGGCCCCGATGAAGACGACCAGCCCCATCGCCGTGCCACTGATCTGGTCGGCCAGGCCCGTCATTTCGCTTCGTTCACCCAGGAAACTCACGACCAGCATCAGGGGCACGATGGCCAGGTCCTGGACGATCAGGACGGCCATGGAGATTCGTCCATGTTCCGAATCCAGTTCACTGCGATCCGTCAGCACGCGGGCAACCGAGGCCGTTGAACTCAGGGCCACCATGGCACCGACCGCGATGGAGGCGCGCCAGTCGAGGCCCCAGGCGATGATGATCAGCATGCTCGCGCCCATCGTCGCCGACACCTGCAGGATGCCCGCCTTCACGCCCTGCAGGCCGAAGGCAAGCAGTCGCTTTCTCGACATCTCCAGCCCGATGGTGAACAGGAGCAGTGCGACCCCGATCTCCGCCGCCCGTTCCATCATCTCCGCGGGAGTTCCGATGAGATTGAATATGCCCGGGCCGACGAGAACACCTGCGACGAGTGAACCGATGATGGCGCTCATTCCCATGCGCTCGAAGAGCATCCCGAGCAGGGCCGCGGCACCCAGCAGGATGACGATGTCACCGAGGACCGTCCAGAACACCATGGTCGAGGCATGTTCCATCAGGCCTGGGCTCCCCCATCGGCGAGCCTGCAGTCATCATCTCCGGGACCGGCGGCTGGATACCGACCATCCGAGGCCTTCCGGATCTTCGCCCGCAGTTCAAGTCGCATTCCCTCGATGATTCCACGCACGTGCTGCAAGGCCTGCTCCGGCCCCATCTCGACGAGGACATCCGCTGGAATGGGTTCCCCGAACTTGACCATGATCCGTCCACGAAGCTTCGGCTTGGGACGGCCGGACGGCCAGGCGTCGTGTGCTCCCTCGATGGCCGCGGGGATGACAGGCGCCATGCCACGCTTGATCAGGAGAAAGGCGCCACGCTGGAACTCCTTGATGGAGCCGTCCGGGGTTCGGGCACCCTCGGGATAGATCACGGAAACCCGACCTTCCTTCAACTCGTTGAGGGCCGCCTTCATCGCACCCGCATCACCCTTGCCCTGCTTCAACCAGATCGAATCGAAGGCATAGCCGATGAACCAGCCCCAGAATCGCGAATCTGTCTTCAACGTGCTCCTTGCCAGTGATCGAGGACAGCGATCACCGAGTGGGATGCCCACAAGGACCGGGTCATAGTGGCTCTGGTGATTCGCGATGAACATCGCCGGGCCGGTGCGTGGGACATGCTCCCTGCCGAGCCAGCGGGTCCTGTAGAGGAACCAGAGAACAGGCTTGCAGATCCACTGTGGAACGAAGGTCCACCAGATCAGCACGTGGTACCAGGGAAGTCGAGTACTGCGTCGCTTGAACTGGAGCCACCTCAGCACGACGTGCCTTCCTCACTGGAGAGCTTCGATTCGACCTCCCCGGCCATCACGTCCACGACCTCCTCGATGCTCATCGAGGATGAGTCGATGTCTACCGCGCCCTCGGGGCGAACCAGTGGACCGACCGTCCTGGTGGAATCGATCCGGTCGCGTCGTTCGATATCGGCGGTGATCTCCTCGAGTTGCACCTCGATGCCCTGCCCGGCGAGCTGGTCGACTCGGCGACGTGCCCGCACGGCGGGATCTGCATGCAGGTAGAAATGAACGAGTGCGTCAGGGAAGACGACCGAACCCTGATCCCGCCCCTCCGTCACCAGGTGCGGGTGCTCGGAAGCGATCCGCTGCTGCTGCCGAACCAGCACCTCCCTGATGACACCCTGCCGGGCGACCTCGGAGACCTGGCTGCTGAATTCCATCGTGCGAATGGCGGTCGATACGTCCTCGCCGTCGAGGCAGAGGGGTGGCGGACTCTTGGACCAGTCGAAGCGGAGCGTCGCCTCCTCGAGGACCGGCGCCAGGGTTTCACCATCGGCCGGGTCGATGCCACGCTTGAGTGCCAGGAGGGTCGCGGCGCGATACATCGCCCCCGAATCCAGGTAATCGATCCCAAGTCGCTCGGCGAGGAGGTGCGCAACGGTGCTCTTGCCACTGCCGGCCGGCCCGTCAATCGTGATGATCCGATTTGATGGCATGCCCATCACTCTTCGTCGATCGCCGCCTGCAATTGCGCCCTGGCCAGTTCGATGTCACGCGAAGGATCTCCCCCACCGACGTAGTCGATCGTCACCGTGTTGACGTAGCCGACCTTCCTGATGGTGTCGATCGCGGCGGACAACTCGAGGCCCTTGTGCCGCTTGTTTCGATTGAAAGCGTCGACACCCAGCTGGATCGCTCCAGCGTACGGAGCGAGCTTTCGAAGATGCTCGAGTTCCACTTCCTCGGACTGCCCGCGGGCGAAGGTCGGCATCGCACCGATCCGGAATCCACCGACCTGCTTGATCAGGTCCGTGAGCCTGTCCGGATCATCCGTCATTCCCTCGTGGGGCGCGATGAGGAGATTCAACTCCAGGTGCTCGATGGCCGCCATGAGGTCCTTGAAATGACCGGCCGCCATCTCCATTCGCTCATCATCGTCATCGGCATCGCAGCGAACCGTCACCGAGTTGCAGCCGAGTCGATTCGCTGCCGTCGCCAGGCGCTTCACTCGCTGCGTCACGGCGTCGTATTCAGCCTCGTCATCATGTCCGAAGGCCAGAGGGGTCTCCTCGAAGAGAACCAGACAGGGGCAGGCCGCCTTGTCCGCCCTGTCACGGAGAGCGTCGAGGTCCTCGAGACCCCATCCCGACAACTGCGAGGCATTGATGTTCAGGCCACGCAACTGCAGCGTATTGATGGTGTAATCAGGGACATCCATCAAGGTCCGGGGCGGATCGGCCTTGGGGTCCAGCAGGGCCTGCAACGAGGCGGTCGACAAGGTCAGGAGGAGGGACATGGTTCGAACAGGTGGAGAGTGTAGCCGCATATGCGGGACCCTGAGGGATCACGTTTCCTGCCTCCGGACGCTACCATGGCCTCGATAGATCGGTCCCAGGATGTGGCACCGGACCAGGAGACCCAGAGACATGCCAAGCCCCGCAGACTGTCGTTTCACTGATTCCCACGAGTGGTTCCGGATCGATGACGACCTCATCACCATCGGAATCACCCAGTATGCAGCCAATGAACTGACCGACATCACGTGGGTCGAGATGCAGGGCGTAGGCACGACCATCGCCGTGGGCGATGCCGTCGGTGAAGTCGAGTCGGTCAAGACCACCAGCGACGTCTATTCACCGCTCGGGGGAGAAATCGTCGAAACGAACGAAGCCGCTGTTTCGAATCCAGCGCTGCTCAACAGTGATCCCTTCGGCGAGGGATGGCTCATCAGGATTCGGCACGATGGCAGCGGTGACATGGACAGCCTGCTCGACCAGGCTGCCTACGATGAGAAGTACCCGCTTGACTAGCCCGGGCACCGCCTGCCGGGGCAGGACGGACCACCCGCGATGACCGGCTCATTCGAACTCGTCAGTCCCTTTGAACCCACGGGTGATCAGCCCGGAGCCATCGATGCCCTCGTCCGTGGCCTCGAGGACGGAGCCTCCAACCAGGTGCTTCTCGGAGCGACCGGGACGGGCAAGACCTTCACGATGGCGAATGTCATCGCCAGGGCCGACCGACCCGCCCTCGTCATCAGTCACAACAAGACGCTTGCCGCCCAGCTCTTCGAGGAACTGCGCGACCTCTTCCCCAACAACGCGGTCAGTTACTTCGTCAGTTACTACGACTACTACCAGCCCGAAGCCTACATCCCGCAGCGCGACATCTACATCGAGAAGGATGCGGCGCGGAACGACGATCTCGACCGGCTTCGACTGTCCGCCACGAGCAACCTGCTTTCCCGGCGGGACGTGATCATCGTCTCCTCGGTGAGCTGCCTCTTCGGTCTCGGCTCACCCGAGTCCTACAGGAACCGGGTGATACCGCTGCACGTCGGGCAGGACTTCGACCGGAGGGAACTGCTCCTTGCGCTCACCGACATGCAGTACAACCGCAACGAGATCGAGTTCAAGCGTGGCCAGTTCAGGCTCCGGGGAGAAGTGCTCGACATCTTCCCCGCCTACGAGGAATACGCCATCAGGGTCGAGTTCTTCGGCGACACGGTGGAACGGATCGAGAACTTCCAGCCGCTGACGGGCGAGATCCTCTCCGAGGAACAGTCGGCATTCATCTTCCCGGCGGTGCACTACGTCCTTCCCGAGGATCAACTCGAGGAAGCCGTCGACTCGATCAAGGAAGAGGCCACGGGGCGTTGCGCGCAGTTGAAGAAGGAAGGCAAGCTTCTTGAATCACAGCGCCTGATGGCCCGAACCCGGTACGACCTCGAGATGCTCCAGGAAGTGGGCTACTGCCCGGGCGTCGAGAATTACGCACGCCACCTGGAAGGACGTCCACCCGGGTCCCGCCCATCGACGCTCCTGGACTACTTCCGATACGTCCCCGATCTGAAGCCGGAGGACTGGCTCGTCTTCATCGATGAATCCCATGCCACGATTCCCCAGATCAGGGCCATGTACAACGGCGATCGCGCCCGGAAACAGGTCCTCGTGGATCACGGATTCCGTCTTCCCAGCGCCCTGGACAACAGGCCACTGAAGTTCGACGAATTCACGAGCATCATCCCGACGGTGATGCACGTTTCGGCGACTCCGGGCGACTGGGAACTGGAACAGGCCGGTGGAGCCATCATCGAGCAGATCATCCGTCCCACCGGGCTCCTGGATCCGCGGATCAGCGTCCACCCCGCCACGGAACAGGTCCCCCACCTGCTGGAACAATGCCGTGCACGCGTGGAGGCCGGGGAACGTGTTCTCGTGACGGTGCTCACGAAACGACTCGCCGAGGACCTCACCAGTTGGCTCGATGAGCAGGGACTTCGAGTCCGCTACCTGCACAGCGACATCGACACGCTCGACCGGCTCGAGATTCTGCGAGATCTGCGGTCGGGGGACTTCGACGTGCTGGTCGGAATCAACCTGCTGCGCGAGGGACTGGACCTGCCCGAGGTCTCCCTCGTCTGCATTCTCGATGCCGACCAGGCGGGATTCCTGCGTAGTGAAACCAGCCTGATCCAGACCATCGGCCGCGCCGCACGGCACGTCAACGCCGAGGTGATCATGTACTGAGACACCATTACCCCGCAGATGCAGGGCGCCATCGACGAGACCGACCGGAGACGGGAGATCCAGGAGCGTTACAACGAGGAACATGGAATCACCCCACGGAGCATCGAGAAGTCGATTCGAGGCGGAATCGATCGTGCCCTCAAGGCACGCAGGATCGCTCGTGAAGCGATCCATGACGGTGGAGACGAGGAAACCTTCGACCGGGAGGAACTCGCCGAACAACTCGAGCGGGAGATGCTGGAAGCCGCCGACGGCCTGGAGTTCGAGCAGGCGGCCATCCTGCGCGATCGACTCTCGGACCTGAAGGAGGGAGGACGTGGTGAAGCCCGACGTCCCGACAGCCAGCGCCCCGGCCAGGCAAGGTCACGTGCTGGAATCACCGGCCGTGGGAAACGAAGGGATCGTTCCTGAGATCCCACCTCTCGATCATGCAGATCGATGAGGTACACTGCACGGATGCCCAGGCCAGATGGATCATGCCCGGACACGTGCAACGTTCTGCTTGTTGGCGGAGGCGGACGGGAACACGCGCTTGCATGGGCGATGAAGCAGTCTCCGAAACTCGGTCGACTCTGGCTTACGCACGCTTCCAACGCCGGACTCAACGCACTGGGCGAAGCGTGTCCACACGGCTGGGACACCTCGAACATCTTTCAACTCCAGCGGTGGTGTGAACGCGAGTCGATCCACCTGGTCGTCGTCGGTCCGGAAGGACCCCTGGCCGAGGGAATCGTCGACGCCCTCGAGGAAGTCGGTTGCGCCGTCTTCGGTCCCTGCCGGGCGGCCGCCCAACTCGAAGCCGACAAGGCCTTTGCCAAGGAGATCATGCGGCAGGCCTCCGTTCCGACCGCGGACACCCGGACATTCACGGATGCCAATTCGGCGAGGAGATACGCACTCAGGGGCATCGACGATGAACTCGCCGCTGCGGGGCTCGAGGAGGACGCAGGCGCTCTCCGGAAATTCCTCGCATCCAACGACGACCGGGGGGCCGTTCCCTTTCCGAAGCTCTCGGAACCGATCCAGTCCCTCCTGGAAGCCCATGATGAACGGTGCGTCGTCAAGGCGGCCGGACTTGCCGCGGGCAAGGGCGTGATCATCTGCTCCAACGCAATGGAAACTCTCGAAGCGATCGATCACATCATGGATGACCGGGCCTTCGGTGATGCCGGAGCCTCCCTGCTGATCGAGGAGTTCCTCGAGGGGCAGGAACTGAGCGTCCTGGCACTGGTGGACGGACAGACGATCTGGATTCTCGATCCATGCCAGGATCACAAGCAGGTCGGCGAGGGAGATACCGGCCCGAACACCGGCGGCATGGGCGCCTACTGCCCCACTCCCCTCCTGGAACTGGACCTGCTGGAACGGATCGAGCAGGACATCATGCTTCCGACAATCGATGCGCTTCGCCGCGACGGCATCGAGTATCGAGGCGTCCTCTACGCGGGACTGATGTTGACCCCAGCGGGACCGAAGGTGCTCGAGTTCAACTGCCGCTTCGGCGACCCGGAATGCCAGCCGCTCATGGCACGCTTCAGGGGTGACATGGTCGAGGTCCTGTGGGCGACCGCAACGGGCCGCCTCCACGAGGTCCAGTTCAGCTTCGCCGAGGAATCAGCCTGCTGCGTCGTGATGTGTTCCAAGGGATATCCGGGCGCCTGCGAACATGGATTCGAGATCTCGGGGCTCGATGCCTTCGAAGGACGGGATGATGTGCTGATCTTCCATGCCGGCACGGATCTGGGCGAGGATGGAGCCGTCCGTACCGCCGGAGGACGAGTCCTTGGTGTCACGGCCCTGGGAACCGACCTCGCCTCGGCACGCGATGCGGCGAACACGGCCTGCGAAAGCGTCCAGTTCGCCGGAGCATTCTGGCGACGCGACATCGGGCACAGGGTGCTGCCATCCATCGCGCCCGCCACCAGCTGATTCAGCCTGCAACACCCTGGGTCGATGTCACACCGATCGCGGTCAGGACCATGACCAGCGAGTAGAACATCACGATGCCCGGACCGATGAGCAACAGGGCCGGAGAGAAGAGCCTCAACAGCATCACGGCTGCGGTCGCTCGCCGCTGCAGGTCGTTCTCCGAAGGTCCAAGTCTCCGCTCCAGCCACATGCACGATGAAGCGGACAGGAACAGGACCAACCAACTCGGTGGCCAGGCCCACGCCATCGTCGCGATTCCCGGGCCGGACGCCCCGTGTGAAGTCATGATCCACCAGTTGGCGAGGAATCCCGCTTCGGCGATGCACGCGAGCACGAAGGAGACCAGGATCATCAATCGCCGGGAACCCATGCTGATCAACCGGTAAGAGGCAGGATCCGGGCTTCACCCGGGCGGACGACCAGCGCCGAGGACGCCGGAACTTCAACCCAATGTTCACCCACGCTGTCCAGCGGTTCCGACAGCACGATGACGGAATCATCGGGGAGAGTGAACCGGTCGCCCGATGCTTCCTGCAGGGCTGCACGGGAGTGCGAGTGGTACAGCGAGGGAGGCGTCCCGTGACTTGCATGGCGAAATGCCCAGAGCGTCGTTCCATCGGACACCGCAACCGTCATGAGGAACGGCTTCTCGACCCCGTGCTGTTCACGCTGCTCCTCGACTTCCTCGATCATTCGCCGGACTCCCTCGAGCGGATCGTCCATGAGCCCGAAGGTCAAGGCCAGTTGGAACATCACCTCGGTGTCGGTCGCCCCCCGCATGGTGGCGAAGATGTCCGGATCGATCTTCGTGACCAGCGCATGCCTGATGCGACCGAATTCGTTGATCTCGCCGTTGTGCTGGAACAACCATGTGCCATGCCTGTAGGGATGGCAGTTGGAACGGACGACTGCCGATCCGGAGGATGCGCGGATATGACACATGAACAGATGCGACCGCACGTGCCTGGCGATCTCATGGAAGTTCTGATCGTTCCAGATCGGGCGGATGTCGTGGTACATCCCGGGCTCACTCGAATCGCCATACCACCCGGCTCCGAATCCATCGGCATTGATTTCGTAGGTCGACTGCCTTGCGTGGCGTGACTGGTCGATCATCGAGTGCTCCGGTTTCAGGAGCAGGTCGTCCATCTGAATCGGGGAACCGATGTATGCAAGCCATCTGCACATGCTCATGGACTCCATTGATGCGGGCGATCTACAGCGTACACGGTCCCGGGGCTATCTGGTCCCTGCTTCCGTGCAGGCTCCTCCCACGACGGCATGAACCTCCATGGGGAAAACGCGGAAGCCCTCGACCTCGAGACGGCATGACCCATCGGTCCAATTGGCGATCACTGTCGGCATTCCCGTCCCTCCAGGATCAAACCGTGCCGAGCGGATGTCCAGTTGACGGAGAGAGACGGCTATTTCCACGAGGCTGCCGTCGAACCTGCATGTTCCACCGAGTGATGGAGGCAGGTCAACATGGAGGAGGATGGTTGACGGTATGCACATCCTGGAGCAGTTCCACCGCACTTCCCTGGTGGTGAAGGACGTCGTATGAAATTCACCGATTCCCCCATCTGAATCCACGTGGAACCTGGTTCGACCCGACACGGGCGACAAATCCGAGGCATCACAGCCTGCATGGAGCAGGAGCAACATCGTGAAAATGTGCACGAACATCACTTGAGGATGAACTGTCATTCCCCGCCATCATTGCTGGAGCAATGACTTCCCCCGGGTAAACGGCGTTAAATCACCTGAAATCGGCTGTGCAGACTCCAGTAGGAACTGCGCGGGGGCCAGATTCGGGAATCCATGGCGACTTTTCTCTTTTTTCAGCTGTGTGTTCCCTGCGAGGAGTACGTTTTACCTGTGGCGGATGGCCCTTGTGGCCATGAGAGCAAGATCCTGAGGGGATTCAGCCACAGGGAAAGAGGATTGAGAGGAGTTACATCATGCATGAATCGAGCACCAAGCGCAAACGTCTTGAGCGACTGCTCGACCTGGCTCAGGTATACAGGGGCTGGAGCAGGAAGGAACTTGCGGCCACTCTTGGTCGTGATCCGACCAAGCTGGTTCCCGGCAGTGGGAACCCGAAGTTGGACCTCGTCGTCCAGCTTGCCGACGCCCTTGATTGGAGCATCGGCGACGTGACGGACTGCCTGACCAACGAGTTCGCTCTCGAAGCGAAACTCGGCGAAGACACCGAGCACGTTGACGATTCGAGCGAATTCGATTCACTCAACGCAGCCGCCCGCGAGGCACACGCCAAGGGTGAGTTCCGCGACATGGTCAAGTACGCTCGACGAGCAATGGATGCCGCTCGGACACCATCGGAGCGAGCCCTCGCCTGCAACAGGGAACTTGGTGGCTGGGACGGACTCGGTCGATACACCCGCAGCCTTGAGGCCGCCCAGCGTGGTCTTCGCGAAAGCCCCATCGACGGCGAACTTCGTCGAGCGCTCGAAAGCAACCTTGCAAATGCCTACTACACGCTCTGGCACCTTGTCGAGTCACGTGCGACAGCCAATGAACTGCTCGCTCGATTCGAGTCCGAACCTCCGGCGACGGAATGGGATCGATGTACCCATGCATTCGCGAAGTATGTGCTCGGACACACGCATCGACGACTGATCGATGCCGAGCCCGAGCATGCGGCACAGCATGCCGAAGCCGCCAGGTCGATCCTGACCGAAGCGACATCGGATTTCGAGGTTCTCGCCAAGGAGGTCCATGAATGCTACGAAGGAGTGGCCCGGACCTGCCGCGGAGGAGTTCTTGAAGCCGAGGTATCGCTTGGATCGAAGGACGCACGCGAAGCTCTTGCAGTCATCAATGATGCACTGAACGACATCATCGACCTCGAGCAGGTCGAGGGTGGCGACCTCCTCGAGAGCTATGGATGGTGGTGCATCTTCGGATGCAACGTCGCGATACGACACGTCTCGGACGAGCGTGACCTGCATCGCATGATGGCGTTGTTCACGAACAAGGCGGATGAGATCGCGAATCGACTGGACAACTGGTCGATGCGTGAACGCGTCTTCACTCTTCAGTACACGGGACATCAACGTTTCGTGGGCTGGACCGGACAGGCCATACCCATGACCATCGATTCCGATGACATCAAGATGATCACGGGCACAATGGGTCGTTTCCCGCAATTCAGGAAGACAGGTTGGCGAATTCTCCAGAATGCCAATGTTGTCCAGGCATCATGAAAGGAGGACACGGCATGACACGAACAAGCAGACATCTCGGACTTGCATCCATCAGCCTTGTTCTTCTTGGATTGATGACTTCGGCGGCAAACGCCAGCCTGTACATCAATGCACTCAAGCCCGGCGGCGAATTGTCGAATGTGGGCTGGTTCAAACCACCCAACCTTCATACCAACCAGGGCGGAAGAAGCCATGGTGGCAATACAGCGATCGTGATCATCAACCGACCCGGGTTCGATCTGGGTGGCCTTGATGGCGGAAGCCTGATCGACAATGCAGTCGGCCCTGCATTCGAGACCGCCAGGGTGAAGACGGATCTGGTAACAGGATTCGTGAGCACCGAGAGTGACTCGATGTCGATTTCATACAGCCAGTTCACCGAGCATGGATCGAATGGTTCGATGAACAATGGCAACATGCTGCCCGGACCAGGACCGCTCGTGCTGCTCCTGACTGCCGGACTGGGCATGAAGAGGCGACGTCGACGCTCCTGAGACCTGGAGAGTCCCAATGTGAACACCGACCCCGGGTGCACCTGCTCCCGGGGTCGTTTCACAGGGAATCCGGGATGAAGGGTTTACGAGTCGCTTGATGAACGCCTCAGCCTGGCGATGAAGAAACCGGTGCAATCTCCGCCAGGCACCAGGCGAAGCCCATGCCGGATCGATGTGTCGTATGAGACACCCTCCCACTCTCTCAGGCCTGGCAGGCCCTCGGGCAGGAACATGGGAAGAGGATCGATCTCGACCGGGACATCGATCCGGCGGAGAACCTTGTCGAGGACTCCCTCGTTCTCTTCCGGCGCATAGGTGCAGGTCGAATACACCAGGATCCCTCCCGGCTTCAAGGTGCGAAGTCCCGCTGTCAACAGCCTGGCCTGCTGAGAGGCCAGCCTTCGTATTCTCCTGGTGCTCCAGTCTTCACACCCCGCGACGTCATCCTGTCGCAACATGGCCTCACCACTGCAGGGAGCATCGACCAGGACGCGGTCAAAACAGTCCCGATGAGTTCCTCCGTAGGATTCCCCGGTTCGATTCTGCAACTCGGCATGCGAGACGCCATGCTGGTCAAGAACCGATCGGAGAGAAGCAAGGCGCTTCCTGCTGCGATCGTTCGCAAGCAAGACGCCCCGGCCACGCTGATCAAGACCGAGCATGGCGGTCTTTCCACCGGGCGCCGCGCAGAGATCAAGCACATGATGACCCGGCTCGACCTCAAGCGCAACCGCAGCAGCCATGCTCGAAAGCGACTGGATGAAGATTCGACCCTCGGACCACGAGACTGTGTCCTGCAATCCATGGCGAGTACCACCCCTGGCGACGAAAGCTCCCTTGCACCATGGAACAGGCTCGGGTGCGAATCCAGATTCGCGAAGTTCCTCGACCACGCCGGACCGCGCACCGTCATTTCCGATGACACGAAAGGACAGTGGGGGAAGGCTGGCGAACGACGCTTCGACAAGGCCTGCAACTTCCGGATCGTAGATGGTCCCGAGCCTCTCAAGAAGTTCCCCGGGAATGTTCTGCTGCTGGTGTTGTGTATTCATCGAACGAAGGGGACAAGTAAAAAGACACCGAGGCCGACCTTTGAAAGCCGGCCTCGGTTCGAAGTTTGAATCATGAGGGTGGTCAGTCGACGATTTCGACGTTGACTGCCTTGGGGCCCTTTTGACCCTCAATTTCCTCATAGGTCACTCGTTGACCTTCGGTCAGTGAAGAGACGCCTTCCGTCTTCACCTCTGTAATGTGAACAAAGAGATCTTTTTCACCTGCGTCGGGCTTGATGAAACCAAAACCATTCTGGTCGAAGTAACGACCGATCGTACCTGAAGCCATAACACTCAATCCTTAATCGAACACCATTCTTGTCTCCTCGGACAGGCAAACAGCACCTGCCTGAGGCCAAGAGCGGCACGTTAGCAGGTGAGGGAAGCTGTTGGAGGCACATTCAACCCAAATAAGGTCTGAACCGCCTTTGGTGGCCTTTAATCGAGGTACTTTTTCAATTTTGTCCACGCTTGAAGCGGAGAATGAATGAATCCTAACTTCAGCCCGCAGGCTGCTGATCCTGCCGCAGCCAACTTCATACGCAACCTGTCCACACCTCCTGCACCAACCGTATACAGGCGAAACAGCCCTTTGGAACCCAACTACCATCCGTCAACCGGCTGGGTTCCGCCTGGCTGGGTACTGCCCTGAGCGGGATCCTCCCTCGCATGCGGTGGTGTCGCTTCCCCACCACAGAGACACTGTCGCTTCCCTCTCTTCTGCGAGCCCTACTCAGGGCAGTTTCATGCGCAGTGCAAGCCCCCGGGGGCCGGGCTGGGCATGATCACCTGTTGGAGGATCGGCAGGACAGGGTGCATGCACCCAGGTCCATGGTGACGAAATGCCCTGTGCAAGATTCGAACTTGCGACCCGCTGATTAAGAGTCAGCTGCTCTGCCAACTGAGCTAACAGGGCGAAGTGGGGATTGTACCGCTGCATGACCCGGTCCATCAAGACGGGTCCAGTTGCTCCGTACGCTGAACCGACACTCCATCCCGGTCCTCCTGGAGGCGATTGA
Organism: Phycisphaerae bacterium; assembly: GCA_002722935.1. GTDB lineage: Bacteria > Planctomycetota > Phycisphaerae > Phycisphaerales > SM1A02 > SP202. The sequence continues at coordinate 43,318 of PBMX01000010.1, read as the reverse complement.
CCACATCCCCGATGATTGTCGTGGCCTTCGCCAACTCCTCGGACGTCGTTTCCCTGCCGAGGCTCAACCGCACCGCACCGTATGGAACATCGGCGACCTGGCAGGGTTGCCGGCCGATGGCTTCGATGACCTTGGAGGGCTTCAGGGCTCCGGAAGAACACGCCGAACCCGATGAGGCGCAGACGCCATGTTCCGAGAGCATCAGGAGTACCAGTTCGGACTCGAGTCCCGGGAAGCCGACACTCGTCGTAGACCACATGCGATCGGCTTCACGACCGTTGATGCACGCATCGGGCAGCATCTCGAGGAGACCATCCTCGAAGCCGGCTCGAACGCTGGACATGTGATCCGGGCCACCTGACTTGAACCAGGCCTCCGAGAGGTTGCAGGCTTCACTGAGACCGACGATCCCCGGAACATTTTCCGTGCCACCCCGACGTCCCCCCTCCTGCCCACCGCCGATCACCAGCGAGTGATAGGGAGTGTTTCTTCGCGTGTACAGGACACCTACTCCCTTTGGCCCATGAAACTTGTGGGCCGCGAAACTCAACATGTCGAACGGCATCGAGGACATGTCGGCGGGCATCTTCCCTACCCATTGGGTTCCATCGCTGTGAAAGAGCACACCATGTTCACGGCACAATGCCCCGACTCTCCCAACCGGCTCGATGACACCGGTTTCATTGTTCGCCCACATCACCGACACCAATGCAGTTTCATCTCCACGTTCGGCGAGGAGCTTCGACAGGGCTTCGACATCGACGACCCCATTGCTGTCATTGGGCAACTTCAGGGTTTCGACACCGGTGGGCTCCAGGTCCTCAAGCAGTTCCCTGACGGCCGAGTGCTCCACCTGACTGGTCACGACCAGCCTGCGGTCCGACCGTTCCCTGAGACAGGAACGGATGGCCGTGTTCACGGATTCCGTACCACCGCCGGTGAAGACGATCTCATCGGGCTCGGAGCCGATGAATGCAGAGACACGTTCCCGAGCTCCTTCGAGTCGACGCTTGGCAAGCTGTCCAAGCCGATGGATGCTGGAGGGATTCGCCCACTGCTCGGAAACGACCTCCTGCATGGCCCCCATGACTTCCGGAGCCATCGGGGTCGTTGCATTGTGGTCGAGATAGATCATGTCCACTGGTTTCACGGTCCGTTGATTGTAGAGGAGCACAGGCCTTGTGCCCGTCGTGAAACGGCCGGTCTTCCCACCTGGAGGCATGAAATACCCCCGCACCCTGTCGGGGTCGGGGGTATCCAGATTCCCCTGCACGCTGCCCTGAACCTGGCCTGGGCGGCATTCAACGGAAGAATGCGGCTGAGAGGAGTCGAACCTCCACGGGATATTACTCCCACTAGAACCTGAATCTAGCGCGTCTGCCAATTCCGCCACAGCCGCGGCGTCGCCCATCGAATCATGGAAGGACGAACGGGGAATGGTAGTCCCTTGCAGCCAAACTGCAACGATGGTCAGCCCGACACTTGCTGACGCCCGGCAGGATCGGTCACGTGCCGGCCATGGCCTTCTTGGCGTCCTCGGCAACGGGCTCCGTATCCGTGGCTGCCCCGGCGTCTTCATCCTGCCCCGGGGCTTCCAGCAAGCCGCGACCCTGGAGAATCCTCGTACGAATCTCCTCGAACAGGTCCGGGTTCTCTCGGAGGTACGTCTTGGAGTTTTCTCGCCCCTGGCCCAGGCGAATCTCTCCGCAACTGAACCATGCGCCGGACTTCTGGACGATGCCATCAGCCACCGCGAGATCCAACATGTCTCCGGATGTACTGATGCCCTCGTTGAACATGATGTCGAACTCCGCATCACGGAATGGAGGTGCAATCTTGTTCTTGACAACGCGTGCGCGAACCCTGTTTCCGACATTCTGGTCGCCATCCTTGATGGCGCCAATCCGCCGAATATCGACTCGCACAGACGAGTAGAACTTCAGGGCACGTCCACCGGATGTCGTTTCCGGTGAACCGAACATCACCCCGATCTTCTCCCGCAACTGGTTGATGAAGATCACCGTCGCACCGCTCTTGGCGATCGCACCCGTCAACTTCCGCATGGCCTGGCTCATGAGCCTCGCCTGCAGGCCGACGTGCGTATCACCCATTTCTCCCTCGATTTCAGCTCGTGGAATGAGCGCGGCCACCGAGTCGATGACGACGATGTCCACGGCAGCACTTCGAACGAGAAGTTCACAGATTTCCAGCGCCTGCTCACCCGTATCCGGCTGCGACACCAGGAGGCTGTCGAGATCGACGCCAAGACGTCGTGCCCACGTGGGGTCAAGCGCATGCTCCGCGTCGATGAAGGCTGCAACACCACCATCACGCTGTGCATTTGCAGCAACGGTCAGTGCAAGCGTCGTCTTGCCGGATGATTCCGGACCGTAGATTTCGACGATGCGACCACGCGGTATGCCGCGTCCGCCAAGGGCCAGGTCGAGACTGAGGCATCCAGTTGAAATGCTTGGAATCGCCCGATGCTCTCCAGCCAGTCGCATGATCGATCCTTCGCCGAAGGTCTGGTCGATCTGTGCAATGGCTCGCTCAAGAGCCTGGTCCTGTCCTGCTTCCGCTTTCTTGTTCGATTTCCTGCTCGCCGGCTTGCTCATGGCATGCTTCCCATCCTTGGTTTTGGTAGTGGCCGTGTCCGTTCTACGGCTCTCGTTCACTCTACCACGCTGCGTTGACCCATTCCGGGCGGCCTGCTCTTTGCCATCGGCCTTGTTCGCGCGTGTTCCGGTGTTCTTCCGTGTCTGCTTGACCATGCTGAATTCCTTTCCAAGTCACTTGATCCGTCAAAGTCCGACAGGATGCCAGAATGATCGGATTCCGCAAGGTCTGTTCGGTAGATATTCGGTATAAATTTTCGGAATCTGTTCGGGTGTTTCGGCCAGGATCAACCTCATGGCTGGAAACGGGGGCCCAGATTCACCCTCAGGCGGCCCTGGAGCCCCTCAGGCCTCCAGAGGAGGCCCTTGCCAGTACTCGGTCGGTGGGGTCCATTCATCCAGATCAAGCCCCCTGAAGGCCTCCAGGGTCTGCTGAAGCCCCTCCTCGATTCCGACTGAAGGGCTCCAGCCCAGTCGCTCCCGGGCAAGGGAGATATCGGGACGCCTCTGCAGCGGGTCATCCGGAGGAAGTGGCCTTTTCACGAGCTTCGAAGAGGAACCGACCAGGGCCAGCACCCGCTCGGCCAGGTCGAGAATCGTCCGCTCCTCCGGGTTGCCCATGTTGACCGGACCCGGGAGGTCATCCGGACCCTCCATCATGCGCAGGAATCCATCGATGAGGTCATCCACGTAGCAGAAGGAACGAGTCTGGGTTCCATCCCCGAAGATGGTGATGTCCTCCTCGGCAAGGGCCTGCCTGATGAAGTTGCTCACGACACGGCCGTCGTATGGATGCATCCTCGGACCGTAGGTGTTGAAGATCCTGACGACCTTGATGCGGACATCACCCCTCCTGTGCACGTCGAACAGCAGGGTCTCGGCGGCACGCTTTCCCTCGTCGTAGCAGGCGCGTGGGCCGATGGGATTCACATGCCCGCGATAACTCTCGGGCTGCGGCGACACGTCGGGATCGCCGTAGACCTCGCTCGTGGAACTGTGGAACAGGGTTGCACCATTGCGCCTGGCCAGTTCGACCATGTTGCTGATACCGAAGACGGACGTCTTCCAGGTGTGTATCGGGTCGGCCTGGTAATGCCCGGGTGCAGCCGGGCAGGCGAGGTTGAAGATGGCATCGACGGAAAGATCGATCGGCTCGATGATGTCATGCTCGATGATCGAGAACCGATCATGACCCTCGAGATGGGCCACGTGCTGGCGGTGCCCCGTCAGGAAGTTGTCGACGCAGGTCACCTCGTGACCGCGATCGACGAGCGCATCGCACAAGTGCGATCCGAGGAACCCGGCTCCGCCCGTGACCAGTACCCTGTGTCCGATGTCCGCCATGGATGCGGAGGATACCTCACCGGAAGGAACTGCGGCTCATGCCAGGTCGAGTGACATCCCGGATCGCCGTCGGGGTCATGACGGGGAAAAGCATCGATGCGATCGATGCCTGCGCCATCGAACTCGACGGGCATGGCCTGGAGATGAGCGCGAAGGAACTGGGCCATGCCTCACAGCCGCTGGGTGAACTGTCCGAACCCATGCGCAGGCTTGCATGTGATGAACCGATGCAGGCCTCGGAAATCGCCCGCCTGCGGCGACTTCTCGGGGAAGCCTGCGGAGAGGCCATCGCGGCCATCGGGCTCGAGTCGGACATCGACCTCATCGCGGTTCACGGCCAGACGGTGCACCATGCACCACCCGACTCCTGGCAGTTGATCGACCCCTTCCCGCTGGCGCACCGCTTCAAAGCCCGCATCGTCAGCGACCTGCGAGGCATGGACCGCGCCGCAGGCGGGCAGGGAGCCCCCATCACACCACTGTCTGACTGGATCCTCTACAGGCGACCCCACCCCGTGGCCATCGTGAACCTCGGCGGGTTCATCAACGCCACCTTTCTTCCCGGATCCGACGCGACGGATCCACTCCAGCATGTTCAAGGCGCCGATATCTGCGCCTGCAACCAGGTACTTGACGCCATCGCACGCCTGGGGCTGGACCAACCCTACGACGAGGGGGGCAGCAGGGCGATGGCCGGTGCCAGCGATCCCGAACTGGTTGATGGACTACATGCACTCCTCGAGGCCCAGCGGACCGGTGGACGGTCACTGGGTTCCGGTGATGAGTGCCTCGATTGGGTCCGGGCCACGTTGGAACACCATGATGCGGGGGATGCAGCCGCCTCGGCCGCTGCAGCCATCGCCGCCTGCCTCGCGGCCGGAATCAAGGGCCATGACACGCGTGAAGTCCTGCTTGCAGGCGGAGGCACCATGAACCGATGCCTCGTCTCCTGCATCCAGGAGTCGCTCGGAGTGGACGTCGACCTGCTCGATGACGGCATGGAGCGGGAGGCGGCTGCCATGGCCGTCCTCGGAGCCCTCGCCGAAGATGGCATCCCCATCACGCTCGCGCACATCACGGGACGCGCCGAGACCTCGTGCATGCACGGATCCTGGGTCGCTCAGACGCCGTAGAGCGGTCGAAGCTTGCCTTCAAGGTGTCGAAGCAGCGGGTCAGCCGTCAGCGGCGATCCAGTGACGACTTCGCAGAGTTCCGCCGCACGGTATCGCTGGCCATGCTCGTGGATGTTCGTCCGCAACCAGCCCAGCAGCGTGCCGAACTCGCCCTTGGCGAACTCGTCGTGCAGGCCCGGATGGTCCGCCATCGCCTTCTCGAAGAACTGGGCGCAGTAGAGGTTCCCCAGCGTATATGTCGGGAAGTAGCCCATGGATGTCATCGACCAGTGGATGTCCTGGAGACAGCCCCTGGCGTCATTCGGCACCTCGATCCCAAGGTACTCGCGGTACTTGGAGTTCCACGCCTCGGGAATGTCATCCACGTCCAGGTCGCCGGACATGATGGCGCGTTCCAGTTCGAAGCGGATCATGATGTGCATGTTGTAGGTCGATTCATCGGCCTCGACACGGATGAAGTCGGGCTTCACGATGTTCGCTCCACCGTAGACATCATCGAAACTCAGCGAAGAGACGGCATCACCGAAGTGCTCCTTGAGCATCGGGTGACACCATCGCCAGAACGATTCGCTGCGGCCGACCTGGTTCTCCCACATACGGCTCTGCGATTCGTGGATGCCCAGCGACACGGAATCACCCATTGGCGTCCCGATGTGCTCTGGAAGAAGCCCCTGCTCGTAGAGTCCGTGCCCGGTCTCGTGCATGGTAGAACCGAGCGCGTCGTTCACGTTCGCGACGTGGAAACGCGTCGTCATCCGGATGTCGTTGCAATGCGAACCGCTGCAGAAGGGATGCGTCGATTCATCCAGTCGTCCACGGTTGAAATCGAACCCGAAACGGTCGGCGACGGCTCGAACGAAGGTCTTCTGCTGATCCACGGGCAGTTCGATCTCGTTGAAGGCGTTGCTTGGTGAGGTGGAGGCGCCCATGATGTCGTCGAGCAGACCCTGGAGTCGTTCACGCAAGGGCGTGAAGATGGATTCCACCCAGGCGGCGGTGCATCCCTTCTCGTAATCCTCGGCCAGTGCATCCCAGGCTTCCCCGCCCTCCGCCCAGCCGTAGCACTCGGCCTTTCGACGGAGCATGTCGACGATCTTCTTCAGTGAAGGAGCAAAGGCGGAGAAGTCGGACTCGGCCCTGGCGTTCTTCCAGGCGTGCATCCCCTCGCTGGAGAGTTTCGCCTCCTCCTCGACCAGTTCGGCCGGGAGCTTCGTCCTCCGGTCAAGGGACCAGCGCAGTTCACGGAGATTCACGGCCGAGGGGCTCGTTGGGTCATCCACCAGATCACCGTCGGCTTCGCACTCGGCGAGGGCATCGGCGAAGGCCGTGCTCGTGCTCATCTCGTGATGAAGCTTGGCCAGCAGGGCCAGCTGCCTTCCTCGGTACTCGATGCCGCCTTCGGGCATCAGGACCTCCTGGTCCCAACCGAGGATGGACATGCTGCCGCCGACGAGGTTCGCCTCGCGTGCGAGATCAAGCAGGTTCGTGTAGTGGGACGGCATGGTGGCGCTGTCCTTCATATGGGTTGCGGTCGTCATGTGGTTGCTCCTTCTTCCGGATCGGCCAGTGTAGCAGACGAGGTTCCCGAACGAACACGCCCCGGGGCAAGAACCCCGGGGCGTGGTAACGCTTCGAATCGTCGCTGCGATCAGTCCTCGTCAGCCGAGGCATCGACATGCTGCTCGAGAAGCACGATGACCGCGGAGGCGTCTGCATCCGTTCGGGCCCTGGCCAGATCGAGTGCATTGCGTCCGGCATTGTCCGTGGCCCCGAGATCTGAACCGGCCTCGATGAGCACGGTCAGTTTCTCGACTGAACCTCCGGAGTGACCGGCTGCGTTGAGGAAGGCCGTCTTGCCGTTCCTGTCAGCTGTATTGATGTCCGCCCCACCTTCCACAAGGCTCTTGACGGCGATGAGCTCACCTGTTCTCGAGGCGTGGATGAGAGGTGTGCCACCATCGATGGTGTCCTTCGCTTCGATGTTCGCTCCAGCCTCGAGGAGAATCGGAACTGAGTTGGGGTCGCCGAAGCCCGAGGCCCAGATGAGGGGTGTGAACCCGGTTGCCGCACCGACGGTCTCCGCCTGTGCGCCGGCATCGATGAGATCCTGGACGGACTCGGCTGTTCCGAACCCGCAGGTCCAGGCAAGCGGACCGCCGATGAAGGTGTCCTGCTTGTTGACGTCGGCCCCCGCATCGATGAGCACGCGGACCGCGACCGGATTCTTCGAAGTACCCGCGTGCATCAACGGCGTACGACCCACATTGTCCGCGGCGTCGAAGTCACCGCCAGCCTCGATCAGGGCGGTCATCATCTCGTCATTGCCTTCCTTGGCGGCCATGCCGATGATGCTCATTCCACTCTTGTCCTGATAGTCGACATCCACCGTGTTGTCATTGATGCGCTGCAGGATTTCGTCGGTACGCCCCTGCTTCACGAGCACCTTGATGTCTTGTACGACGGGCGTCGTCGTCGAGTTCTGTGAACCCTTCGGAGCCTTCGTCGGCTCATTGCCCTTGCGGCCGGTTTCACGAATGCGACGATTGATCTCGGCCCGTTGCTCGGGGTTCAACTTCACCAGGAAGTAATGCTGGTTGCAACGTGGATGATCGAAGAAGAAGGTGACCTTGGCGTTCCGTGCATCCGCCCAGAACTTGTCCCAGTCGATCTTCACCACGTGCTTGGATGCGGCTTCCGTCGGCATCTCAGCGAGAATCGCGGGCTGCACGTTCACGATCTTGAAGGGATCTCCATCGATGGATTCGAGCACGATCTCTCCATCGGGATTCTCGTCCTGCCCGATCCTGTCGGGACTCATCGTGACGTACGAAACCGAGGTGCCCTTGACCGGCACCTGGAGCTGTGGATAGCCCTCGATCGTGAAGGTCACCGTCTTGTTGAGAACGCGTGCGGTCGGACCCCCGCGAAGACGGATTGTGACGTCGACTTCCTCGCCGGGATTCAGCACGGTATTGCGCTTGAAGTCCGCCGTGGTGCATCCACAGGAGGCCTTCGCCGAAACGATCGTGACGGATTCATCGGAGGTGTTCTTGAGGGTCACCGTGCCGGGGAGGGTTTCACTGGTCGAGAACTCACCGAGATTGATCTCCTCGGGCGTCGCGGTGATGACCTGGACGATGTCCTCTTCCTCGGCCGCCGGTGCTGCAGGACTGCTCGGCCCCACCGGCCCCAGGGGCTTTGGAGGCTTGGGTGCCGGCGCCGAACCACCCGTGGCCTGGGCCATGGAGAAGCTCGCCACCAGGAAGCAGGAAACTGCTGCCATGGGCAGCACACGAAGGGAGTTGATGGAACGCATTGGGAAAGTCCTCGTCTCGGTATGTGCCTCCCGACGTGAGCTCTCGCACGTGAGGCACAGGGTTGTTCAGGGGGTCATGATATCCCGATTTCGAGGTCATGCCCCCTCAAATCTGGCATGGGGGGAACGCTCTCTTTCGATGGGATATTGCCCCTGGCCGGCCTGATTCACGAACTCCATGCATTGAAAGCCAGTTATTCTTCTCCGGGATACCCCATTGGACCGAAGTCCGCGGAACGAGACTCACCCATGATTGCCGTCGTACAACGTGTCCTGTCAGCCTCCGTCACCGTAGAAAAGCCCGCATACAGTGCCTGCATTGAAGGCGGTTTGCTGGTACTCCTCGGCGTCGCCACCGGGGATGATGACGCAGCGGCCGACTGGATGGCGGGGAAACTGGCACGGCTCAGGGTATTCAAGGATGAAGAGGAACGAATGAACCGGTCGGTCCAGGACACCGGGGGGCAGGTCCTCCTCGTGAGCCAGTTCACATTGCTCGGGAATACCGCCAAGGGAAACCGGCCGAGTTTCATCCAGGCCGCTGAGCCCACTCACGGGGAGCGACTGTATGAACAGGTTGCAGACGCCTTGCGACAGGTCCATGGCCTCGACGTGAAGACCGGCCTCTTCGGCGCCATGATGCAGGTCCAACTGGTCAATGACGGTCCGGTGACCCTCATCGTGAACACACCCCCTTCGAAACTCGAAGGGGGTGCGTGAAATCGCTCTACGTGAGAGGACCGATCAGTCGGTCTCTTCTTCAGTGGAATCATCTTCGCTGACCCCGGCCTGGAAGATCGACTGGGTCCGAAGCACCATCGAGCAGTCGCTGCGAAGGTGGTATCCCTGAACGTGAACCTGGTCGCTGTATCGCTGGAGTTCGACGATCGACAGGTTCTTCTGCCCATCGATGTCACGCCAATCGGTTACAAGGCACTCGGCCCCGTTGGCATGCTCGGCGAGTTCGTTGTACGTGCCCAGGTACAGGTGCTCCGAGAGGGTCTCGGTCTGGATCGATGTCATGTAGGTGATACGCTCACCAAAGACGGAATCGTGATCCTTCTCTCCTGCACAGGGGATGGTGGTGACGAGGCCACGATCGGGCAGAGTCTCGAGATCCGGGGTAACAACCTCGACAAGGCAGACACCCTCGAACTCGAAGAGGCAGACATGGCCACCCTTGAAGTGCCATGCTTCAAACTCGTAGCCCATGTGCTCGATCCGCTTGCGGCCCTCGATATTGAAGAACTCGGGGTGCACACCGTTGCGGAAAAGCAACATGTGATAGGCCTGTAAACTTGTTGTACGTGATGCGAAAGTCATCAGAGAGGGTCCAGTTTCTGTGTTCGGTTCAAGGACAGATACGTCGGTAAACAACTCCCCTCTCTCCGGCGAGCATTGTTGCGATATGAGGGCCAAAGGCAACACAATTCTCGATAAAATGTCACTCCAGGAACGTGAATCGCGATTCTCTGCACCCCAAGAAAGCACCCCTACCGGAGGCCGACCTGCCCATGCCAACCGAACCTGCCCAGCAGCAACGACTTGCCAAGCAACAGCTTGAGACCGAAGCACTCCTGGGAGTCGACTTCATCCCGGTCAACACGACTGGCAAAGTTGATGAGGAAGGACCGGTAATCTTGACGGCTTCTGAAACCGGTTCAAATGACTGCCAAAAGGCGCCGCTTCTGGCCTCCTTGAAGGCAAAAGTAGAAGCGGAGTTTCCGCTGTGCCCCACTCTCGCTGAAGCGACCCAACCCGTGTTCGGGGAAGGAGATCCCGAAGCTCGGTTGATGTTCATCGGTGAAGCCCCGGGTGCCGAGGAGGACAGGACCGGCAGACCCTTCGTCGGAGCCGCTGGCAAGAAACTGGGCCAGATGATCGAATCGATGGGTCTCCAGCGTGAAGATGTCTACATCGCAAACATCCTGAAAGCCAGGCCACCTGACAACAGGACCCCTACTTCGGAGGAGATCGAGGCCTCTGCTCCCTACCTCGTCGAGCAGATAAGGATCATCCAACCTGCCGCGATCGTCACACTTGGAAGTCCATCTACGAAGTTCGTCCTCAAGACGAAGGAAGGAATTACCCGGCTCAGGGGCCGCTGGGCTTCATGGATCGATGATGACCTCCACATTCCGGTCATGCCCACCTTCCACCCCGCATACCTCCTGCGGAACTACACCAAGGAGACCAGGAACCAGGTCTGGAGCGACCTGCAGAAGGTCATGGAACTTCTTGGATTGAAATGAAATTGAAATGGCTTCTTCTTGAAGTGCCATGCAACCACTGTTGCCCACTGGACGAAAGCCACAAGTGAGAGGCCTTCCGTGCACGCGGCTGTCAGTCGACGCGGAACACGGGTTTCTCCAAACGTGCCCCCCCCACAAGGAGCCCGTTCAGCTGCAAGGCTGGCGGGCTCTTTTCTTTTTCTGGACGTTGAGACCGGAGTGATCCTTGTTCAGGCATCGCGGCCCGGGCCGTCCGACAAGGTTCCCTCGACCATGCCCGGCCACCAGATCAGGCGTTCATCCTGTCCATCGCAGGCCTGTCGCATCAGCAGGTAGACCCTCGTGCTTGCGGCCATGACGTAGGAGAAGATCCACCCCGCAACCATGTACTGCACGAGCATCATCCATGTGGAGATGAGACCAGCCGTCCAGGTCGTGGTCCACATGCTCGATTCCCCCGACGCCCGGCCCTCGATGGGAGCGAAGACGCTCGTCATGCGACCCGCTTCGATGATGGCATCGTTGAATGTCGCTGCGCCGATGGACGAGGAGGTGAGATTGATCGTCATGGTTGCAAACACGTTGACCACGAGGAAACCAAGTGCAAGGCCGACGAGCGCGGTAACCAGGTAGACCAGCATGTGCAGCGGCCTGTTGAGCACGTAGGCCCAGGCACGCTGCATGGAGTCGGCTCCCTCGCAGTTCTCGACGGCGACGGCCGGGATGAGCAGGGTGCTGCAAGCCGAGTATCCCAGCAGCAGAAGGACCAGCAGGAATCCCACCAGCAGTGCCAGTCCGTAGAGCAGTCCCGTCAGGATGTTCAGGCCGGGAATGTTCATCCCGGCGAACCCGATCAGCAGCAGGATGCCGTACATGACCACGGCAAGAAGCATCGGCATGGCAAGCGCGACGAGGAACCGGGGCCAGTATTCGATCGAGTGGTTCATCGCGTCGCGCATCGTCAATCGCTCGTTGGCCGCGTGCTGGCAGGCCTCCATTCGCGACAACGCACCTCCGCCGATGCCGACGACGAAGCAGAAGAAGAGCCCGTAGAAGACGAGGAACCAGCATTGGCCTGCATGCCAGAGACTTGCCGGAAGGTGGTACACCGTTCCCACGACCGCATCGATGACCCGGCTCGGAGCAAGTTGCACCATGCCGTCGATGAACTGGTTGAGGTTGCCGCCAAGTGTTTCAACCGTCGCCTCGAAGGCACCTCGAGGCCTGATGGCCTCCACCTGGTTGATGGTTCGCGTGATCGCCCGGACACGTTCATCACTCTCGCCGTCACTGATCGCCGTAGCTCTCGAATTCCTGAGCGCTTCAAGGACCTCCGAGGCGGTCGGAGTGTCTTGCTCGTTGGACAGGTCGACATCGGTCCACCGTCGCAGGGAGCGTCGCAGCAGGCCCGCATCCTCCAGTTCGTGTTCACCCGACCAGGTCCCCGCCTCGAGGCCTTGAGGACTGACGGTGGCGGGCACCAGGCCGTCCCAGATTCCACCACCGAGCATGAGCAGCGTGACGGTGAGCAACGCGATGACCAACCGCCCCGGCTGGAGCGAGGTCCCTACGGACGTGAGAATCTTCGGGAACTTCCACGAGCAGTTGGGTGCGTTCATGAGCACCTCCTCGGGGCATTCTCGCGTTGAACTTGAAGTCGTGTCAACGACCCGGGTGGACTACTTACTTCTTCTTGTTCTTGAAATAGTCGCCCTGGTACTTCTTCTGGAACTTCTCGACCCGGCCGGCCGTGTCCACGAAGGAGGATTTGCCCGTGTAGAAGGGGTGTGATCCGGACCAGATCTCAACCGTCAACTCCGGCACGGTCGCACCGACGGTCATGACCTGCTCACCACGAAAGAAGACCTTCGCTTCTGGGTAGTACTCGGGATGAATGCCGTCTTTCATGACTGCCTCTTCACTTCCTGGGGTCGATGAATCCAGCGGCCCACGGCTGCTGGAAGCCCCACATGGTAGGTTCGACAGCGGCAGATGCAAGCCCCCTCGTTGACCGGGAGGGCCGGGAACCGCTATTCTGCCCCATTCATCCCCTGTAGCTCAATTGGTAGAGCGAGCGGCTGTTAACCGCTAGGTTGCTGGTTCGAGTCCAGCCGGGGGAGTTCCCTGAATCCAACCGTTCCAGGGCCGGGTGGCGGCTCCCTGCCGTATTCGTCATCTATCCACCATTCCAGACTTGTAGCCACCCGCAGGGCATCCTAGATTCGGCCCTGTGAAGCATCGCCTCCTGATTGTTCTTGCATGCTGCCTTGCCGGGTTGGTCCCATCTACAGCCCGGGCGATGGTTGATGATGCCGACGGCGGAACAGTGGATTTCAACAGGGATGTGCTTCCCATCCTGTCGAACAACTGCTTCGCGTGCCATGGTCCTGATGAGAATGCCAGGCAAGCGGGCCTCCGGCTGGATACGCGTGACGATGCAGTTGCAATGCGGGATACAGGCAAGGCGATCAATACGGACCACCCGCATGAAAGTCTCCTTCTGCTTCGCATCGGGTCCGATGGACAGGACCGAATGCCTCCGGCCGAGGTCGGCGATGCGCTGACACCCGGCGAGGTCGAGGTGTTGCGGCAGTGGATCGAACAAGGCGCCCACTGGCCGCGTCACTGGTCATTCGTGCCGCCCGTCACTCCCGAACTGCCCGACGTGGGGAATGACGACTGGGCCCGGAATCCAATCGACCGGTTCATCCTTGCCCGGCTGGAACGCGAAAGCCTTGCTCCCGCATCGGAAGCGAACCCGCGCACCCTCCTCCGGCGAGTGACGTTCGACCTGGTCGGACTGCCGCCGACGAAATCCGAAATGGAGGCGTTCCTGGCCGACCGGTCCGCGGACGCGTACGAACGCGTCGTCGACCGCCTGCTCGCTTCACCTCGCTACGGCGAGCAGCAGGCGGTGGCCTGGCTCGACATCGCCCGGTACGCCGACAGCCAGGGATTCGAGAAGGACCGGCCACGGACGATGTGGAGATACTGCGACTGGGTCATCGACGCCTACAACGAGGACATGCCCTTCGACGAGTTCACGCAGGTGCAACTCGCCGGCGACCTGCTTGATGAGCCTACGATCACGACCCGGATCGCGACCGGCTTTCACAGGAACACGCAGACGAACACGGAAGGTGGAACGGACAACGAGGAGTTCCGTTCGGCCGCGGTGATCGATCGTGTCAACACGAGCATGCAGTCCTGGATGGGGTTGACGGCAAGCTGCGCCCAATGCCATTCGCACAAGTTCGATCCCCTCGGACACGAGGAGTACTACGGCCTCTACGCCTTCTTCAACCAGACCGAGGACGCCGACCTTGACGATGACGCCCCCTTCATCAAGGCGCCCACCCGCGACCAGCAGGAACAACTCGTCGGACTTGAAGCGAGGGTGGCGTCCCTCGAGAAGAGATTGTCACCACCCGACGAGGAGATCATGTCCGCCGTCGCCCGCTGGGAATCCCGTCGTACCGCTCCGACTCCGTGGGAAATCTTCAAGCCGATGCGTCTTGAAACCGATTCGGGGGCGACCCTCGTCGTCGGCGATGAAGGTGTCATCGTCGCCGGCGGAGACGTCCCACTGGTGGACACCTACACGGTCGAAGTCGAACCGGGACTGGAGTCGATCAGCGCTCTCCGCCTCGAGGCGATCGAGGGGCCCGACGGCCGTGGACCGGGCCGAACCGGGCATGGCAACTTCGTTGTGAATGATCTCGATCTATCCACGACCGGACCAGCGGCGGCCCCCGTCACGTTCGAGGAGGCCAGGGCCACCTACGAGCAGGCCGACTACCCGGCGTCGGGCATCATCGACGAGGACGAGCATGGAAAGACGGGTTGGGCGATCCATCCGAACAATGACGAACAGGCCGTGCTCCTTCGCCTTGTCGAGCCACTGGTCCTGGAGGATGGACAGCGCCTGGTCATCACGATCAGGCAGTCACATGGAACACAGCATGTACTCGAGCGATTTCGGTTGTCCGGAACGAGCGATGCCGGGGCTCACCTGCCGCTCCCCGCGGACATCGAGTCCATCTGCACGACACCGACGGACCAGCGAACCTCTGTACAACTGGAAACTCTGGCTCGACATGTACTCGAGCATGCCCCTGAACTGGAAGCGATCCGAGTCGAACTCGAGGAAGCGACGGCGAGCCGGGACGCGTTCATGAAGACGATTCCAACGGCGCTCGTCATGCGCGAGCTCCCCGAGGAGAAACAGCGGGCAACGCACCTGTTCCTCGGTGGCAGTTTCATGAACCCTGACCTCGAACGTGGCGAACTGGATCCACACGTTCCGGCATTCCTCCATTCATGGCCTGAAGCAGCCCCCAGGAACCGGCTTGGGGTCGCCCGTTGGCTCGTGGCTCCGGACAATCCACTGACCGCTCGAACCCAGGTGAACAGGACCTGGTCGCGCATCTTCGGACACGGCCTGGTCGAAACGGTCGATGACCTCGGGGTGCAGGGAGCGAGGCCCTCGCACCCGGAACTCCTCGACTGGCTGGCCCTGCACTGGCAGGGAGAACTCGACTGGTCCCAGAAGGAGCTCCTGCGACTGCTGGTCACCAGCGCGACCTACAGGCAATCGGCCCGGGCCACGAACCGGGCACGCGAGATCGATCCGTCGAACAGGCTCCTGAGCCATGCTCCCCGGCTGCGGCATGGTGCAGAACAGATACGAGACCAGGCATTGGCTGCTTCCGGACTGCTGAAGACCGATCGGATCGGTGGACCATCGGTCACGCCCTACCTGCCCAAGGGAATGCTCCCACAGGCATTCGACAACTATGTGCAACCCGTCAGCACCGGGGACGATCTCCATCGACGCAGCCTGTACACAGACTGGCGTCGCACCGGGCATTACCCCGCCTTCGCCACCTTCGATGCACCCTCCCGCGAGTTCTGCACGATCGAGCGCCAACGATCCAACACCCCTCTCCAGGCGCTTGTCCTCCTGAACGACTCGGTCTTCATCGAGGCTGCGCAGGCGCTTGGACGCAGGTGCATCGAGGAGGGAGGCATGGACCTCAACCAGCGACTGCACATCCTCTTCATCCACGCACTCTCCCGGCCACCGACACCATCGGAGGAAGAGGTTCTCCGCGACCTCTACGAAAACGCCGTCGAATCATGCAGCCGGGACGTCGAGCAGGCCCGCCTTCTCGCGACACGCCCACTGGGCGATCTCCCGGAAGGCATGGATCCCTGCGATGCGGCGGCGATGACGGCCGTCAGCAATGTCATCATGAACCTCGACGAGTTCGTCACCCGACCATGACACCACTCCCCCCCCACAACCCGATGCTCGATCACGCCCGGGCGGAGTGCCAGACCCGCCGCCACTTCCTGGGTCGGGCGACGTGCAGTTTCGGCGCCGCCGCCCTCTCGGGGCTGCTCAACAACGGGGTCATGGGATCCATCACGGGGAACTCCACGAACCCGAGCCCACTGCCCCACGGTCTTCCAAGGGCCAAGCGTGTCATCTACCTGCACATGGCCGGGTCACCACCGCACCATGATCTCTTCGACTACAAGCCCCTGCTCAACAAGCGGCATGGTGAAGTCGCACCGGTCGACTGCTATGCGGAGCGATCGGCCTTCGTGAAACCCGATGCGATGGTGCTCGGGACGCCCTACTCCTTCGAGCAGGTCGGCGGAAACGGCGCCTGGGTCAGTGAACTCCTCCCGCACTTCAAGGAGATCGTCGATGACGTCTGCATCGTTCGATCGATGTACACGGACCAGTTCAATCATGCGCCGGCCCAACTGCTGCTGCAGACGGGCCATGCCTTGCAGGGCCGACCCTCGATGGGTTCGTGGCTTTCATGGGGACTTGGCACTGAGAACCAGGACCTGCCGTCCTTCCTCGTGCTCGTGTCCGGCGGAAAGAAACCATCGGCGGGGACGGCCGCCTGGGACAGCGGGTTTCTCCCCACGGTCCACTCCGGCGTGCAGTGTCGCAGTGGTGGTGATCCCGTGCTCGACGTCCATGATCCGGCCGGCATGGACCGTGAACTTCGATCGAACACGATCGACGCGATCAACAGGCTCAACCAGATGCAGGCGGAGTCCCTGGGTGATCCGGAGATCCTCTCCAGAATCCAGCAGTATGAACTCGCCTTCAGGATGCAGACCGCGGTTCCGGGCATCATGGACATCTCGATGGAATCACCCGAAACCCTCGAGCTCTACGGTGCCCAGCCCGGGGCGGCCACGTTCGCCAACAACTGCCTGCTGGCCCGCCGGCTCAGTGAATCGGGAGTCCGCTTCGTCCAGTTGTACGACTGGGGCTGGGACGTCCATGGAACCGGCCCGGGTGACGACCTGATGACACAACTCCCGGCCAAGTGTCGCGGGATGGATCGACCCGTCACCGCGCTCCTGCTGGACCTGAAGCGACGCGGGCTGCTGGAGGAAACGCTGGTCGTCTGGTCGGGCGAGTTCGGACGGACCGTCATGAACGAGAAGCGAAATGGAAGCACCTTCCTGGGCCGTGACCACCACCCGGGATGCTTCACCATCTGGATGGCCGGTGGCGGCACGAAGGCCGGCGCCGTCATCGGGTCCACGGACCCCTGGGGTGCCCACGTCGACGAGAATCCAATCAGCGTCCATGACCTGCAGGCGACGATGCTCCACATGCTGGGCATCGATCACGAGCAATTGACCTTCAGGTCCCAGGGGCGGGACTTCCGCCTGACGGACGTCCACGGTACGGTGCGGACCGAACTGCTGTCCTGAACCGCTGCCGGGATCACCATGAGCACCCTGCCTGAGAACCTGCTTCGAAAGCTCGCCGAGATCGAGGAGCAGTACGCGCACCTGGAGGCGGAACTGCTCGAGCCGGAGGTGCTTGCAGACCACAGGCGCGTTCGATCCTGCTCCATCAGGAAGGCGGCTCTCCAACCACTCGTCGAGCGATACAGGCACTGGTCGCTCCTGCAACGACGCATCGAGGAAGCACGGAACGTGGCTGCAGGTGAAAACGACCCGGAACTCGTAGACCTGGCACGCGGTGAACTCGATGAACTCGAGACGGAATCCGCAGCTCTCTTCGAGGAACTCCAGTCATTGCTCGTGACGGCGGACGACATGGCCATCGGATCGCTGATCCTGGAAATCCGCGCCGGTGTCGGCGGCGACGAGGCCGCGCTCTGGGCGGGAGACCTCGTCGAGATGTATCAACGGTTCGCAGCCCAGCGCAAGTGGAGTTGCGAGGAACTCGATCGCTCCGAGGGAGACGTGGGTGGATGCAAACTCTGCCTGCTGTCCGTCGCCGGGGAAGGTGCCTGGGCGAACCTCTGCTTCGAGGGAGGAACCCACCAGGTCAAGCGTGTACCAGCGACCGAAGCACAGGGCAGGGTCCATACCTCGACGGCCACCGTCGCCGTGCTTCCGGAACCCGAGGAAGTCGATGTCCAGCTCGATGCCAACGACGTGAAGGAAATGATCACGACGGCGACCGGACCCGGTGGCCAGAACGTGAACAAGGTCTCGACTGCGGTGCACCTGATTCACGAACCCACGGGCATCGAGGTGCGAATGCAGGACACCAAGAGCCAGTCGCAGAACAGGGAGAAGGCCTGGAAACTGCTTCGAGCACGCCTCTATGAACGACAGAAGGCGGAAGCCGATGCCGAGCGGGCCCAGCAGCGACGGAGCATGATCGGTTCCGGCTCGAGGGCGGAGAAGATCAGGACGTACCGGGCCAAGGAGAATCTCGTCGTCGATCACCGTCTCGGCGAGTCCTACAACCTCGAGAAGTCGCTTGCAGGAGAACTGCAACCGATGATCGACGCCCTGGTCGAACTGGAGACGGCGAACAGGCTGGCTGATCTCTGAATGTCCGACGCCCATTCCAACATCAACGAACTCCGGCCAGATGAGGTACCCGAGGCCTCCAGGATTCTCCCGATCATCGTCGGCGCCGGACCCGGCCCTGAGTTGGGCGATCGCCCACTTGGCAACGCACTCAGGGATGCGATTCACCAGGAGATTCCGTCCATCATTCCCGGGACGGACCTGCATCCCCTCGTGATGACGGATCTCTGGTACCTCAATGACCATGCACTCATGCTGCAACCCAGCATGTCCATCGGCAGCCCGGCCAGCAATGCAGCATCGGCGATGCTCGCAACCCGGCTCCCCACGGCCCTGCTCGTCGAGGGGCAGTACCAGGTGCTCATGGACCAGGAAGGAGGCATCGGTCATGCCTGCTTCTGGGGTGAACACCACGAGGCTTCCGTACTGGCGACCTCGACGTTCATCGATCGCTTCCTCGAACCATTCCTCAGGAATGCCGCCATGCGACAGGCATGAGCGGGCAACACCGCTGAAAAACGGCACTTCCCACTGGCGAAACCCGTGCATCGACGTAGACTGCTCAAGGCAGCGGACACGTGGAACGGGAACAGGCACGAACGTGCATGCGGCGAAGGGTTCGCCGATACGAGTTTCTTGTTGACCGAGACCAGACCCAATGAAACAACGCACCTCGAGGAAACACGCATTCACGCTTGTTGAACTGCTTGTCGTCATCAGCATCATCGCCGTACTTGCAGGGATCCTGCTCGTTGCTCTCAGTGGTGCAGCCGAATCGGCGAACAAGAGCAAGACGTCCGCAACCCTGCAATCCTTTTCAGCGGCATGCGACGCCTTCGCCATGGAGCACGGCGAGTACCCGAGCATCGTGCCTCCACGCGTACTCGGAGACGGCACCAACCTGACCAGCACGCAGAGCGCCCTGCTTCATCTCATGGGTGGGTACCGCGTGCGAACCAGCGATGACGCCAGCGACAGCAGCACCTACGAGTCCTACGAGGAGTTCAAGCAGAATGCGAGGAAACCGGTCGAACTCAGTCTCGCCGACCCGGCCTCTCCCGGTCGCCAGTGGGAGGTCATCGTCGACCTGACACGCATCAGCGAAGGCCCGGTCATCAACGGGAAACCGTATCCCCCCTACTTCTCCCCGAAGACGAACGAAATGATCAATCGCTGGAGCGATACGGCGAATCCGAATGGAACCGACGCCGCAGAACAGGGATTCAACGCCCTCCCCGATCTCCAGGACTCCTGGGGTAACCCGATCGTCTTCATTCGCCAGGTACGCAAGAGTGGACCCCTCGTCGATGAAGCCGGGACCAGCGGCAGCAATGAAATGGGCCAGTTCAGCCCCAGCGGCCTTGGCCTGTACTTCAAGGCGAAGGCCCTTGGAGAAGATCGCCAGCGACAGTTGCAGACGACCGTCCCCGGATCCGGAGCCATCACCGGGAGTCGGCTCGCGGGACAGGAGGGCAACGGCAATGATGTCGAGCAGCGCCGGTGGCTCACGGTCCTCGTGGCCCACCCGGCCTTCTACGATCCACCGGATGGAGATCCGGTCGCATGGCAATACGGCACTGCACGCGGATCCTACATGCTTCTTTCAGCCGGACCCGACGGAGTCTTCCTGTCACATCAGGACGGACCCCTGACTCCCGCCGGTGGTTACGAATCCGGCTGGGATGACATCTCTCCGGATGACATCGAGAAGTTCGACGACGTCGTGATCCACGGCGGCAGCTGATCACCGGGTCGATCCGAAAAAAGAAGGTGCCCACGCCTGGACGTGGGCACCTGTCGTTTGCATCCGGTCTCGAACGGATCAGTCGGCCTTCAGGAGGCCCCTGGCTTCGAGGCAGTCGAGGACGGCCTGGACGGACTCCTCGAGTGAACATTCAGCCGTATTGATCACGAGTTCCGCGGACTCGGGCTCCTCGTATGGATCGTCGATGCCCGTGAATCCCTTGATCTCGCCTGCACGAGCCTTCTTGTAGAGGCCCTTGGGGTCACGCTCCTCGGCGACCTCGAGCGGACACTCGACGTAGCACTCGATGAAATCGATGTCTCCATCGGCGTGAAGCGAGCGTGCCTGGTCGCGATCTTCGCGATAGGGACTGATGAAACTCGAGAGGGTGATGACACAGGAATCGGCAAAGAGCTTGCAGACCTCGCCGATTCTCCTGATGTTCTCGGCTCGATCCTCGGCCGAGAAGCCAAGGTTCTTGTTGAGACCCATGCGGACGTTGTCGCCATCAAGTCGATAGGCGACGTGCCCTCGCTGGAACAGCACCTGCTCGAGCGCAACTGCGATCGTGCTCTTGCCGCTACCGGAAAGTCCCGTGAACCAGACGGTGCAGCCCTTCTGCTTGAGAACGGCCTTGCGCTCGTCCCTCGTGACCGTTCCGTCATGCCAGGTGATGTTTGTCGCTACCTGTTCAGCCATGTCTCTCGTGCTCCTGCTTCGTTGAAACGTGATTCGATCAGACCGCCGCAGTCGACTCGGCGGTCGCCCATTCGATGAGTACATCCGCCACCTCCGGTCGAGAGAACTCGGCCGGTGGACGCTCGCCCTTGTCAAGCAGTTCGCGGACCTTCGTGCCGCTCAGGAAGATCTGGTCACCCTCGATCTTCGGGAAGGTCTTGCTGCTGACCATGCCCTGAGCCTTGTTGCTCCAGGCGGCGTGCTCGAACTTCAGGGGCGTCACGCCGATTTCGCCGAGTTCGAACTCGTCGAAGATGTTCTGGGCATCGTAGGTGCCGTAGTAGTCGCCCACGCCGGCATGATCGCGACCGACGATGAAGTGGGTCACGCCGTAGTTCTGTCGAACGAGTGCATGCAGGACGGCTTCACGCGGGCCGGCGTAGCGCATGGCGGCCGGCATCACCGTCAACATCGTCCTGTCATCGACGAAGTAGTGGTCGATGATGGTCTCGTAGCACTGCATGCGGACATCGGCCGGAATGTCTCCGGGCTTGGTTTCACCAACGAGCGGATGGATCAGCAGTCCGTCACAGATCTCCTGAGCACACTTGCATAGGTACTCGTGCGCGCGGTGAATGGGGTTCCTGGTCTGGAAGGCCGCGACGGTCTTCCAGCCACGCTCACTGAAGGCCGCACGAGTCGCCGCCGGTACCAGGCGATGATCGGTGAACTGCTCTCCCGGCTCATGCTCGGGCGTCACGGTCAGGACATGGATTGGTCCGCCGACCAGCCAGTCGCCTTCCTCGAGGACGGCCTGGACACCCGGGTGGGCGGGGTCATCGGTCCGGAACACATTGGGAAGTTCAAGGGCCTTGTCGTGCTCGTAGATCGACTCGACGTCGATGACCGCCATCAAGGTGCCATCGGCGTGGTAGAGGGCCGCCTGGCCGCCGACCGCGAGGGAATCCTTGGTTTCGGCATCGACCGCAAGCGTGATCGGAATGGGCCACGGCGTACCGTCCGCGGTTCGCATCGTCGTGCAGATGGACTTGAAATCCTCTGGACCGACGAATCCCGTCAAGGGACTGAACGCTCCAATGGCGATCATCTCCAGGTCGCAGGCCTGCTTGAAGGTCAATGTGATGGACGGCATCGAATCGGCAGCGTCCTTGAGCTTGGCTGCTTCATCACCGGTAACGAACCTGTCGACCAGTGTTCCACCGTTCGGGGCAATCAGATCATGTGAGGGCATCGCGGCAGGGCTCCTGCTGGGGCTGGTTTGGAATGAATACACCGGGAAACAGCCGATGGTAGTGACCTAGACTCCCAAGGGCAACCTGTTTACGCCTGTACCGACCTTGAAGCCACTTGAATGCACATTCTCCACGTCATCTCTTCCCTCGACCCGGCTGAAGGCGGCCCTCCCGTTGTCGTAACGCGACTCGGGGCCGCACAGGAAATGCGCGGACATGATGTCGATGTGCTCGCGCATGCCGAAACCTCCGCGAGGGAACGAATCGACTCGATGATCACATCGCTCCCCGGAAACGGGCTGCTAAACGTACACCTCCTGGAACCAGGTGGTCCCATTGAACGAGTCAGAGCCAGGCAGGCGAGGACGTGGCTTCGCGAGCACGTCGAAGCATACGAACTGGTGCACCTCCACGGTGTATGGGATCCGATCCTGCACAACGCCGCGCGCGAAGCGCGTCGCACCGGCACCGACTGGATCATCACCCCCCACGGAATGCTCGATCCGTGGTGCATGGACCAGGGACGCCTGCGCAAGCGCCTCGCACTGGCCTTCCGCGGCCAGAACATGCTCGAGGGGTCGCGTTTCATCCACGCCCTCAATCGCGACGAGGAGGCTGGCATGAAACCGCATGTCGGAGCGGCGACTATCGAGGTGATCCCCAACGGGATCTTCCTCGAGGAAATCGAACCCCTTCCCGAACGGGGCACGTTCCGGGAGAGCCGACGGGAACTCGACGACGAACCATTCGTGCTGTTCCTCAGCAGGCTCCACTACAAGAAGGGCCTCGACATTCTCGTCTCGGCCTTCGAGCAGGTCCATGCACGCGTACCGGAACTGCGTCTCGTGATCGCCGGACCTGATGACGGGTACGAATCGACGCTGCATACGATCATCGAGGCGAGTTCAGCACGCAGCAACATCCATTGCATCGGTCCGGTGTACGGAACCGACAAGCTCGCCGCGCTCGTCGACTGCGACTGCTTCTGCCTTCCCAGTCGCCAGGAGGGATTCTCGATGGCGATCACCGAGGCGCTGGGCTGCGGAACACCGGTCGTGATCACCGAGGCATGTCACTTTCCCGAGGTCGCCGAGGCAGGCGCAGGCCTGGTGACTCCGCTCGACCCGGAAGCGGTCGGCCAGGCCATGCATGAAGTGGTTTCCTCAACGGATGCCCGAAGTCGGATGGGGTCCGCGGGCGCCGCACTCGTGCGCGAACACTACACCTGGCCCGCGATTGCCGCACGTCTCGACACGGCGCTGGGCCTCGAGTGACACGGATTCAATCCGAGTACAACTGGACGTAGAGTTCCGCGACCCGGTCGGCATCCTGTTCCTCCAGGACCCATTCGCGTCCACGCTTCCCCATCGTCTCGAGCCGCGAAGGCTTCGCGAGGAGCGGCTGGATGGCATCCGCCAGCGACTTCGCCGAACGTTCGACGATGACGGCACCCCCCGAGGCTTCCAGTTCCGGCCAGATGTCCACGCTTTTGGTCGTTACCAGTCCCGTCTGGCATGCCAGGGACTCGAGGAGCACGAACCCCCAGTTCTCCTGGTGCGTCGGCAGGACGAAGAGGTCGGACGCCTGGTAGAGGGACACCTTCCTGGTCCCCGAGACGAACCCGATGAAGTGGACGACTTCCTCCATGCCGCACGATGCGACCTGCTCCTTGAGCCGTTCCACGTAGTCGAGGTCACCTGTCCCGGCAATCGCGACACGGACGGATTCACCGCGTGCATGAAGTTCGGCCGCTGCAGCGACGAGATGTTCGAGCCCCTTCTTCACATGAATCCTGCTCAGAAAGAGCAGAACCGGGGGACCTTCGAAGAGCGACGGGAAGGCATCGTGGGCTTCCTCGGGACCGGGAAGGACGAGGTATTCATCAAGGTCGAAGACAAGGGGCACGACGCGTGCGCGGTCGGGGTTGAACCAGCGCGTCGCCTGCTGACGTTCTCCCTCGGCGGTGCAGTGAACAGCCTTCGCCTTGTTGAGCATGCGACGGCAGCCCATGGCGAGGTACAGCCGTTTCTTGAAGGACTTCTGTTTCATGCACCAGTCGTCGAGGACACCATGCGGACTCACCAGATATGGAACGCCCGCACGTTCGGCGATGCCCGCCAACTGGTAACAGGCCGGGTCCCACACGCCATGCAGGTGCACGGCATCGCAGTTCCCGATCTCGGCCTCGATGCGTTGAAGGGACTCGCCGGCGAGCGGTCGACGGCGATGGCCCGATGAAGTCAACTGGAGGACGGACCGGTTGGCGCCGTGCGAAGTCCACATCGATTCCAGTTCAGCCTGTTCGAACGTGGCGATGACCTGTTCATGCCCCCGGTCGGCCATGGCCCCGGAGATGTCCAGGACGGCGCGGACCACGCCCCCCATCTCCAGATCCATCGATCGATACCAGTGAAGAACCTTCATGCAGCGCTCCCGGGAATGACACGATTGTAGATGGACATGACGTCATTGATGAAGTGCTCCCAGTTCCACCGGGCGGCCATGTCCTCGCTGGCTGCGTGTCCCATCGCTTCAAGCGCAGCCGGATCGGCCAGGAGGCCGTCGAGGGCATCGGTCAATGCCTTGCCGTCCCCGACCGGCACCAGTCGACCGGTGACACCGTCCTGCACCAGTTCCCCGGTGGATCCGAGATCGGAAGAGATGGTGGCGACGCCCGCGGCCAGGCTCTCGGCGATGACGAGTTGCGGATTGATCGTCAACTGTCTCATCGGCTGGAGGACGCAGAGGGAGTTCACGACAAGACCGGGAAGGGTGATGCCATCGGAATAGGGAAACCGGTAGACATGCACGTTGTCGTGTTCCACCGCCAGTTCGTCGATTCCGTCTATGGGATCCCAGTAGGGACGTATCGCGAAATCGAAGTCGATGTCGGGGTAGCGTGGAGCGAGCGCACGATAGGCCTCGAGAGCGAGATCGGCCCCGTTCTCGGTCGATGGGTCCCGCCAGAAGAGAACACGTCGTCTCGAGGATTCCGGGGTGCCTTCATATTCACTCCGGAGGTCCCGGATGAGTCCATGTCGAACCTGGCTGACGTTCAATCCCTGGGCCTCGTACTCCTGCTTCACGAACCGGGTCGCGGTCACCAGGGCATCGACCCTGTTCCAGAGTCTTCGTGTCAGGAGACCGCATCGTTCAGGGAAGATTCCGCCGAAGACGGTACAGACGACCGGGCAGGGAAGTCCCATCAGCCTCAGTCCCCCACCCAGGTGCGCTGTCCGGTTGTACCCGTGAAGGTGGAGCACGTCGAAGCCGTGCTCCAGGCAGATCCCCTTCAATTGGCGGACCTGTCGACGCAGCGCCGCGAGTTTCACGCCCCGTCCCTGGTCGGAGTCCCGGGTGAGAATGCCTCCCCGGTTCCGTGCATCGCTCACCAGGTGGACCGGAATGGTTTCATCGAGGCAGGCAGGCAATGATCGATCCTCGCCGAACTCGTTCGTGACGAGGTGCACATCGTGCCCTGCCTCCTTCAGTCGCCTCATGCCTTCCAATGGAACCTGGATGTGCCCGGACACGTTGTGCTCGTACCCGAGTTCTCCAGCCACCACAGAGATGTAGTTTCCGATTCGCACGTGTTCCTCATCGGTTCCAATGTGACAGGTCACGACCTGTCTGGGCAGCGAGACGTTCGTTCAACGGCCTGAAGTAGGCGACGAGTTCCTCTCGGGTCCGTGGATTCATCGAATGGTAGCCTCGTCCCGACCGCTTCTTGCGCATGCGTCGGACCGCGTTTCCAAGCGGACTCCGGCTGAGCATGCCGAGGATGGAACGGAGGCCGAGTGACTGGGCCGTTCCCCTGATTCGCGGGAACATCGCCGAGTTCCTCACCTGTCCGAACTGGCTGGACTCGAACGACTCGTCCACGCCGAGAATCCGGAGGGCCTGGGCAAGGAAGGCTCGATCGTCCTGCTCGAGATCATCCTGGAAGAGGACGTGAACACGGTCGGAAGGCCAGTGGGCGAGGATGACCTCAAGCTGGTCGGCATAGCTGCTCCGAGCGAGGAGATCCGGATCGGACTTGATGGCCTCCTCGAACGAGCCCCACCCCTGTTCCTGTCGTCGAACCTGGTAGTTGCTGTAGACACGATCGATCGGATTGCGAACGATGAGCAGGACGTCGACGTCACCGAATACGTCGGCGACATCCGCAACCACCTCGGGCAGGCAGTATCCAGTGGCCACTTCTCCGACGGCCGCATGTCCCTCTTCGACGCCATCGAACTGCGAAAGGTACCAGTCGATTCCACGATCCTGGTGGCGATCGAAGAAATAGGTCTGCTTCTGCGAAGGAAGATAGATCTGGGGATGTTCACGAAGCGCGGCATCCAGCCAGGTCGTGCCGCATCGCTGGCATCCAAGCACCAGGAACGTCAGTGGGTGTCGGCGTGGATCATCCGTCATGGGGTGGTCGACTCACGGGCTTCGGGTGCTGAACTCATCGGTTCGGGAGCGTTCATCCGTCCAGCACGCACCCGTCAGGGGTCGCATGGTCCCCATGCGCCGATGATGATGAGCAGGTCGTTGACATTGACATGGCCGTCGCCATTGACATTTCCCGGCAGGTCCGGGTTCGGACCCCAGTCGGCCAGGACGATCAGGAGATCGCCAGTACTCACGAGGTCATCGCAGTTCAGGTCGAGTTCACACCCGGATTCGAGTACGGCCGAGTTGTTCAGGTGGACCGAAACCGAGCCGTAATCCTGGCCGGGATACGAGTTGGCCATGACGCCGTCCATGTCGCCATCCGAATCGAGGTCGGCGAAGGCGGCGAACTTCGGATCGACACCGCCACCGGTGGACCCCCTGTCCACGAATTGGCCGCTCCCGTCATTGATCAGGAGCCGCATCTGCCCCGTGTTCTTCACGACGAGCGCGATGTCCGTGACGCCGTCGCCATCAATCTCGACGGGCTGCGCCAATTCGATGCTCGTCTGGACGACCATCGTCTCGAGGACAAGGCCACCTGAGCCGTCATTCACAAGGAAGGACAGTTCCGGCTGGCTCCTGTGCGCGACCACGAGATCCATGTCCCCGTCGTGTTCTCGATCGAATGCGCGAATCGAGCACGCTCCGTAGGTGACCGGAATGCTCACTGAATAGTCCGAACCAAGCCAGTCGCCGTTCGAGTCGATGCCGGCGTTGTCGAATACATGGATGAACCCGCCGTTGAGCCGTGCACCGGCGATCATGATCTCCGGGTACCCGTCGCCATCAAGATCGGTTCCATTGATGGAAATGCAGCGTGCGTTGTATCCCAGAATCGTTTCGATGCCGGTCGCGAACGTGCCGTCGCCGTTGTTGAGAAAGGCATGCCAGCCGGTTTCCATGTCGGTTTCACCGAAATCGGCGATGAGCAGATCGAGATCGCCATCAAGATCGAGATCGGCGGCATCGATCCAGTGTGGACTGAAGCCGGATGGATAGACCGCCACGGGTTCAAACCCGAGCCAGTCTCCATCGAAACCGGCGTTGAGGAACACGGCAGCTCCAGCATAGGAGGCGGAGGCGATATCGAGCAGCCCGTCGCCATCGAGGTCCTCCAGGATGACGATCCTGTTGCGTTCACATCCATCCGAGAAGACGGAGCCCCACTCCTCGAGGTTCCCCTCGCCGTCATTGAGCAGGATCACGATTTCCTCCCCGTACCGGTCACTTGCGATGACATCCACATCTCCGTCGGAATCGAGATCGCCCGTTTCGACGCATCGGATGAACGTGAGGTCATCGCCCTCGGTCTCGACCTGATAGTTGGCCGGGGCCTCGAACCCGATGTGTTCACAGGTGCCCGCCTCGAGCTGAACGCCCGGGAGCACGAGGACCACCAGGATTGGAAGTCGATTAAACAGGACACTCCCCCCATGCCTCGAGCAGGTACAGAAGATCGATGATGTCGATCTGCCCGCTTTCGTTGATGTCCCCGGGTGGGCATGTACCCCCTTCGCAGGACATCCAGTTCTGGATGACAAGCAGGAGGTCGAGGACATCGACCGCCCCGTTGCCATCGAGGTCGGCCTGGCACGAGGGCGCCTCGTAGTCCAATGCGTTGAGATGCACCGAGCAGGTGTGATTGTTCGTGTTGGCCGTGACGATGTCGGGCAGGCCATCCCCATCGAGGTCGGCCGTGATGACCTCGGCGGGCCCGTTGGGTGAATACAGGTTCCACCGCGGAGCGAAGGTGCCCTGCCCGTCATTGAGGTAGATGGAGACGTTGAATGATCCCACGTGTGATACGAGGACATCGAGATCGCCATCGAGGTCCAGGTCGACGTTCGTACAGGAGTGGGGATTGCTCATCGTCGCCAGCGACTGGGTCGTCGTGAACCCGAGTGCACCGTCGTGCCGCTGGAACTCGATGATCGCGGTGCTCTTGCTCACGACGGCGATGTCCTCCGCTCCGTCGTCGTTCCAGTCCCCTGCCGTGACGTACCTGGGCTGGTGGGGTGCATCGAGAATCATGGTCGGGAGAAAGGTGGCATCACCGGCATTGATCAGGAGGTCCATGTCGTTGGATGCGAGGTTGCAGACGATGGCATCGGGCAACCCGTCATTGTTGAAGTCGGTGACATCCATTCCACGGGGCTGGATACCGATCGTCGCCGGTTCACCGGCGGTGAAGTTGCCCGATCCGTCATTGAACAGCACGGACATCATCGCCAGCGCCTGGCTGGGCTGGCTCGAGTCCTCGTCCCAGTGAGCGACGAGCACATCGTTGTCGCCGTCGGAGTCGAAGTCGACGATGTCGAGCACGGCGGGTCGATATACATCGACGCTCTGGTGGAATTGCAATATTCCTGAACCGTCATTGAGCACGATGCTGACGCTCGAACCGTCATAGTCGGGCGTCGTGCAATCGGGAGCATCGTCCCCGTTGAAATCCGCGGCCCGCACGTAGCGGGGTGTCACCCCTACCCCAACGGCCTGACCCGCGACAAAGAATCCCTGCCCGTCATTCAGCAGGGTCGTGACGTCATGCGTCCAGCGATTCGAGAAGAAGAGGTCGATGTCACCATCACCATCGATGTCGGCGGCTGCCACGCCGGTGGAGTTCTCTCCACCCGTGAGGTACTGGACATGATCCTCGAACGCCAATCCCTCTCCTCCATGGGCCTGCAAGGACAGAGCACTCGCCAACACGACGGCCAGCGGCACCAATCGATACCCATTTCGTGGCTTTCGATCCATGTTTCGCCCCGAATCCCTCCTGGAATACCGTACCCCCGGCACCATGGACGCAAAGCCGATATTCGGAAAAATGGGGTCCTCCAGGATGCACAGGTCCCCCAGGTGTACTCCAAGGGCGGTTCTGTGCCTAGGATGTGAGCCAGGTACCGCAACCAGCAGCAATACCGGAACACACCTCGATGTCCGAAGCCCGCCGTGGGATCAAGCGAATAGCCAGCAACTACGGTCGCCTCGGGTCGACCCTGCTGATCGGCCTGGTCCTGGTGAAGGTGCAGTTCATGTGGGTCGGGCCGGAGGGATTCGGCCTCCTTGTCGCCATCGGCGCATCCGTGGGACTTGCCGCCATGCTCCAGGACGTCATGCGCCAGAGCATGATCCGCGAACTGGGCGTCGTCTGGCACGCAGCAGAGGCGGACGATGCGACCGAGAACGACATTGCTCATTTCAGGCGCGTGTATGCCTCGTCATTCATTCTCTGCGCCCTGGTCGCCGTCTTGACGGCTGGCGTGTTCTTCGCCTTCTTCTCCCTGCTGAAGCATGGAATCTGGCCGTTCCACGAGATTCCACCGGCCTTCCGGACCGGGGGTCTCTGGATCCTTGCATGCGAAGGCGTGTCCATCACCATGCTGGTGCTGCTGACCCCCGCCTACAACATGTACATCGTCACCGAGCGTTTCTTCGAGAGCAATCTCTACTTCACGTTGAAACGGCTGACCTACCTGGTCTCGGCGGTCGTCCTGTTCATCGTCCTCGGAACGGACCAGGTCGAACTGAGCCTGAAGCTCTACGGCGTCTGCGCCGCAGGCATGTCGCTCTGCCTGCTCCTCTTCGCCGTCAGCCGGATCATGCTGCTTGATGCAAGGCTGCGGCCGAAGCTCCGAATGGCGGATGTCGGCGCATTCCGGGAAGTACTCGGAACCTTCGGCTGGAACAGCACCGTCGTCACGGCCATGAACCTGCATGAACGGATCGGCGCCTGGATCATGCTCGGGGTTTTCGGTCTCCAGGGCAGCGCCATGTTCGGACTCGCCCTGAGGCTGGTCAGCTACGTCCGGATGTGCACCCTGGGCATGACGTTCGGTCTCGATGCGGTCAGTGCACGGATCGCCTCGACGAAGATGGACGACACGCTTCGTTCGATCGCCAGGCATTCGACGCGGTTGCATGGGTACGTCGCCATACCCTGCGCACTTACGATCTTCATTCTCGCCGAACCGATTCTCCAGACCTGGGTCGGCAGTGAACTGCAGAACGAAGATGCGGACTTCCTGCAGCACACGGTCGTGCTCGTTCGAATCATGGTCATCGGTCTCATGAGCCGGGCGATCGCCGATGGCTGGATGAAACTTCTCTACGGGGCCGGACACATCAAGCGATATGCGCCGCTCATCCTCGCCGGCGGGATCGCCAACCCGCTGATGGCCTTCCTGTTCATCTACAACTTCCCCGCCTCGAACGAGGCCGACTCGGGACAGATCATCTGGATCGAGAACTGGACCGGCCCGGCGTGGGGATTCAGTCTCGCCTTCCTCGTGGTTCACCTCCTGCTGCTGCCTGCGATCGCGGCGCCGAGATTCGGTACCACCTGGTCGCGACTCCTGGGTCTACTGGGCAGGCCGCTGGTGATTTCAATCGTCGCCTCGCTGGTCTACCTGGCGATCGACTTCCCGCCCGGGGAAGGAGAGTGGCCTCTCCTGCTGGCAGCCTCTGTCATGTTTGCAGCGGCCTACGGCATCCTCGGATTGCTCTTCGGCCTGGAAGCGCCAGAGCGACGTCGTGCACTCAGGCTCCTGGGGCAATGGCTGAGGCGGGACACTCAGGCCAGTTGACCTTCCGGCAGCATCCCGGGGTCGACCTCCTCGTCCTCGTCGTACCAGTCGCCGGGATCGTATTCCGCCTCTTCATCGGGCAGGACCCAGGCCGGGTCCTCGACCTCCAGGTCGTGCGCCACCGACATGAAGAAACTCGCGAGGATGACGTGCAGGAAGGACCATGCATAGGTGGGCCAGTAGACCACCTGGTTGAAGAGTCCCTGTACGTACATCGCCAGGAGCAGCGTGGCCAGGATCGAGATGAGCAGTGGATCCGTGCCGAGCATCGTACGTGCCTGCCAGACTGTTTTCGTCGACTTGACCGACTTCCACAGGAGCCAGAGCATCGGCACCGTGTAGACGAGTCCACCCATGTACATCATGTTGAAATACGCGCTGTGCGGATGCATGCCGACGACGCTGCTCTTGAATGCTTCCTCACCACTCACTCCCAGGAGCCCGAACAGGGGCCGCTGGGCGAAGACATCCCGGATATACGCTTCCCAGATGTAGATTCGTTCCGATTCAAGATCGCTCAGTCGTTCCACCGCCGTCGCATCCGCCATGCCCATGACGTACGAGACTGCGAATGCGCCGATCGCCAGTCCAACGATCGTGATCACCGGTCTCTTCGAGAACTTGAAGACCAGTGGTATTGAAACCATGAGGATCGCGAGCAGCGTCTGTCGTGAACCTGTGAGCAACGCCATTCCAACGGTGATGCCGGCGGCTCCAAGAAGGATCGGCTTGAAGACGACCCTGCGGGCGGTCAAACCCTTGTACGCGAGCAACGGCAACGCCAGCGCGAAGAGCATCCCGATCTGGTTCGAGTTCACACCGTAGGGCTCGAACCTGTTGCCACCCTTCAGGAAGGATTCGCCGGGGAAGAGAATCAGTGCAGACAGGGGCAGCGCCAAGGCCAGGAAACAGCCGAAGGCGAGTGCATTGACGATGCGCATCAGGTCCTGGGTCGTGACGATCGTGCGGGCGAGCATGAGGGCCGCGAAGACCAGCGTCAGCCATTGCAGTCGAAGAATCAATGCGACCGTTCGATCATCGACCCTGAGCACGAACAGGAAGGCGATCACCGCCATGACGAGGTAGAGCCACACGTACCGCGGAAGGGTTCGCCTCGGCCCCGGGTGCAACATGGCTCCCAGGCCGACGAACGAATAGCCCATGATGCTCGTGATCTTCGCGGCGGGCGGAAGCCACTGGATCTCGAACTCGGGCAGGCGGGACATGGTCAGCCAGATGGGCATGATGGTCAGGGCGACAGAAAGCCTGTACCGGCTCGGGATGGCGAAGAAGGCGAAGACCGCGAAGAACGCCCCGGCCACCGCAACCGGCAACGGAACGATGTCGAGATAGATCTGGATTCGATCCATGGATGCTCCGCGTGCCCTCCCCGGCGTCTCCTGCCCGGTTGCAGGTGTGTCCTGGGCCCCTGCTCACCCTGATTTTCGGTGATCCCCGGGGGGTGACTTCAAGCCAATCTCGGCCCTCGTCATTTCCAAGCGTAGGATAGGCACTCATGAGGCTCCTGATCCCCTTCCTCCTGCCGATCCTTTCGTGGGCACCAGTGCCTGTGCCGGTACCCGTGGTATCCAAGCCGATGGTCTATGACGCCATCAAGTACTCGGCCGATGGCCAGGGAGAAGCCACGAAAAAGACGATTGAACGGCTCGGGATCCCGACCATTCCCGCCGCCTACCACGGTGGCGTCGACTGGAACCAGGATGGAACGATCACGGAGACCGATCGACGACAGTTCAGGAAGTGGGTCGATGCAACCCTTCCACTGAATGCCACCGGGCCGGCCATGATGGACTACGAACAGCCCTGGTGGATCGAACTCAATGCAAGGGAACTCGACCCGGAGCGCCTCCAGGAAATCATGGCCGTCTACATCGACGCCCTCGCCGAGGCCCAGGAAGCGAGGCCGGGTCTGCAGTGGGGCTACTGGGGCCTGCCGACCATGCGCAACGTCTCGAAGGGATGGAAGGAACAGGGCCTGTCGATCGAACCCCTCATCGCGCGAAGCGGCGTGCTCTATCCGTCGGCCTATGACTGCACGCCCGGGGAGAACAGCAGCGATTTCAAACTCCACATCCAGCGTGTTCTTGAAGCGGTCCGTGGAAGGAAGCCTGTCATCGTCTACCTGAGCATGCGTTACTGCGGACAGGATGGAGACCGGACGAAGTTCATGCCCATCGATGAACTTCTTGCCAATGCAAACGCAGTACTCCAAGCGACGTGGACGGCGCCCGATGGAACCATCCACCGTGCCGACGGCATCGCTCTCTGGGATCCGTACATCTGGAGCAACGAGGAGGACTGGGCGTCACTTGATCGACTGCACGCCGATGCGTTCGCGAAACTCCATGCCCTCGCCTCTCACCTGGAGCCGGGAACTCCTGCTCAATCTTCCCCGGGATCACCATCCCGGCCGGGTTCGGGCGATCGAGGCGGAGATCCCTGACCATTTCGGCGTCGCTTCATGCGTTCACGGATGCGCTCACGCTCTTCCTCGCTGAGCTCCTCCCCCCCGCTGTTTCGACCACCCGGCCTCCGACCTCGACGGCGTTCGGAGTTCATGCCCTGCTGGCCGCGTGATGCCATTGACTCGAGGGCCAGGCGCATCTGTTCCTGCTGCTCGGGTGACAACAGGTTCCAAAGCGTCTCCTGGACGGATTCAAACTTCGGGCGCTCCTCCTGGAGACGCTCAAGTTCCATCTTGTTGGCTGCATTTGAAATAGTGTCATTCGTATTACGGGTTTCACGGATCTTCTGCTGCAACTCGCGAATGCGGGCCCGGTGCTCACGGTCGAACTCGCCGTTGAGATCCTGGTATGTCTTCATCAGGGTTTCAGCCTCGGTTCGCTGTTCCTGATCCAGTTCAAGTTGCATGTAGGCCTGAGCCCACTGTCGAGGCTGGATGCGCGCCTGTCTTGCCTGCGAAGGGCGCACGTCGGTGGGTGCACCGGACCTGACCCATTCCACGATGACCTCGATTTCCGCGTCGGACAGCGGGCCACCCTCCGGCGGCATGATGTCGTCATGCCCCGCGTCCAACTTGATCCGCTTGATCAGTTCACTGTTGTCCGGATCACCCTTCTTGACGACCCAGTGCTTCTCCGAGCCGCTGAAGACCATCTCGAGGGGCATCACCTGGACGCCGCCCTTCTGTGAATCGGGACCATGGCACTTCTGGCACTTGGCGCTGAAGATGCTGAAGACATCCATCTGCTGCATCCCCCCCTGCCGATTTCCACCGGACATGCCGCCGTTTCGCTCACCCACGGTGTTCGAGGGATCGACCGTCGGGCCGGAGAGAAAACCTTCCTCGGGTTCCTTGCCCCCCTCCTTCTCTTCTTCACGTTCGGCGACCTGCTCAGGGGAGGTCGGGTCGAATGGCTCCTCCTCGTCGGCCATGGTGGGAGAAATCAAGGCGATTGAAACCAGTCCTGCAAGCAGGCACGTGTTCTTCAGGATGTCTTGGGCGTTCATCGTTTCCAATACCTCGATTCGTGATCCAGTGAGTACTTCGACTGGTATGATTCTACGTTTCCATCGTCGAAACCATCCCCATGACCCCCTGAATGCCCCTTGAAGGCGATTCCTCATGCCCCTGACGCAAGATCACGTGACATCCGCCCTGACGACCGTCCTCGATCCCGACCTTGGAAAGGACCTTGTGACCCTTGGCATGGTCAAGAAGATCGACATCGATGGAAATGCGATCACGGTGGGCATCGAGTTGACGACACCCGCCTGCCCCATGAAGGACAGGATCCAGGCGGACATCGAGACGGCCGTTCTCCGCGAAGCGACAAACGTCGGTGATGCCGCTCCCGAAATCCATGTCGAGTTCAGCGCCCGTGTGCGAGCCGCTGCCAATACCGATCAACCGAGTCCCCTCCCCGGCGTCAAGCATGTCATTGCCGTCGGGGCAGGCAAGGGTGGGGTCGGCAAGTCGACCGTCTCGACCGTCCTTGCGACCGGGCTGACGAAGCTCGGGGCCAGTGTCGGGCTTCTCGACGGCGACATCTACGGACCATCCCTGGCAACCATGCTCGGTCTTGACGACATGCAGCCGACCGCTCGAGGAGACATCCTCGATCCCTTCGAAGTCGACGGGCTCAAGTGCATGAGCATCGCCAAGCTCGTGGATCCGGAGAAGGCGATGATCTGGCGCGGCCCGATGGCGCACAAGGCCTTCTCGCAACTCGTGCTCCAGACCAACTGGGGAGAACTGGACTACCTCATCATCGACCTGCCTCCGGGTACCGGCGATGTTCCCCTTTCACTGGCCCAGTTGCTTCCCCTGACAGGATCGGTCGTCGTCTGCACGCCGCAACGTGTTGCACTTGAAGACGCGCGACGTGCCGTCAGGATGTTCCAGCAACTCGATGTCCGCGTACTCGGGACGGTCGAGAACATGAGCTGGTTCGTCGGCAATGACGGCGTCGAGTACGACCTCTTTGGTCGAGGTGGAACCGAGAAGATGGCCGAGGCCATGCAGATCCCCTTCCTGGGCGCCATTCCCATACACATCAAGATGCGGGAACACGCCGACGATGGAACGCCTCTCCTGAATTTCCAGATCGAGGACGAGTTGACCGAGACACTCCTGAGTACGTGCAGTGAACTTGCGCGACAGGTGTCCATCGCGACGGAACTCGACGAGGGGTCGAGACCGACGCTGACGATCAGCTAAAGAGCAGAACCATCATCGTGATCATGATCCCGTTGTTGCAGGCATGCATCGTCATCGATCCCAAGAGGGATCCTCGCCATTCACGCATGAGGGTCATGCCGATGGCCAGTGACGCGAGGGCAGGTATGGCGACCAGTCCCTGCGGGTGAATGGCCGCGAAGATCACCGAGACGATCAGCGTACTCAGGGCGACACTCCACCCAACCCGCAGCATGGCCGTTGCGGAACGGAGTTGGCGATAGAGCATGCCGCGGAAGACGATTTCCTCGACGATCGGCGCCACGATGACGGCGACGAAATAGACCTGGATGATCATCCATGCATTCGAATCCGCGATGGAGAGCAGGATCGGATGCACCGGTTGCGATGTTGGATCAAACCCTGTTCCGGTCTGCCCCGGGCCGGTGAGGGCCATGAGGATCAGCATGGTCACGATCCCGACTGCAAGCAGCGGCAACATCATCATCCAGCCGCAGAACCCCCAGCCGAGTTCCTTCCAGAGTCCCGTGCCTCTCGTCAGCCCGATCGCGGTGCGAACACGGGACCAGCGCATCCTCCGGACGACAGGCCAGGCCGCCGAAGCGAGGGTGAGGAGTTGGATGCCTCCCACGAGCGCAAGACCGTGTGGTTCCAGCGAGGGAACCAGCACGAGCAGGACACCTATCAGGAGTTGGAGCACGAGGAACAGGATCATCCAGACGGCGAAGGCTTCCGCGAGAAGTCCATCGCCGGGCCCCGGGGAACCAAGGCCATGATGGAGACGACCCATCGAAGCGAAGACGATCAGGATGATCAGGAGAACCAGCCCGATGAAGAATCCTCCACCGAAGCCGGCGACGGCGGCGAAGATCGCGATGCAGGTTCGAATCGCCGGACCATCGACCGCCGACTTCTCCTCCGGATCATGCCCGGTCAGCACCGCCAGTCGACCGAACCATCCCAGGTGTTCTACGAGGTACGCACGCTCATCTTCGCCGAGCACGGTCGAGTCGTCCGCATCCTCGGCATACCGGCGCAACAGGAGTTCGTAGGTCTCCTGCTCCGTCTCGCTCAGGGTGTACCCGGCTTCCTCGGCCTGGACCTCGATGCGAAGCAGCAACTCGCGAGCCGCCTCGCTGCCCTGCAGTCGACCCCGGAGGACCACGCCACGCAGGCGCCTGCCCATGCTCCCGATGTCAAACCCCCGCAGGGCGGCTCCAGCAAGAGCGGCGTCGCCCGTAACGAGTTCGATCCCAAGGGCGTACTGGCCTTCCACCTCCTCGAGGAGGTGCTGCTCGGCGACCTCGTTCTTGGCCCCTGCACTGCTGGAAGCCTCGAGGAGATGCATGGCGACCACCCCAAGGGACAGGAGAAGAATGACCCCCCAGGCTATGGATGGATAGGAGCGATGGATCACGGGTGCTTCAAGTCTGGATGGAGGGTCGAGTTTCGAGTTCATGAACGTGCCTGAAAACCCCCCTGGGAGCCCGGGAATGGCCCCAGGAGGCCTCCTGATCTTGACAGAATCATACTTGCAGGTATCCTCGCTCTTTCGCCTCGTGGTCGCAAGCCATGAGGCGCTCCTACATGGACTTGGTGTCCATGCGTGGAACAGGTGAGCGGCGATCCGCTTCAAGAAGCAGGAAGGACAAGGTGCATCATGCCCCGGCAGACCACCTTCATGAAACCAGGCGAAGTCTCCCGCTCGTGGCATCACATCGATGCCGATGGGCAGGTCCTGGGTCGCATTGCTGCGAAGATCGCACCCATTCTCATGGGGAAGCACCAGCCCTCCTATACCCCGCACGTCGACACGGGTGATTTCGTCGTCATCACCAATGCCTCCAAGGTCGTCCTGACCGGTCGCAAGGGTGAGCAGCGGATGCACCTGAGCTACAGCGGATATCCCGGCGGATTGAAATCGAGGAGCATCAATGATCTCCTTGAGAAGCACCCGGAGCGGGTGATCGAGAACTCGGTCCGCCGAATGCTGCCCAAGTCGAGGCTCGGCCGGGCGATGATGAAGAAACTGAAGGTCTACGCCGGCCCCAAACATGACCTGGGTGTCAAGGACATGAACGAACTGGCCATCTGACGGAAACGATCCAGGAAGACTGCAACAGGTACCCATGAGCGAAGAAGCAACGAATCCCGCACCGGAAGAAACGACGGACGCTGCACCGGAAACCACCGATGCTGCACCGGAAGAAACGACGGACGCTGCACCGGAGACCGTCTCGGAATCCACTCCCGAGAAGACCGATGACGCGGCTCCCGTTGCCGAAGCGGCTCCTGCAGTTGAACCCGTTGCCGAAGCGGCTGCTCCAGTGGAAGAACCTGCACCCGCCGTACCCGATGCTTCGATGATGGAGAAGAAATCACTTCCCGCCGATGCCCACGGATGGTGGCGTGGAACCGGCCGTCGAAAGGCCGCCGTCGCCAGGGTCCGCATCAAGCCGGGTGAAGGCACCTTCATGGTCAACCAGCGACCTATGGAATCATTCTTCAACGAAGAGCGAGATCGCAAGAACCTCGTCGCGGTCCTCGAGAAGACCAGCATGGTCGGCTCGGTCGACATCCACGCCAAGGTCAACGGAGGCGGCTACACCGGCCAGGCCGGTGCCATCATCCTCGGTCTTGGTCGTGCACTTCGAAACTACGACATCTCCCTCGAATCGACCTTGCGTGAAAACGGGTTCCTCACCCGTGACCCGCGGAAGGTCGAGCGGAAGAAGCCTGGACAGCCCGGCGCCCGCAAGAAGTTCCAGTTCTCGAAGCGTTGATCCCTTCCGGGAATCCAATGACTACCAGGTGAACGGTCCAAGCCGTCGCTCGATGGCCGTGATCGTGGTCCCACCGGCCTCGGCGAGGCTCGACAGCCTGGACGGTGCCGAACCATCAAGCCCGTACCGCCGTCGAACCAGGTCGGCATCGGAACCATTCATCGCCTCGAGCGAAGCCAGTCGCTGCGCGCCGGGAACCAGGTGCGGCCACGGGATGCATGACCTGTACAGGAGTTCCAGGTCGTCGCCCGCGTCCCGGGAACGAACGGAAGCGCGACCCGGCGTCGGAACGATGCTCCGACGGTCGAGCACCGAATCCAGCCGCCGTTCGATGCGAGGCATCAGTTCGTCAGCCTCGTTCGGATCGCTCCGCTCGATCTGGTCGTTGATGACTCCAAGCGAGAGGTCCCGATAGAGCAGGCGGGCCTCCCGGGGCAGGGCTTCAAGTGGTTGCTGCAATCGCTCCTCGATGATCCGACCGACGGGCCCCCATGCCAGGAGGACCAGACGCAGGTGAAGCATCGTGGCCCAGCGAAGATCGGTCTCGACCTCGTCGAGTTCGACCACGGTCGGCGATGGGGACATGACCTCCAGCCCCTGCGCGGCCCTCGCGTGAAGCAGGTTCAATGCTCGAAGATCGAGCCCGGGTTCAATCGCAGTCCCTTCGCCGGCTCCAGATGTTCCGGGACAGGATGGGTGGGGAAGCCCGAATCGAACGGCATCCTCCTGCAGGAGAAGTTCGTCCCCACCGCCTGGAGAGGACCACGCAATCGGAATCGCTGCGAGACGACGTCGGCGATGACGGAACACCGCTCGATGCAGTGCATCAGGGCTCTTCCCGAAGTGGTCGGCGATACGTCTCGCAGGAACCCCCCTTCGACGCGCCCGGATCGACATCTCGATGTCCCGATCACGCAACGGGCCATGTTCGCTGAACAACGGTGTCGTGGCGCGCTCCTCGTTCCGCCGAAGAAGACGCCGGATCGTTTCATGACCCCTGCCCGATTCGGCTGCAAGCCTCGCAGCGATCTCGTTGAGAGATGCGCCTGGATCACGATCCACCAGTTCACCCGCCCCCCGGACGAGGGCCTCCTGTTCCTCGATGCTCAGCCGAGTCATGCGCGATGCCCGCACCAGTCGTTCACCATGTCGCTCGAGAAACCGGTCAAGCGCATCCGGGAAGCAGGAGAGCACGCGTCGGCCTCCTTCGCGACGAACCCAGTGCATCACGAGGCCGTCCTTGCGACAGCGTTGAAGCGTCCGTCTTGAAACACCCAGTCTTCTAGCCAGTTCGTCCATGCCGACCGCACGTCCACGGGGTTGTTCCGGATCGAGGGAGAGATCCCAGCTGAGTTGCTGAATGAAATTGACCAGGTCTCTCGTCAGGGCATCACCGACGACCGACGTCGATGCATCCGGTCGATCGATCCGGTAGGACGTGATCCGGTAGACGATGAAATCATCGGGGTAGAGACGCTCCGGCTCGATGTCATCGAGCAGTTGCTCGGCGGCGTCCATCTGTCGACGGTGCGTTTCATCCGGTGCGTATTCAAGTTGTCGGAGAAGTTCCCGCAGGACGACGCTCGTGAACGCGGCGGTTCGTGGCATGTCACTCCCCAGCGAATCGAAGTGGTCGATGCTGCTCGATCAGGCCGTGCGCCGCCGCAAGTTCGTAGAAGCGATCAAGACCTTCACGCTGCGATGGACCCAGCTCGTACCGGATCCCGGACGAAAGGTAGTCCTCCGCCATGTCCTGCGGCCAGTTCCGAGCCCGGCTCTCCCGACCTACGAGTGTCTCGGAATGCATCCGGTTGTAGCGGTACTGGCGATCGAGCGTACTGACGATCCTGCGTGCATCGTCGGAATCCAGGTCGGCACCTGCAAGCCATATTCCGAAGAGAAACGGCAACCCGGTCAATGAATGCCATGCCTCGCCCAGATCCATCTGGTACGGG
Organism: Phycisphaerae bacterium; assembly: GCA_002722935.1. GTDB lineage: Bacteria > Planctomycetota > Phycisphaerae > Phycisphaerales > SM1A02 > SP202. The sequence continues at coordinate 2,726 of PBMX01000010.1, read as the reverse complement.
TAGCGTTCCGCTGGGGGTGAAGCCGACACGACCTTGTCACCGATCAGCATCACGGCCTCCGGCCACTCTACATTCCGACCAGCCGCATCGAATGGAAGAACCGTCACCCTGCATCCATGAACTTCACGCAGGAGAACCTGGAGCAGCACGACTGACGTATGGCTGTCGGAATCGCAGCAGACCTTCTCGAGTTCCTCGAAAGGCCTGCTCGAGTAGAGGCGGACGGTTCGCGTCGCACCCAGGCAACCAAGCGAGGGTGCGGGAAGGATGACCAGCGGCATCGAGGACACCTGGTAGTCGATCGATGAACAGAGCGCCGCATCGACCTCTCCACTTTCGAGCAGGTTGATCAGGCTGCTTGGGACCGCTTCGGTCATGGAGATGTCGTTGCACACCTCAAGCCCGGAGATGATGGGCTGGGTATTGAGAAATCTCACGACTCCAAGCCTCAACGGCTTTACGAGCGACTTCGCTTCCATCGTCACAGTATAGGGGGGTGCGTCGTGTCACCCGGCCGCATCGAGAGACAACCCGGTGGGGTCGATGCGTCATCGAGCATGATCGTCGAGCCCGGGAAGCGCGAGAGCAAGGTGGTGCGGCCCGCAGGCGGCTCCGCGTATTCATCTCACTTCCAGGGCTCGAGGATCATGCGTGGCGATGATCGGCGCCGGACACTTCTATCGACCTGCTGCACATGCTGCACCAGCATTTGCGGAGCGTGCCTGGAAGCGTGATTTCCGGCGAATTATCGCGCCCTGTCGCGTATCCGGACCTTGAATCAGCCTGCAGCCATCCGTTCTTCCGGACCGAGTGTCTCCACGAGTGCCACATCGCCCTCGTAACGACGCGGAATCCTCGCGTGCAGACAGGACAGCAGTGCATGCGGCTTCATTCCAGCCGACGCCGAGAGTCCAAGGAGACCGTTGGGGGCATCGGGGCTGCGCGAGAGCAGTTCGACACCGATTCCAAGCCCCTCTCCGGGAAGCGGGAGCATGTCAGTGAGATCCACGATGACCTGGTCCATGCTGACCGTCCCGATCACCGGTGCGTACCCGAGCAGTTGATCCTGTTTCAGCAGTCCCACGACACGTTCCGGCGCACCATCGTGGCTGTTGATCGGTATCGGTGGATACCCATCGGCATACCCGACCGGCACGACCCCGATCACGCTGTTGCGCTGCGCCTTCCAAAGGCCGTCGTAGCCAACCCGATCACCTTCCTCGACTTCACGGACCTGGATGACACGGCTTGTCCATCGAACGACCGGCTCGAGCTGCTTTGCATCGGGACTCGCATTCCGAACCGACCCGGGTGGACAGGCACCTGCCCAGCCGAGCCCGACGCGCACCATCGACCTGTGGAAAGCCTGTCCACGGAAGACCGCCGCGGTATTCGCGCAATGCACCAGGCAGTCGCTGTCGATTCGATCGATGCAGGCGTCGAGGACCGCATCGAAGACGGCTCGCTGCCTGATCGTCGTTTCATCGCTGCCGGCCGAAGAACTGAAATGCGTGTATACGCCTGCGAGGTGAAGTTGCCGGTGATCCACGATTCGATCGAGAAGGACGGGGGCCGCTTCTGCAGGACATCCTCCGCGATGCATCCCGGTATCGACCTTCAGGTGCAGGTGCAGCAGCAGGTCCAGTTCGATCGCGAGTTCCTGCAGGCAGTCGAGGTGATCGGCGTCATGCACGACGAAGTGGACCTGGCCGGTTCGAATCCCTTCATGGAGGGGATCCACCGGGGACACGTGCCGGACGGGCATGAGAATGAGAATGGGCAGGCGGCAGGCTGGCGACAGGAGCTCGGCTGCTTCACGCGGGGTATAGACGGCGAACATTCCCGCACCCGCGGACTCCATCGCCGGCACGATGCGACGTGCCCCCAGGCCGTATCCATCGGCCTTGACGACAGGGCAGAGATTGCAATGTGGACCGATGACCTGACGCAACCTCGCGAGATTGCGTTCAACCGCGGAAAGATCGATGTCGAGTCGGCTCAGTTCATCCATGGAGGGAAAGTGGGAGCATCCATGCTCCTCCCTTGTATCGTCTACGCCATGATCCTACCATGACCGACTCTTCAAGGGGAAGTCCTTGCAGGGGCCAGCCCCGGAAGCGAGATCATGAGCGAGATCTTTTCAACATCAACCACCTTTGCCGACCTTGGCCTGGGACCCGACATCCTCAAGGGGATCGAGGAGCAGGGCTTTGAACATCCCACCATGATCCAGGCCACCCTGATACCACCGGCCCTGGAAGGCAAGGACATCCTCGGCCAGTCCAAGACAGGCACCGGGAAGACCGCCGCGTTCGGGCTCCCGGCCCTCCAGATCGCGGACAAGGGATCTCCCTTCGCCTGCCTCTGCCTTGTTCCAACACGGGAACTTGCCATCCAGGTCGCCCGCGAATGCAGGGAACTGGGCCGTCATACGGGCCTGAAGGTCCTGCCCGTCTACGGCGGCCAGTCGATCAACACCCAGGCCGAGAAGTTGAAGAAGAAGCCCCAGATCATCATCGGCACCCCCGGTCGTGTCATGGACATGAACCAACGGGGCCTGCTTCCATACGATCGGATCAAACTGGCGATCCTCGATGAAGTCGACCGGATGCTGGACATCGGGTTCCGCGACGATATCCGGAAGATTCTCGGCACGATGAAGCAGAAGCACCAGACGATCTTCGTCTCTGCGACCATCTCCGACGAGATCGAGCGCCTCGCACGAA
>PBMX01000009.1 GCA_002722935.1 Phycisphaerae bacterium | reverse complement strand
GCTCGATCACTGAAGCCGTTCCGAAATTCACCGGGCATGGACCATCGGCCTCCCCCGACTGGACGAGGTCGGCCGGATCGATTTCTCCGGTCACGTCGATCGGCCCGAAGCCGATGCCCAGGTAGGACACGTTGACACTGACCGACTGGATCGTGAATGTCGAGACATACGTCTCGCCATCAGCCCGGAGACTGTCCGGACTCTGCCAGTAGATGTCCTGGCCACTCGTGCTGACGTCGATGGGCCATGTAGCCTGGTCCGTGCCCGAGGCAGTTGCGACGGACGTCAGCAGGCAGGTGGCAATACCGATTGTCGTTCTGAACATGGTTGAGGCACTCCAACGGGAACCAGTTCGAAGGTACTTGATTACAGTTTGAGTTCAAGCAGAACCAGACGAAATCATGTGGACTTCCCGGCCCGCCTCTCCTCTGAACGCTGCCTGCGTACGTGCCTGGGAGGAATCACCTTCTTGGCGAGACCGAGTTTCTCGAGAAGCTTGATCTCGTAGTAGGTGATATCGAACTCCCACCACCGGTGCTGGTTGGAAGCACTGGCCGGGTCGTGATGGTGGTTGTTGTGCCAGCCTTCTCCCACGGTCAGGAGAGCAACGAGCCAGTTGTTCGTGCTGTGATCATCCGTAGCGTGATTCTGGTAGCCGAAGAGATGCGACAGCGAGTTGACGGACCATGTGATGTGCCAGACGACGACTGTTCGCACGAAGGCGCCCCAGACAAGCAGGCTCGTGCCGAACTGGAGGGCACCCATCGCGGTGCCTTCGATGGCCCAGCCCAGCCCGTAGCCCACGGCGCAGAAGGCCAGTGCATGCGCCAGGTAGATCCAGACCCAGACGTAGGACTTCTCGAGCTTCATGTAGAAGGGGTCCTTGAGAATGTCACTGGCATACTTCTGGTAGGTATGGATGTTGTGCGTCTTCTTGTTGACGACGAGCAGCCAACCGACGTGTCCCCAGAAGAAAGCGACGAGCGGGCTGTGTGGATCCTCCTGCTCATCCGAGTGGAGGTGGTGATACCGATGGGTTGCGACCCATTTCGCCGGCGTATCCTCCATGCAGCACAGGGCGAGGATCGTGAAGGCATGTTCGAGCCATTTCGGAAGGACGCAACTGTGATGCGTCAGGACCCGGTGGTAGAGCAGGTTGATGGCCTGCCCAAATACGTGCACACCGACGATCATGACGATGACCCCGGTCCAGCTGAATGTCCATGGCCAGATCGCCGCGAGGGCCGCCAGGTGAATGCTCGTGATCGCGATGGCATAGGGCCAGTTGATCGAGCCCTTGATCACCGTGTCAGGCAGCGGAAGTGCTGGCTGGGCCCCGGGCTCCTCGGCGGGAACAGGGATGGGAACGGCCTCCGAAACAGGCTTGCCTGTTTCATGTGCCTCGTCCGTGGGCGGTGTCTGAACTGCTGGAGGAGTTGCCATCATGCTCCGATCGGGCTCAGTGGGGCATTCTATCCACTCCAGAGATCTCGAATCAATGAAATCAAGGAGGAACTCGGAGACTCGATTCTACCGACCCCCGAAGCCGATTGCCCGGTAGGATTTCTCCAACCCGGCTCGCACGAGGAGGTCCCCATGCCAGTTTCGACTTGGATCACGCTCATTCTGGCGTTCTGTTTCGTCGCCCCCGGAGAAGATCTCACACCACCGGAGCAACCACCGGCTCCGGTGAAGGTATTCGTCCTGGCCGGGCAGTCCAACATGGAGGGAAAGGGGGCCGTCAACACGCTTCCATGGCTCGGCGAGGACCCCGAGCAGGGACACCTCCTCGCCACCATCCGGGATGGAGATGGCGAGTGGATCGAACGCGACGATGTCTCCATCTGGTACCTGGGTCGGCATGGACCCCTGACCGTCGGTTTCGGCTCGGAGGGCAGTTCACATGGACCCCTGATCGGACCTGAACTCGGGTTCGGCACGGTGATGGGCACGCACTTCGATGAACCCGTCCTCCTCATCAAGACAGCCTGGGGCGGAAAGGATGTCGCCGTGGATTTCCTTCCTCCAGAACGAGGAGGGCCCGGCCCCTACTGGGCGGAGATGATCTCGCATGTGAAGACCGTTCTCTCCCAGCGTGACGAACTCTTCCCCGAACTGGCCGGACGCCCATCCGAACTTGCGGGACTCGTCTGGTTCCAGGGGTGGAACGACATGGTCGACGAGGAGAAGACGGCCGCCTATGCCGACAACTTCTCCGGTTTCATACGGGATTTCAGGAAGGAGTTCGAACGGCCCGATCTTCCCGTCGTCATCGGAGAACTTGGGGTGGGAGGCGATGCACCTTCACCGAATGTGCAGAGGTTCCGGGATGCCCAGGCACGCGTCCTTGAAACACCCGGCTTCGAAGGTACCGTCAAACTCGTCAGGACCTCGACGTGCTGGGATCCGGTGGCTCATGAACTCTTCGAGAACGACGTCTGGAAAGGAGACGAGAAGGAACGCTTCTACAGGATCGCCTCCGATCGTCCCTACCACTACCTCGGCAGTGGGAAGATCTACTTTCTCATGGGCCATGCCTTCGGAGAAGGCATGATCGAGCTGCTCAAGACTGGTGGATCCGACGAAGCACCGGGCAACTGAAGAAACTACTTCAATCCGTATTCCTTCAGTTTCCTGTAGAGCGTGCGCTCACCCATCCCAAGCAGTTCTGCGGCCTGCTCCCGGTTTCCTCCCGTCATGGCAAGCGTCTGGCGGATCGCTTCCTTCTCGAGCCGGTCGATCCCGACCCCGGCAAGGGCGCCCAGGTGCAGGTGCTCGTCGTCGTCTCCCATCCGGATCTCATCAGGAACGTCCTGGACATCGATGGTCGGGCCGGTCGACATCACGACCATCTTCTGGACGGTGTTGAACAGCTGCCGGACGTTTCCAGGCCAGTTGTACGCGACCAGTCGCAGCATGGTGGCCTCCGTGAACGACGGCATCGGTCGCTCAAGTTCGGCGGCATAGCGACCGGCGGCATGGTTGACGAGCATGGGGATGTCCTCCCGACGCTCCCTGAGCGGCGGAATGTGTATCTCCGCGCCGTTGATCCTGAAGTAGAGATCTTCCCGGAATCCCTCATCCTCGATCATCTTCGAGAGCTGCCGGTTGGTTGCGCTGACGAAGCGGACATCGGTGATGCGCGCATCATTCGTCCCGAGGCGGATGACCTCACCTGTTTCGAGGACGCGCAGAAGCTTGGACTGCATCGCCAGAGGCATGTCCCCTATCTCATCGAGGAACAGAGTCCCGCCGTCGGCGTATTCGAAGACACCCTCGCGATCCTTCTCTGCTCCGGTGAAGGCGCCCTTGGCGTGTCCGAACAACTGGTCTTCGAGCAGGCTTTCGCTCTGGCCTGCGCAGTTGAATGTGACGTATCGTTTCGCGGCGCGGTTCGACTGGTTGTGGACGGCTCTGGCGATGAGTTCCTTCCCCGTGCCGGATTCGCCGGTGATGAGAACGGGTATGTTGCTCGGCCCGACCTGCTTGATGGTCTGGATGACCTTCCGGATCCCCTGGGAATCGCCGATGATGCCCTCGAACCCGAAGGCCGAGTCCACCTGCCCCTGCAATTGCGAGTTGTGCTGACGAAGGCGTACCGTCTCGCAGGCCCTGTTCACCAGGTTCCTGAAGACCTCCAGGTCGAGGGGCTTCTCGATGAAATCGTAGGCTCCCCCCTGGAGTGCCGCCTTCGCGGTCGGGACGTCTCCATGAGCCGTCACCATGATGGTCTCGGCGTCAGGCTGGTGGGTTCGCGCCAGTTCCAGGACCCGGATCCCGGAATCCTCCTCCTCCATCGAGAGGTCCGTCACGATGACATCGAACCCCCCGAATTTGAGCTCATCCTCCGCCGCCGTGGCACCATCGACGATGGTGCAGACGTGACCCAGCCTGCGGAGCGCCTCCGACATGACCTCGGCATGGTCGACCTCGTCGTCCACGATGAGGATCTGGGCATGAAGTCCGGGTTGGAGGCCATCGGGCTCGGGCATGGGGGCAGTGTACCCGCTGGCCTCGCTGCTCGAAATGTCGAGGGGAGCCTGCGCAGGCGGCGATAAGATGACTGAATGGCTGATCCCGCCACAACCGAATCAGAACCCGGCACACCTTCCTCATCAGGCGATCTCACCGGCATCGAGCACGTGGATTTCATCGGAATCGGTGGGTGCGGCATGTCCGGTCTCGCGAGGATGCTCCATTCGATGGGGATCACCTGCTCGGGATCGGACATCAATCCATCCTCGACGATCTCCTCGCTCGTCGAGGAGGGGCTGAGCATCCGGACCGTGCAGGATGGCAGTGGCCTTCCATCCACGACGGACCTCGTCGTCGCATCCGCTGCCATCCCTCCTGATCACCCCGAACTCGTGGCCGCCGAGGAACGAGGCTTGAAGGTACGCAGCTATGCGGAAGTCCTGGGCATGGTGCAGGCCGACCGGACCTCGATCTGCATCGCCGGAACCCATGGCAAGAGCACGACCGGAGCCATGCTCTGCCACGTCCTGATGGAATGCGGTCTCGATCCGGGGTTCATCATCGGGGCCAACTGTGGGCAGATCGGTCCAAGTCGACCCGGNGCAGCCCGGATTCCCGGTGCCGGCCCGCTGGCTGGNGAACCNGGACTCGTNGTCTGCGAGGCNTGCGAGTTCGATCGTTCNTTCCATCACCACAGGCCCACGATGGCGCTCATCAACAATCTCGAGGAGGATCACCTCGACATCTACGGTTCGATCGAGGCAATCATCGAGGCGTTCCGCGAGTTCGCCCAACTGCTTCCACCGGCCGAGGAGGGTGGAAGCCTCCTGATTGCGCACGATGGTGCCCATCGACACCAGATCACTCCCCCACTTCACTGCCGGGTCGCCACGTTCGGCTACCACCCCGAGGCCGACTATCAGGTCGTCTGGGATCCGGGTGTCCAGCGGGTCGGCATCCTTCGCGACGGCCTGTGGGTCGTTCAATGGACGAACAGGATGCCCGGAGCGCACAACGCGTTGAACGCCGCGGCCGCCGTGATCCTTGCACATCAACTCGGCGCCGAGTGGGAGGATGCTGCCGAAGCGATGGGCACGTTCGAGGGACTGGAACGCCGCATGCAGCACCTGGGTGACATCGATCTTCCCGGTGGAGGGCAGGCGACGCTCTACGACGACTACGGGCATCACCCGACCGAGATCGAGCATACGCTCAACGCCCTTCGAACCACCGAGGATCCGGGCCGACTCATCTGCGTCTTTCAGCCGCACCAGCACAGCCGAACGCGTTTCCTGCTTGATTCCTTCGCCGAGAGTTTCAGCAGCGCCGACGAGGTGATCGTGCCGCACATCTACTTCGTGCGGGACTCACAGTCGGAAAAGCAGCGAGTCAGCGCGGTGGACCTTGTAGACCGACTGCATGAACGCGGGGTCGCGGCCAGCCACATCGATGCCTTCGACGACATCATCTCGCACCAGGAAGGCACCCTCCAGGATGACGATCTCCTGGTGATCATGGGAGCCGGCCCGGTCTGGACGATCGGCCGGGACCTCCTTGATCGTTTCACGCCATGAGCACGCGAAGCCATCTCTTCGGTGACCTCGATGTCGACGTTCAGTTCGATGTGAACCTCGGAGCCATGACCTGGTTCGGCATCGGCGGGATGGCGGATGTCGTCGTCCGCCCACGCTCCGAGGACGCCCTGCAGGCCCTCGTCGAACGATGTTCGCAATCGGATACCCCGATGAGGATCTTCGGAAAGGGAGCAAACCTGCTCGTCGATGATGCGGGCGTCGACGGCGTCGTCCTCAAACTGGATCACGAGCACTTCACACGCCTTCGATTCAACGCCCATGGAGAAGTCGACCGGGTCCTGGCCATGTCGGGAGCGGATCTGTTCTCGACGGTGAACGAGTTGGCACGCCAGGGGCTTGAAGGCTTTTCACAGATGGCCGGGATTCCCGGGACCATCGGCGGCGCGGTCAGGATGAATGCGGGAGGCATGCACGGATCCATCGGCGACTGCATCGAGTCCGTCAGCTGCCTGGACAGCACCGGGCGTCTCCTCGTCTACGACCGAAGTCAACTCGAGTTCCGCTACAGGGAAAGCAATCTTCCAGATGAACTGATCGTCTCGGCCGTCCTTCAACTGGAACCGGTGGATCCGGTGGAACTCAGGAAGAAGGTCAAGGAAATCTTCGCCTACAAGAAATCGACACAACCACTGGCGGACCAGTCCGCCGGGTGCGCCTTCCGGAACCCGGTCGTGGGCGATGAACGTGTATCGGCTGGCCGGTTGATCGATGAAGCCGGTTGCAAGGGGCTGCAGGTCGGCGGTGCCGAGGTCAGCAGCCAGCACGCGAACTTCATCACGACCGGACCGGACGCCACGGCCACGCATGTCCGTCGATTGATCATGACCATCCAGGAACGAGTCCGCTCCCACCATGGAATCGAGATCGAGCCCGAGGTCGTGATCTGGTCCAGGGAAGACGGGAGCAGCCGATGATGCCACGCGTGGCCGTACTCATGGGTGGACCCGATGAGGAACGGGAGGTCAGCATCGCCTCGGGAACAGCCGTCGCGAGGGCCATCAGGGACTCCGGGAACTACGAGGTCCTCGAGGAGGTCATCGACCGCGTCGAGGCTCATCAACTGAAGGCGATGGCCGTGGATGTCATCTTCCCCGTTCTTCATGGCCCCTGGGGCGAAGGTGGAGGCCTGCAACGGGAACTCGATGTAGCAGGCGTGCCATACGTCGGATCCACGACCTCGGCCGCAGCCTCAGCGATGGACAAGGACGCGACCAAGGCGCTGGCCGTTCAACTCGGGATTCCGACGCCTCACTGGGAACTCCTTCGCCGGGGCGATGAACCCACCTTCGAAGGGCGTACCGTCGTCAAACCACCCCGGGAAGGTTCCAGCATCGATCTCTTCCTGTGCGAGCACCTTGATGAATGTCGAGCACGATGCCGTGAACTGCTGGAACGACACTCCTCCATCATGGTCGAGCAGTTCATCGATGGCCGGGAACTGACGGTCGGCGTGATTCCCGGCGCCTGCCAGCCCATCATCGAGATCATCCCGGCCACCGAATTCTACGACTACGACGCCAAGTACAACCGTGACGACACCCGGTACATCCTCGATCCGGAGATCCCGGGTCCATCGATGGCTGCATGCAACGAGTACGCCCTTCGAATCGGAACGGCGATTGGATGTCGCGACCTCTGGCGTGCGGACTTCATCCTCGACGACCAGGACCCATGGTTCCTGGAGTTGAATACGATGCCTGGCTTCACCTCCCACTCCCTGCTGCCGAAGGCGGCAGAGGCCGGCGGCTGCAGCATGACGGAACTCTGCTGCAAACTCGTCCAGAAAGCCCTCGATCGCTGAACCGGATCCGCAGGTTGGACACCCCGGGAGATGCCCAGAAACCGGCATGAGGGTGCTTTTTTTCAAAGAGGCCTCTGTTTGCGGCCGATTTCATGGGAGCCCGAGGGTCTACAAACGATGGTGCGTCACGTATTCAACCTGGTTGCTGATCTCTGGTTCCGGCTTTGGGATGCCGTGACCTGGCTCTGTCGACCCCCTGCATCACGCTGGACCCTTCCAGCGGCCTGTCTGGTTGCGGTGTGCCTCCTCCTCACATGGTCGGTCCAGTTGCTGCGGAGCCATGTCCACCAACCCGTCGAGGAAGTGACGATCCGGTTCATCGAGGCCCCCCAATGGGTCGGGGAGTCATTGAAGAATCATCTGGGTGCCACGGCCGCTCCATGGCTGCTGGGAACCTCCCTGCAACGAACGGATCTCAGCAACGCGCGGGAGGCGCTTCTCGCATCGGGATGTTTTCACGACGTTCTACAGGTCGAGCGAAGCGGCTCCACCCTGGTGAATGTCACCGCGGTGTTCCTCGAACCCAATGCACGGATCATCGATCGCCACGGTGCTCTCCTGATCGATCACCGCGGTATCCCCCTGCCCACCGGGTACCGAGTTCATGAAGACACCCACCTCGTCACGCTTCGTTCACCGGCCTATGACCGGCCCACGGCAGCCAACGATCGATGGAGTGGAGCCGACGTCACGGCCGCGCTGGAACTGCTCGAGTTGATCGACGACTACTCCTGGTACGACCAGGTCGTGGAAGTCGATCTTTCGGCATTCGATCACAACCAGTCACTCGTCTTGGTCACCGACATCCAGTCTCGAATCATCTGGGGATCCCCCCCGGGAGAGGAAGCGGGACTCGAATGCCTCGCCGAGGACAAGATCAAACGCCTCTCATGGTTCCATGAAGAAGCGGGTCGAATCGACCAGCATCATCGGGGCACCATCGATTTCACCGATTCGAGCATGGTGACGAAGCACTGAGCGGGTACTCCATCGGCCTGCTTGCGAATCCGCGGACACCTCGTCACGATGGCCCCACATGACCGTGTTCATCACAACCGGGATCATCCTGCTCGAGGTGTGCCTCGTGCTCGGACTTGCCCTGCACATCCTCCTCCGGAGAACCGGATCGACCGAGGCGCGCCTGACATGGCTGCTGCTCGTCATCCTGCTGCCCTACGCCGGCGCGATCGCCTACATGCTCCTGAGCGCTCCCAGGAGTTACAGGCATACCAGGCGGCACAGGAGGGTGCGAGGCTCGATGCGGGCTGCCTTCGTACGAAGGTGGGTGACCTCCCGAACATGGAACCCGACATTCCTCGTCAGTTCCAACCCGTCTTCACGCTCGCGGAATCGATTTCGGATACCGACGTGATGGCCGGACATGAACTCGAACTGATCGGGTCGACTGAAAGCTTCTTCGATCGTCTCCTCGAGGACATCAAGGCAGCCACATCGACCGTCCACCTGCTCACCTACATCTACCTCGATGACGAGATCGGCCAACGTGTCGCCGCTGCGATGATCGAGGCCGCCAGTCGCGGCCTCTCCTGCCGCCTGGTGGTCGATGGACTCGGTTCAGCCGAGTTCCTTCGATCGAAGCTTCGAACTGAACTCACCGAAGCGGGTGTCAGGGTCATCGAATCGCTGCCCACCAGGCTCTGGAAGGCCCTCTGGTCCAGACTGGACGTTCGAAACCACAGGAAGATCGTCGTCATCGACAACATGATCGGGTGGATCGGCAGCCAGAACATCGCTTCCAAGTCCTTCTGCCCGAAACCACGATTCGCACCGTGGATCGACTGCATGGTGCGGATCAAGGGACCTGCCGTCCACGATCTCCAGGAATTGTTCATCGAGGACTGGTGTCTCGATACGGGTGAGCAGCTTTCCGAGCTGCTTGATGAACCGCCGATGGTCCTGCCTGATGGAGCGACCGTCCAGGTCATCGGCAGTGGACCGAACTTCAGGAACGAGGTGTTGCCGATGATCTTCCAGGCATCCATCGGTGCCGCAACGGATGAACTGATCATCACGACGCCCTACTTCGTTCCAGATGTCGCGACGTCGGCAGCCATTCGCGCAGCGGCCCTTCGCGGGGTCAGGACGAAGATCGTCGTACCGGCCCGGAATGATTCACGCCTCGTCTCGTTCGCCAGCCGCGGGCAGTACGAACGTCTGCTGTCGGCGGGTGTCGAGATCCACGAGTTCACGGGCGGTCTCCTTCACGCCAAGACGATGACGGTAGACCGCGAGTTCTTCCTCGTCGGATCGGCGAACCTCGATCGTAGAAGCCTGGAACTCAACTTCGAAGTCAGCATGATCGGCTGGGACACCGAGTTCGCCAGCCGGCTCCGCTTTCTCCAGGTCGAATACATGGAACAAGCGACACAAGTCGACCCCCTCGCGTGGATGAAGCAAACAACCCCCAGGAGGCTCCTGAACAATGCTGCAGGGCTCCTGAGCCCCCTCCTCTAGGGCCAGTTCATCGGGTGTTTGAATGGCGTATTGGGGCTTTTTCATCGCCCTCATGGGCTGCAACATGTTGAAACAGCACATCTTGGGGGTACAGTGTGGATACCAGCCCATTCTTCGGGCACCACGAGGCTTCTATGCGATTTCTCCCAACCACCATTCCAGGACGCCCTCTCCTCCTCCTGCTGGCCCTCGTGGCCATCGGGGCGATTTCAGAAGCGGCACCGGCATCAGGAATCCGGATCACCGGACCTTCGATCTACCTGGAACTGGAAGGAGGAGCGATCCCCGGGATGCTCGGTGACGGTCTCGAGATCTTCACGGCCGACGACCTGGCCTTCATGCAGGCTGAACTTGCCGCTGACGGCATAGACACCGCCGGTCGGATCACGATGTTCCTTGCCAACACGGAAGACGGGTGGTCCTTCGTGAGCCTGTTTGATCGTAACGGTACCGGCGGGATCGGCAGCAACGACTCCTTCCTCGGATTCAACTCTGTCACGGGCATCGACGCGAATCGACACTGGAACACCGATCAGGGAGGCAATGTCAACTGGTGGGACCTGGGCAACCAGTCCCAGCTCGTCGATGGAACCTTCGAGTGGGAATCCGGCGTGACCTCCGAGGGCTTCGCCTGGGGCAACCTTTCCGAGGGGATGGCAGGTACCGCGACCTACGTGAACATGGGGCTCGACCAGCTTGCACCATCGGCGATGTTCCAGTTCCTCACCTGGAATGGAACGAAATGGGATCTCGCGCTCGGCGCGGACTTCGCCGATGGAAGTGATTCCTTCGCACTTGCATTCAAGGTCATCCCGGCACCGGGCGCCGTTGCGCTTCTCTGCATTGCGGCTGTCGGATCACGCCGCAGGCGTCGCTGAGTTCCTCAGCCGCACTCTCCCCAGCTCGAGATGATCAGCAGCAGGTCGTTGACATCGACCACGCCGTCGCCGTTGATATCGGCGCCATCACTCCCACTGCTTCCCCAAGCGGCGATGACCGCCAGGAGGTCATTGACGTCCACGGTGCCATCCCCGTTGACATCCGGCGGACATGGGTTCTCCTCGCAGGCATCCGGATCGGTGCAACTGGTGCCCTGCCCCGACCATGAACCTGCAAAGGCATCGCAGATCGATTCCTCGACATCGATGCAATTGGTGTTGTCGAGGCAGCAGGCCCCGATCGGCTGTGGACACTCCGTCCCGCCGCAGGTCGTCCCATCTCCTTGGAAAACGCCGTCGCCCGCACTGCAGATCTCGGGGGTCACCCCGTCGACGCAGTTTCCATCGGCGAGGCAGCAGGCTCCTTCAGGGAAGCAGATGTACGAATCACATGATTGGTCCGCATGATGAATGCCTCCGCCGATCAGGCAGAGATCCTGCTCGAGATCGACGCACTCACCGGTGGCCTCGATGCAGCATGCTCCGACCGGCTGTGGACAGGAAGTCGTGTCACAGGTGGTGTCATCGCCCTGATAGTCCCCACCGATCGTGGAGCAGTCCTCCTCGGTCATGTCGTCGGTGCAGGTACCTCCGGTCCGACAGCAGGCCCCGGTGGGCGTGATGCAGTCCTGGGGTGTCGCAGTTGATCGCAGGACCCAGTCACCAGTGGGTCGACAGATCGACGGAAGCGACTGGAAGGTACTCCATCCCTCGCCACAGACACAGAAGAGCCCTGTGACCATGTCGATCCAGTTCCCAGCCGGAGAAGCCAGTCCACTGACATCGGTGCAGGGAAACGCGTTGTAGTTGGGATCCGGTGCGGAGATGCACGGGCTCCCGGGCTGGTTGTGGGCATCGATCCTGTAGCCCACCGAGTACCTGTGCGATCCATCGTCATCTATGTAGATCTGGTCCGGGTCGTCTGGGTCGACTGTGAAGAGAAGGATCACCCCCGTCGTTCCCGGTGGCATCACCAGATGCGGAAGCAGCACATCATCGGATGACCACTCCGCGACGAGCGTACCGGTGGAAGGGATCCCGGAATAGATGCGAACCGACCACTCCGTCGTCGTCTGCACGATGGCGTTGCTCGTGGCGAACATCATCTCGACCGAATCGAGTTTCAAGGGGAAGTCGGCGGCACCCATCTGGTAGGAGGCCGCGGCCGATTCCCCCTGGGCGAAACCCGCCTGGAGGATGTACTCGCCGGGGCCCCAGTCCGAGTCGGTATGCGTACTGGTCACGGGAGGGCATCCGCCGCGCGAAGGGAGGTCACGAATCAACGCCGCCCCTGGAAGCCCCTGCTTCAGGAGCGAAGGTCGGATGATGATCTCCCTGACCTGGATCGAATCCAGTTCCGCCCTGATGGGTGCACGGAGATCTTCCTGCGCACCTGCAGGCATCGCGAGAACGAGAATTGTCGCTGCCAGGATCAACCTGAACATCGTGTGCTCCTGCCCATGTTCGTACGTTTCATTGTGATGGAGATCGGGTCCATGTCAACGATCGATCATGGCCCAGGAGGGATTCAAATGCCCCTGGGCCCCCTCAAGGCACTTCAGGAACACCTGCATCATCCACAGGAGTCGCTTCCCTGACGAGGAAGGTCAGCAGGAATGCCACGAACATGGCGATGGGGAGAATCAGGAATGCCGTCCGGAAATCACCGGAGTTGAAGGCGTCTTCAGCGGCGGCCCTGGTATGCGAACCGTCTCCCCTGCCCGCTCCAAGATCGAGCAGCACTCCCACAACCCACTGGCCGATCCCTGCAAAGACCATCTGTGTCAGGTTCACGAAGGTCAATGCCGTGCCACGGGCAAAGCATGGATTCTGGTCCATGGCCATGGGGAATGCGACCACGAGCACCCCGACGACGAGGCCGAGCAGGAAGAGGTTCACCATCAGGATCACCGGATGGCCTGGTTGAAGCAGCAGGAGCGTACAAGTGGCAACGATCCCGAGCAGTGATCCGACGACCAGGATCGGTTTGCGCCGGCCCAGCCGATCTGAAAGCCATCCGACCGCAGGGCCGCCAAGCGCCAGCCCGACGAAGATCATCGAGACCATGGCCCCGCTCGCTTCCTGGCTGACATGGAGTACGGTGTTGAGGTACCTGAATCCCCAGAGCGCCGCGAACGTTCCCAGCGGCAGGTAGATCAAGCCCGTGATCAATCCCAGCACGATCGTCTGTCGATTCGTGAAGACCTCCCGGATGCACGCGAGGGCTCCGGGACGTTCCACGTTGCAGGAGGCATGGGACGCCATGATGTCCTCGTGGAACCAGGAGGGCCGCCTCGGAACGACCATGAAGAGCATGACGCCCAGGAGTACCCCGGCGGCTCCGAATCCGAACATCATGTTCTGCCAGCGGGTTGCATCTACGAGGAACTGCAGCGTCGACTCCGCCGTGATCGCCCCGAGCATCCCGAGTGAAATCGTGATGCCCGAGATGAGAGCGATTCGTCGTCGCGGGAACCAGATGGTCGCGATGTAGACCGTTCCGACGTAGGCGAAGGCGGAACCGAAACCCATCAGAAATCGGCCGAAGGCCAGGCCGCTGATCGACCCGGACAGTCCGAATGCGACGGCCCCGAGTCCACAGACGAGGGCGGCGATCGACAAGGGCTTTCTCGCGCCGAACCGGTCCAGGAGGATGCCAACGACCAGTTGCATCGGCCCGTAGGCGTAGTAGTAGAAACTCATGCTGAGGCCGACCTGGGATGCGTCCGCCTCGAACTCCTGCTGCAGGGGCTTCTCGAGTACGGCGGGGATGACCCTGATCATGAACTCATAGAGAAAGAAGATGGCCGGCATCAACCATGCAAGCCATGCACGGGCCGCTCCAGCCGGGTAGCGGATGTCCAGGTCGTCGACGTTGATCTTGGAATCACGCATCTGTCGGTCCCGGTGAGTGTATCCGGGATGAACCACCCGGTTCACATGCTTGGAACGACTCATCACGGGTACAGTGTTTCCATGAGTGATGAACGGAACCCATCGAGGCGGGAGTTCTTCCGATTTCGGAAGAACCTCGTACAGGAACTGGGAGCCATGGCCCTGGGACCCTTCGGCAAAGGGCCGGGGCGTACTGCGCCCGCATCACTCCGACTCCTGCAGCGACCACCAGGCGCCGTTGCCGAGGGCCAGTTTCTCTCGGCATGCACGCGCTGCGGAGACTGCATCGAGGCCTGCCCGCCACGAGCGATTCAACCCGCCCCGGAAGCAGCCGGTGAAGCCCGTGCAGGTACCCCGATGATCGACGCCCTTCGATCTCCTTGCGTCATGTGCGACGATCTCCCATGCATCGATGCCTGCGAGCCCGGCGTATTGCAGCATGGCCTCCCGCTCCGCATGGCCACGGCCTCGATCGATCGAGATGCATGCCTTCCATGGAATGGGCAGGAATGCCGGCTCTGCCTCGACCACTGCCCGGTTCCCGGCGCCATGGAACTGGTCGAGGACGATGGGGCATCGGGACCGGTCATCGAACCGGCCTCGTGCACCGGGTGCGGCGTATGCCTCAGCGTCTGTCCTGCACCACGCAATGCCGTCAGGCATCGACCACTGGAGGAACGCCCTTTCGCCGCCCTCTGATCAGGCTGCTTCAAGTCCCGACATCTCGAGGAGAAGGCCGTCTCGAAGGCATTGCCTTGTCACGCAACACCCGCGATCGACTCCCTTGAAACGGAGCGTCTCGAACGCGACGACTGCACCGGCTGGAATGATCGCGGCACGGCCGGGTTCGAGGCCGGCCCCGGCGATCCGCTGCGCAAGCGTCATTGAGCACAACTCGTTCGCGATGGACTTGATCCGTTCGACAGCCAGTCCCGTGAATGCCCAGTCATCCCCGGGTGGAACTGCATCCAGCCCGTCGGCAAGGCCGATGCCGAGTCGATCGAGCGTCACGAGTGATTCGAGCGTCCCCCCGACACCCCATGCATATGGAGCCTGTCCTGAAACGGACAGCCGTGAGTCGAGCGTGGACCTGACGTGTTCACCCAGCGAATCCCACCGGCTCGTTTCGACGCAGTCGACCAGGTCGAATGCCTGTGCCAGTCGCAGGGCTCCAAGAGGAAGAGAGATGACCTCCTCGATTCGACTGCCATCCGCCAGGAGGTACTCCATGCTTCCTCCGCCGATGTCCAGGAGCATGGAGCTGCCGCTGCCGACCTGGTGCTCATGGCAGATCGCCCGCCAGCCAAGCGCGGCCTCCTCGTACGGATCAAGCACCTGAAGCTCAAGGCCCGTGCATTCAAGCACCTGCCGAGTGAACTCTTCCCTGTTGGGAGCATCACGAACTGCCTGTGTCGCGACGGCCCGGATCTCCCCCACCTCCAGTGAGCGTGCAAGATCGACGAGCTTCATGAGATCACCGATGGTCCGCTCCATCGCATCAAGGTCCAGGGAACCGTCATGCCCGTGATCCCGGCCGAGTTGGGAGACGTACCGCTGCCGAGCGATCGTGTCGACGCGCTCTCCATCCTCGAGGACGGCGACCGTCATCTTGGTCGAGTTGGTGCCGACATCGATCGCGGCAAACCGGGTCATCCCGATTCACCCGGGTGGGACACGTGTTCCGGATCACGAACCTCGTCGCCGTCAATTGACGTGTAGCCGACCTTGAATCCCCCCCGAAGCGAAGCCGAGCCGATCCGTCCATCACGGCGAATCGCCACGAGGCCCACCTGGTGATTGTCCTCAAGTTCGTAGGCCGATTCAATTCGTTGCAGGACGGTCACGAGCGCCTCGGTCGGGTCCGCTCCTCGCCGCATCTCCTCGACACCGAGCATCGCCCCGCAGACGCCCATGACCAGTTCTCCGGTCCCGGTCGCCGTTACGGCGCCGATGTCCGGGTCGACATAGAGCCCATGCCCGACGATCGGTGAATCACCGACGCGACCCGGCAGTTTCCAGGGTGAACCACTGGTCGAACACGCACCTGCCAATACGCCCATCGAATCCAGAGCAAGGGTGCCGATGGTGTCATGTCCCGCCCAGCGACTTTCCGCGTCGAAGAGTCGTCCACCACCCTGGTCGACCGGACGACCGGCATCACGAACCTGGTCGACATCCGTTCCATCTCGTTTCCATGACTCCCATGCCTTGGCGGCTTCCGGGGAAAGGAGATTCTCGCGCGGCTCCCCGACCGCATCGGCATAGGCGTCAGCGGCTTCACCTACCAGCATGACGTGGGATGTCGAATCCATGATCTCCCGGGCGATCCTGGCTGCATGCAGGTGGTGCCTGAGACAGCAGACACTCCCGCATGATGAAGGAGATTGCATGACGCAGGCATCCAGCGTGACCTGGCCATCCCGATCGGGCAGACCGCCATAGCCGACGGAATCGACCTCCGGATCAGCCTCGATGGCCGTGCAGGCATCGACGACGGCATCGATCGCGTGCCCCCCCGCCTCGAGAACGGGCCATGCAGCCGCATGTCCGCGAAGGCCGAATGACCAGGTTGAGAGCAGGATGGGCGTTCCAGGGGTCATGAAGGCCGACATGATAGGCATTCAAGGGGACTCCAGCATGCAGGTTGCTACACTGGAGCGTGAACGAGCCCGCCTGCTGCCAGGTGGGCTCGCCCGATTCACTGGGCAGGACGTGGGAGATCAGCATGGAATACATGACGCAATCCGACAAGGATCGGCTTGAGCAGGAGCTCAAGGACCGAATCAGGAAGCGGAAGGAACTCTCCGATCGAATCGGACGAGCGAGGGAAATGGGTGATCTCAAGGAGAATGCCGAGTACCACGCCGCCCGGGAAGACCAGGGCCTCAACGAGGCACGCATCCACGATCTCGAGGAGAAGCTGTCCAACGTCGTCATCGCCGATACCGATGTCGTCCCGGAGGACATGGTCTTCGTCGGCACGACCGTGAAACTCAAGGACACCGCCTCCGGCAACGAGGAGATCTACAAGCTCGTTGGCGAAATGAGCGGTTCCTTCGACTCCGAGGTCATCGAGGTCACCCCGAACTCCGCGCTTGGCATGGGGCTGATGAAGGCGAAGGTCGGTGAGACCCTCAGCGTCGATCTGCCCCGTGGAACCAAGTCCTACGAGATCGTGGAGATCCTGTGAGCGACGGCAACAGGCCACCCCACCACTGGACCGTCTATCTCGCCGGCGAGATCCACTCGGACTGGCGTGAGAAGATCGAGCAGGGTTGCCGTGAAGTCGATCTGCCCATCACCTTCACCTCGCCCGTGACTGACCACGCAGCCAGTGACGCCTGTGGAGACAGGATCTTCGGCAACGAGGATGATCCGTTCTGGACGGATCACAAGGGCGCAAAGCTCAATGCTGTCAGGACCAGGACCCACCTGAAACAGGCCGACATCGTCGTGGTCCGCTTCGGCGAGAAGTACAGGCAGTGGAACGCCGCCTTCGACGCGGGTTTCGCCGCCGCCCTGGGCACACCCATCATCGTCCTCCATCCGGAGGAACATCGACATGCCCTGAAGGAGGTCGACGCGGCCGCGCTGGCGGTCGCGGAAACTCCCGACCAGGTCGTCGAAGCCCTCCTCTACGTGATCAACCAAAGGTGAGTATCATCCGGCCATGAAGAACATGTCTTGCGTCACACTGGTCATCGGCATGCTCCTGCTCATCCAGGGGCTGATCTTCTGGGGCATGGCGGGATTCGAGGGGGCTCGTGCCACGGCCGCGATTCCCAGTGGATTCGGCATTCTGCTCATCGCCTGCGCACTCATGGCCAAGGCGATGCCCAACGCTCGCAAGCACATCATGCACCTGGCCGTACTCGTGGCCCTTCTCGGGGTCATGGGTGGAGCCATGATGTTCTTCAAGGGACTGGGAGCAGAAGAACGGGACATGAAGAAACTTCTGGACCAGGGCCTCATGGCGGTCCTCTGCCTGGTGTTCATGGTCATGGCCGTGAACTCATTCATCCAGGCCAGGCGAGGCGAAGCCTGATCGATCAGTCCCAGTTGGAGATGACGATCAACAGGTCGTAGACGTCCGTCGTCCCGCTGTTGTCCGCATCGCCCTGGCAATCATCTCCCTGACAGTTCCAGTCCGAGATGACCAGGAGCAGGTCCTCCACGTCGACGGTGCCGTCCCCGGTGACATCACCCTCCTGGTCGGGGGGCGGAGGAATGAACTCGACGCCGGTCAGCCACAGCTTGTAGTGACCGACCTCGCCGTTCTCTCCCCAACCCGTGATCGGCAAGTCGCCGCCCTGTCCGTCGGGGCCGGACACCTCGAAGGGAGTCTCGGGATTGAAGAAGAAGATGTGACCCGCATCACTCTTTGGAAGGCTCGAGAAGCCCGAGATCGCCAGGTAGTAGATGCCGGGCTGCTTCAACTGGACGTTCGTACCGTCGGTTGAAAATGGAAGCAGGGTCGAGAACTGGGATGGCTCCTGCCCCTCTACGTAGCTGTCATTGTTGGCAAGAAGGCCCTTCTCACTGATTCCGAAGAGGAACAGCTGCGTGTTGAACCCGCTGTCAGGATCGACATCGATCCGGAACTCCGTCGGGTTGGCGATGTAGAAGGCGTACATGTCCTGATAGTCGCCGGCAAGGAGACCCGCTCCGGTCAACTGGCCCGAGATGGATTGAATCGGCCCCTGGCCCTCCATCTTCTTCGAATCTCCGGGGAGGCTGCCCGCATCATCATCTTCTTCGAAGGCAGGACCGAAGCCCATGGCCATCGAAGTGACGAACAGGAGGGCGAACACCTGAAGGATGGCTGATTTCATGTTCATCATGATCTCCTCGATCTTTTACCCGATTGGCACTCTCATCTCCTGCTCTTCGACGACTCGTCAGAGAGCCC
Source organism: Phycisphaerae bacterium (assembly GCA_002722935.1). GTDB lineage: Bacteria > Planctomycetota > Phycisphaerae > Phycisphaerales > SM1A02 > SP202. The sequence goes on along the minus strand of PBMX01000009.1, from coordinate 4,191 downwards.
AGTTGGCGATGACGAGCAGCAAGTCATCGACGCTCGTCACGCCATCTCCATTCGCATCCCCGGCACAACTCGATCCATTGCAGCCCCAGTCGCCGATGACGACCAGCAGGTCATCGACGCTTACCGTGCCATCACCCGTCACGTCACCGGGGACCTGTGTTCCGTTGATCTGGCTGTCCGTATCCGCTTCGTCGCTTCCGCTGTTTCCATCGGCATCGTGTACAACGACCTTGATCCTCGCCTGGGAGGTATTGATGTCCGGAACCGACCAGACGTGGGTGCCGTCATCGAACGTCCCGAGCACGATCACCGTGTCGAAGGTGGTTCCCCCGTCGACCGACAACAGGAGGTCGACACCGGTCACCTCCGCATCATCATCACTGAGCCACTGGATGACGACCTGGTCCCCGGGATCCCATGCCTGGCCACCACGGGGCGTTCTCAGGTAGGCCACGGGCGAGGCACCACCCGCATTCGCGGGCACGTGCATGCAGATGCAGTGAAAGACACCGGCCGAGTAGGCCAGCGTATCGGCGTAGATCTGGACGACCGTTCGATCCGGCATGGCGGCCTGGATCACGGCCAGGGCGTCATTGCTCCATGACAGTGGAATGCTGCTGTACTTGGGAAGAATGACCAGGTCGTTGCAGAGCACCATGTTCGTGAAGGTGTAATGCGTCCAGCCGTCCGTGTATGCCGGTGTACGGTGCACCGTCCAGCCCTGCGACTGGTAGAAGCCGGCGGCGTCATCGCAGATGGTGTCCTGGGTCGATCCGGAGTGGCTCGGCCAGTCCGAGATGATGATCTCGGTGTCACCGATGATCTGCATCCACATGTCGATGTGCTGCGTGTAGTCGACCGAGGTCGGGAATGGCACATGGAACTCCGTGTCCACGTTCTGGTAGTCGTTCCAGATCTGCCAGATCTCCTGCTCGTCGTACTGCGGATTCTCGTTGTTGATCAATCGCGTCGCGGCGCCGTCACCGACGCCATTGACGTGGTAGTTGCCGCCACCGTGCGTCAAGGGCAGTTCGTAGTAGCCATGGCCGATCCAACCGGAGAAGTACTGGTTGAAGGCGTTGTCATTGGGCCTCGGACGGTTGTACGTATGATCCACCACGGCCCGGCAGTTTCCCTCGTAGATGTAACGCGGGCCGTAATCACGAATCCAGATGGTGTCGGTACCCCGAACGACGGTAAAGATCCTGGAGGAATCCGCTCCCTGTGACACCATGCTGTTCCTGGCCGAGTTGGCCTCGCTGTTGGAATCGCAGGCGACGTAGACATTCGCATCACCGGTCGTGGTGATCCAGGCGGCCATCTGGGCGACGATACCGGTGAAGGAGGAACCACCTTCCCAGGCCAGGATGATGCCATCCATGGGCTCGTACTCGCTGGCACATCGGACAGGTCCCGATGGAGGTGGCGTCTCGCCTCGTGGTGGCATGATCAGGCCGTCCCCGAGCCATCGACGCTCGGTATCCGTCATGAATCGTGGGATCCGTGCATCCTCGGGAAACTCGAGTTCCCCATCGATGATGACGGGCTCCTGCGGACCTGGTGCAGCGTGGTCGGCAACCATGCCACCAAGCCCGAAGCACAAGGCCACAGCCATGGCCGCTCTACACGTATTGATGCCCACGAACGTCTCCTCGGATCGGGCTGCGCAAGGCACACCCGCACTCTTCCCTGCACCTCCATTCGACCCTCTATTCCGACCAGGGTCAACCGGTTTCCTCGCAGAATGGCCTCATTCAAGGCTTCAATGGGGCTTTTTGGAGTTCCACGACTGTTCCTCCTTCACCACGGACAGGCGGCAGGGCCGTCGGTTCGATGGCTTGAACCGTCGTGAGAAGGTGAAAAGAACGGATTCGATACCATGACCTGCTGCATCCATGGATATCGAACGCACAACCACCTCCCTCCTTGAAGGGCTCTTCGACTCGGACAACGAGATCGCCTGGTCGCATTTCGACGCCCGCTATCGCCCGATCGTGCTTGGATTCGCTCGAAAGATGGGCTTGAACGAGGTCGACGCTTCGGAAGTCGCCCAGGAGACGATTGTCCAGTTCCTGAAGGAGTACAAGGAAGGCAAGTACGACAGGGAACGCGGTCGGCTTCGGTCCTGGCTCATCGGCATCGCCCGCTTCAGGGTCGCCGGCGTGTATCGGGGCAAGTCCAACAAGCGCGAATACCGCGGCGAATCGGCCATGATCACCCTTCCAACGGACGAGGATGCGTGCGTATCGATCTGGGACACCGAGCGACGGACGAACATTCTTCAGCAGGCCCTCAGGGAGTTGAGGGCCAACTCGAAGGCATCGGACCAGACCATCCAGGCCTTCGAGATGCTGGTGCTCAACAAGATGCCCGTTGCAACGGTGGCCGAAACGCTCGACATGTCCAGGGACGAGGTCTACATGGCCAAGAGCCGCACGGCTGCACGCCTCAAGGACATCATCGATCGATTTGAAAAACTCTACGACGAGGACGAGCCATGATGTCCTCGAATGCGCCTGGCAATCCCCCGAGACGACCGACACGCGAAGAACTCGAGGCCATCGTCAGGGGTGCGACGATGGATTCGGAGATCCTCTCCTACCTTCGCGAGCATGACTCGGACGGCTCCGTCCAAAAGCAGCTTGAAGAGATAAGGAGCGAGCACGGTTTTCTCGAGGAGTTCCTCGACGCGAACCAGGACGCCCTCTCCACGACGACTCCCCTGACGATGCAGCCCGCCCCGGAGGGATACGAGATTCTCCGTGAACTCGACCGTGGTGCGCAGGGAGTCGTCTACCTCGCCCACCAGGTCAGTACGAAGCGACGTGTCGCGCTGAAGGTGATTCTTCAGGCCGCGTTCGCGACGGAACGGCAGCAGCAGCGCTTCGAACGCGAGGTGGAACTCGTCGCCTCGATGAAGCATCCGAACATCGTGACCGTATTCGACAGCGGTGTAACCCCAGATGGGCGGATGTTCACCGCCATGGAGTACATCGACGGGGTACCCCTGAACCTCTACCGGCTGCATGATGAACCCGGTGGCCAGGCTGCGATGACGACCCGGGAACGCGTCGACCTGTTCCTGAAGGTGTGTGATGCGGTCAACTCGGCCCATCGGCGTGGAATCATCCACAGGGATCTCAAGCCGCTGAACATCCTCGTCGACACCGATGGCGAACCGCACGTCCTGGACTTCGGGCTCGCCAAGGTCGTCGGCCCGGATGCGATGACGGAGTCGGCCATGGATGCGACGGCCGCCGGCGAGTTCATGGGGACCTTCGCCTACGCATCTCCGGAGCAGGTCAGCGGCGACCCCGACCTGGTGGATACGAGAACGGATGTCTATGCCCTCGGCGTGATTCTCTACGACCTCCTGCTGGGCCAGCGTCCCTACGAACTTGGCGGCAATGTCCACGAGATGATCAAGGGCATCATGGAAACACGGCCCCAGGCTCCACGCGAACTTGATCCGGAGTTCGATCGTGACCTGGAGACCATCCTGCTCACGTCCCTGGCCAAGGATGTTGATCGTCGCTACCAGTCCGTGCACGATCTTGCGGACGACCTCAGGTGCTGGGGTTCTGGCGAACCGATCATGGCTCGACGAGATGATGCCTGGTACGTCCTTCGCAAGTTCGTGAGCCGCCACCGGATGCCGGTCGGACTGGCGGCCTGCATGGTCCTGTTGATCATCGGATTCGCGATCACGATGGCCGTCCTCTACGCGAACGTGACGCTCGCGAACAAGCGGCTGGCGGGCATGATCGGAATGGCATCCAACGTCATCGCCAGCGCCGACCCGGAAAATACGGACCGACCTTTCACCGCTGCCACGGCCATCGACATGCTCGAGGCGTGGTCGGACGTCGTGCACGATGAAATGGCGGATGAACCGGAGATCAGGGCCCGGATTCTCAACGACCTCGGCGAGAGCTTCATCGGGTTCGATCGTCACGGTCTTGCGCAGACCCACCTCGAGGAGGCGCAGCACACCCTGGTGGATCTGGACCCGGAGCCGGATCTTGAAACGGCTCGTTCGCTGCACCAGTTGGGTCGTCTCGCCTACAAGCGTGCCAAGTACGACGATGCGGAACTGTTCTTCAGCCAGGCGCTGGCGATCCGGGAAGGCTTGCACGAAGAACCGCACATCGACACGGCCCAGTCCCTGCATTACCTGGGATCGACCTATCG
>PBMX01000008.1 GCA_002722935.1 Phycisphaerae bacterium | reverse complement strand
AGAAGTACCCGGATCGATACCACCCCGAGGATCGCGTCGTCATGGAAGAGGAAATGCACGGCCTCAGGGGACTGACCCTTGAAAGCCACGAAGACCTGAAGTTCCGTACACGCATGATGGAACAGGTGTTCAACGAGTACGAGCAGGCCAAGCGGGACCTCAGCGGAGGCAACCTCCGGCTGGTGGTGTCCATCGCCAAGAAGTACCGCAATCGCGGGCTCCCCTTCCTCGACATCATCCAGGAAGGCAACACCGGCCTCATGCGTGCCGTCGACAAGTACGAGTACATGCGGGGCTACAAGTTCTCCACCTACGCCACGTGGTGGATCCGCCAGGCGATCACGCGTGCCATCGCGGATCACGCCCGTACCATCCGTGTCCCGGTCCACATGATCGAGACCATGTCGAAACTGCGGAACATCCAGAAGCGACTCCTGCAGTTGATGGGCCGCGAGCCGACCATCGAGGAACTGGCCGAGCAGGCCAAGATGACCGTCGAGGAAACCCGTCGGGTCATGAAGATCTCGCGTCACCCGATCAGCCTCGACCGCCCGGTCGGTGAATCCGAGGATTCGCAGTTCGGCGACTTCATCGAGGACGAGCGACAGGAGGCTCCCTCCGAGACCGCCACGAGCGACATGCTCCGTGGTCGGATCAACGACGTCCTCAAGACGCTCACCTACAGGGAGCGTGAAATCCTGAAGCTCCGCTACGGCGTGGGCGATGGATACACCTACACGCTCGAGGAAGTCGGCCGCATCTTCAAGGTCACCCGCGAACGCGTTCGACAAGTCGAATCCAAGGCGCTGCGAAAGCTCCAGCATCCGGTTCGACGTCGACGCCTCTCCTCGTTCATCGAGGAGCACGAGGGCGAGGAGATCTGAAGCCCGGCACCGGCACCTGGTGCCGGACATGCATGATCACGACCCGATCGCCTGCCTCGTGCAGGCGATCGGTTTTTTTATCCAGATTCAACGAGACAGGGATTCGTCGATGGCTGCAGCGAGCTGCGTCGGCTCCGGCATGCGTCCATCACCATCCGTCCTGCAGGCCTGCCAGCCCTCGCTGGGTTCGATGATGGTGAACCCGTCCTTGCGGAGCACGTCGATGTTCCGCTGCGTCGCTGGCTGCGAAAGCATGGTGGCGTTCATGGACGGCGAAAGCAGAACGGGGGTCGTTGAACGGTCGATGGCGCCCACCAGCAGCGCGACCGGATCATTCGTGCGCCCGGTGGCGAGTTGCGCAAGCATGTCCATCGTGCACGGTGCGATCAGCATGCACTGGCACCATGTCGCGAAATGCACGTGCGGTGAAGTGAGCCCTTCGTGCGAGGACCACTGGCTCGTCAGGACTTCACGTCCCGTGAGACTGCTGAAGGTGGTCGCGCCGACGAATCGCTGGGCCGCATCCGTCATGGCCACGACGACTTCGTCGCCTCGCTGCACGAGACTGCTCACCAGGTCGGCCGTCTTGTAGGCGGCGATACCCCCGGTCACGCCGACCAGAAGTCGGCGTGGTGCAGTGCTTGTTGGAGTGGCTTCAGCCACAAGGCTCGGGGCGAACACGTCCTCAGAGGACGGCGCCGTCCTCGGACTCGTCCTGGACCTCCTCGGGGGCCCAGGTCGGAGCGATCTTGTCCTGGAGGATCTCCTCGATCACCAGTTCCAGATCCGTACGTCCCTCGCGCTCGACGAGGGGACGAGCTCCGTCCACGACCAGTTCCTTCATCCGTCGCTGGATCAGCGCACAGAGCTTGAAACGGCCACCGAGTTTCTTGACGATTTCATCGCTTCGCAGGGCTTCGATCATGCATGGGACTCCTGGGTCGAGCCGGGCAGTGTACCAAAAAAGCGGATTTACCGGGACACACGTGCCCGCCGGCTGCGGTAGAATCCCCCCTTTTGCCGATGCCATGGCCTGATCAACGAGGGAGGCATCATGCGTCCGGGTATGACACGCATTCTCAGGAAGGTCAGCCTCCGACTCGGTTTCGAGCGGGACTGGTACCTGTACCTCGTGGCAGCCGTCATCGGCCTCCTCATGGCCCTCGTGGCAACCCTCTTCATCGCCCCCCTCCGCGGCATGGAACTCTGGAGCAAGGCCAGGAGTGGCGATGCCCTGCTGCTCTGGCTGGTCCTCCTCGCCCCCTGCGTCGGCGGGCTCGTGGTGGGCATGCTTCGGGCGGCCATCCATGCCAATGACATCGGGCCCGGCGTGACGACGCTGATGCATGCCGTGCTCCGCGGACGATCACGGATCAGCCTGCGGGTGGGCCTGCAGAAGTGGCTCGGGTCGACATCCACCATCATCAGTGGTGGCTCGGCCGGTGCCGAGGGTCCCATCATCACCATCGGTGGTGTCATGGGTTCCAACATCGCCCGCCTGCTCGGCACTCGAACACAGAACACAGCCACCCTGCTTGGCTGTGGCTCGGCCGCCGGAATCGCAGCCGTGTTCAATGCCCCCATCGCAGGAGTCTTCTTCGTAATGGAGATTCTCCTCAGGGATTTCTCGCTGAAGACGTTCACACCGATCGTGATCTCCGCGGTGGTGGCCTCGGCCGCGACGCAGGGCATCCTGCACGACTCGGCCATCTTCGACGTCGGCGAAGGATTCATGGGGCAGGATGACTTCTTCGATCTCTGGCAACTGCCCGTCTACCTGGCGCTGGGGCTCCTCTGCGGACTGGCGGCCATCGTCTTCATCCGCGTGCTGGGCATGACGGGCTCGCTCTTCGACCGGATGCCCGGACCGAAGATCATCCGCCCGGCGATCGGTGGCCTGCTCCTGGGCGTCCTCGGCTTCGCCTGGATGTTCTGGGCACACAGCGGTGACGTCCCCGCCTTCTTCGGAAACGGGTACCCGGTCATCACCCAGCTCATCGACCCATCCACCTACTTCCAGGACAGCTCCTATGAAACCCTCAATCCCATGCGGGAACTGTTCGTCCTGCTGGTGGGTCTCTTCATTCTGAAACTCGTTGGCACCAGCCTGACCCTGGGGTCGGGTGGAGCCGGCGGCATGTTCGCCCCATCGCTGCTGCTTGGTGCCGCTCTGGGTGGCGCCCTGGGACTCGTTCTTGAATGGATGGGCCTGCTGCCCCACGGCCATCCGGCGCACGTGGCCCTGGTTGGCATGGCCGCCATGCTCGCTGGAACCACGCACGCACCGTTGACCGCCATCCTCATCGTCTACGAGATGACGCAGAGCTATCAGGTCATCATGCCGCTGATGTTCGCGGCCGTCATCTCGACCATCGTGGCCAGGTCGATCAACCGCGACAGCATCTATACGTCGAGGCTGAGGAAACTGGGTATCCACCTGGGCGTCATGAGCGACCTGACCATCCTGCGACGGATGCGCGTCAGCGACGTGGCACTGCGTGAACCCGTGGTCGTTTCCGAGAATGATCCGGCCCAGGTCCTGCTGGACCTGAGCGTCTCGAAGGGAGTGGGCGACTTCATCGTCGTCAACGATCATGGGAACTATGCCGGCATGGTCACGGCTGACGACCTGAAGTCGGCCCTGGTCTATCGCGAGGCGATCCCGCTGCTGCAGATCAACGAGCTTGAGCGCAGCAACCTCCCCACCGTGACGACCGATGATTCGCTTGATACGGTGCTCGAGAAGTTCTCGAGAAACGACGTGGAAGCACTCCCGGTCTTCGCAGCGGACGACATCGAGCATCCCGTCGGGCTGATCACCCGCAACAGGCTCATGCAGATCTACCAGGCCGAACTGGAGAAGGAAGGATGATGGACGGCAAGGACAGCAGCGCCTCCCCCGCCCGCTGGCTCCGGTTTCCACGGAGACGCAGGCTGCTGCGCCCGGCACAGTTCAAGCGAGCCTACCGGGAGGGATACCGGACACGCGAAGGTTCCTTTCTCGTCCACGCGGTTCCCAACACCTGCGATCACCCGAGGCTGGGACTGTCGATCTCCCGGAAGATCGGCAATGCCGTCGTCCGCAACGGGGTCAAGCGACGTCTCCGGGAGGCCTTCCGCCACCTCCAGCAACAACTTCCGGGCAGTTATGATCTGGTCATCACCGTGCAGTCACGCGAGTCGACCTCGCTCCAGCACTGCACGGACGCACTCGCACGGGCCTGCAGGACACTCCACGCACGATGGATGAAGCGAAACGACAGCACGAAGACCACTCCGGGATCCTCGGATCCTGCCTGATCAGGTGCATCCGGGTCTACCAGGCCGTGGGCAGCCCGATCTTCGGGCGCCATTGCAGGTACCACCCCACCTGCTCCCACTACGCCGTCGAAGCCATCCAGGTGCACGGCCCCTTCAAGGGAGCCTGGCTCGCAACTCGACGCGTACTCCGATGCCACCCACTGGCCGGCGCCGGGTTCGATCCGGTTCCTCCATCCAATGACGGAAAGGCCATGCACGAATCATGACTGCTCACGCTCCACAGGATGCACCCCCGGCCATCTTCTGCATCGGTCGCAACTACGACGCCCATGCCAGGGAGATGGGCGCCGAGCCCACCGAACTGCCCACCGTCTTCATGAAGAACCCGGCTTCGATCATCGGCAATGGCGATGAGATCATCATTCCATCCGCCTGCAACGAGCATGGCCCGCAGGTGGACTACGAGGGAGAACTGGCCGCCATACTCGGGTCGGACCTGAAGGATGCCTCCGAGGAAGAGGCCCTCGCAGCCGTTGCCGCCTGGGCACCGGCCAATGACGTCAGCGCACGCTGGTGGCAACGTGAAGGCAGTGGCGGACAGTGGATCCGTGGAAAGAGCTTCGACACCTTCTGTCCCATCGGTGATCACGTGCCGGCGGAGGCCGTGGCCGACCCGCAGGACCTCATGCTGAAGACGCGCGTCAACGGAACCACCGTCCAGGAAGCCTCGACCGGGGACATGATCTTCACCGTCGCCGCCCTGCTCGCCGAGCTCTCGAGGGGAACCACCCTGCTGGCGGGCAGCGTCCTGCTCACCGGGACACCCGGCGGCGTCGGTTCCCGCCGTGACCCGCCGATCTGGCTGGCCGACGGCGATATCGTCGAGGTTGAAATCGAATCCGTCGGAATCCTGCGGAACGCGGTCAGCGCGAAGTAGCACCCGCTACTTGCGCTCGACGCCTTCCTTCCGGGCCGCCTCTGCAGCGGCCTTCTCCTGTTGTCGCTGAAGCGCCAGTTGCTGACGCGATGCAGCCAGGCCCGGTGGTTCCGGGAAGGCCTCCGCGAAGGTGATGGATCGGCCAAGTGGATGCAGGCCCAGCTGCTGCTGCAGGGTCTGGGAGAGCTTGTCGAAGGTACGCACCCGCATCTGGGGCTCCAGTTCATCGACCGAGGACCAGATCGTCATGCGTTCTTCCATGGGAATGGAGGGGTCCACCATCAACTGCAGGAATGCGATCTCGGCGCTTTGCTCCAGCTGCCCGATGATGTCCTTCATCCGACCCGTGCCGAGCTTGGTGGTGTAGTCGATGGTTTCATGCGACTTGTAGAAGTCGGTGACTTCCTTGGCGAATCGAAGGGCCTCGGTGTAGACCTCGGGCCGTGACTGGCCGACACCTACGCGGTACCCGTATCGAAGAGCAGCGGAGACGTCGGAGGGCGCCAGGTGCGGCTGCTGCTCGTACTCTCCTCTGGTCTCGTTGGCCACGAAGACGTCAAGCGGCATGTTGTACTGGTTGTTGGGAGGGAAACCCCCACGACCGAAGAGCGTATCGAGGCGATCCATCAGGGCCTGCGCCTTCTCGATCTCCCCCTGTCGATACCACTCGCGGATCGAGGAGGACAGGAAGTTCTTGATGAAGACGATGAAGGTCTCGCCGCCAGCCCCCCGCGCGTCGTAGTACTTCGTGTAGAGCTTGTCGAACATTCCGTCGATCGTGTCGATGAAGCGGGGCTCGGGGAAACGACCGGGGATCGACTGGGCGAAGGGATCGAAGTGGATCCGCCCGCTGCGGGACAGGCCCTGAAGGGCCTGGATCTGCATGCGGTCGTTGTTGATCAGATGGTAGATGTCGTCCTTGCGCATGCGATGCTCGGCCACCTGGGTTCCTCGCCTCGCCCAGTAGAGTGCATGCGCCTGGGGATGACGCCAGTCGATCGGCCCCAGGTCACGCGTGTACTCGTACATCAGCTGGGGGTCCATGTTGAACTCGTCCTTGAGCACCCGCTTGCGGACATGGCGCATCAGGGTCTCCCAGGCCTCGGCGTACTGCGGGTCGTTGACGATCTCGTCGAGGACCAGGAAGAGGCGGTCGTTGCGTTCCCGCAGTTCATCGGCGGCACCGAGCGTCTTCGCGACGAAGGACTGTTCGTTGATCGCATCCCACCAGGACATTCGATCGAGGAATCCCTGGTCCAGTTCGAAGGGTTCACCCGAGCTGAGTTCGGAGAAGTCGTTCTTGAGTCGATCCACCAGATCGAGAACACCCGGAGTCAATGCCTCGGCCGACCGGAGGGTCTCCGGGGCATCGGCGATGTCCTTGATCCACTGGACGCGTTCCTCCTCGTCGATGGGCGGCTCGCCCAGCAGTGAATGCCAGAGCCTCGCCCATTCGAGCTTGTAATAGAGGTGCGCATCATCGCTGACCCCGTCGAGCTTGTGTGCATGCCAGAATGCGAGATCCTTGTGCAGCACCAGGTCGTTTGGATTCGCCCGCAGGCCCTCGTCACGAACGAGCCTGATGCCCGCGTTGACCCATTCCCATCGCTCCTCGGGCGTGTTGGTCGCAACCGAGATGTTGTAGGCCATGTTGTGCCCGTGGAAGGTCCAGACCGGCGCAAAGCGTGGCTGGAGCTTCGTGATCAGGTCGGCATCGGCCATGATCTCGTAGTACAGGCCCTGCTGCTTCATCAGGTTGACCTTGATCCAGAGGTAGTCGACGATCAGGCCTCGCATCGCTCCGATGGCCGTCCCGAGAGCGACGAAGGGCGGAGCCCCGTCGACGGTGACGTCCGTGTAGCGCAGGCCGCGTTCCTCCGATTCCTTCAGGATGCCCGGAAGCAGCGTGCCTGCGCCGGCGAAGGCTGTCAGCATCGCGACGAGGGCGCACACCTGGATGATTCGATCACGCTTCATGGATGCTCAGGACTGGCCTCCGCTGTAGATCGCCAACTGCCGCCTTCGAAGCACCAGCCACCCCAGTACGAGCACCAGGCCCGACCAGATCAGCGAGAGTCGAAGAAAACTGCCAAGTACCGTGCCCCAGGACACCATGAGGCCGTTTACGAGGTCGTTCGTCGGCCTGTATCGACCGAATCCCTCCAGAAGGAAGACCGAGGCCCGGGCTATCTGGCGTATTCCCATCTCGAAGAGCCATTGGATGGCCACGCCGATGTTCGACCACTCGACGCGATTGGCCTCCACCGGCACGTAGTACTCGAGCGACCAGGCCAGGTACGGCCCGATCGTCGCCGCCATGAAGATGGTGAATGCGCAGAGGCATGACACGGGAAAACTCAGGAAGGTTGCGCAGCAGATGCCCAGTCCCGCAAGGAAACCGAGTTTCACGAGCATGACGAGCATCGCTCGCAGGAAGTTGCCCTCGAAGCCGCCGGCCTTGTAGAGCACCTCGAAGTCGTCTTCCTCGAAGTAGATGCGACCGATCGCCGAGCCGGGGGCACGCTGGTAGAAGTTGAGGATCGTCACGCTCATGGTGCCGTCGGGCTTGACCACATTCGGCGGAACCAGCGTGACGTGGGACAGGGTCGGCACGTATTCACGAACCTGGAGGGTGGCCGGATCATCGTTGAAGACGAAGCCGCATTTATAGGTGGCCGTCTCATCGGCGTCACCGAGCATCAATCGGTATCGAAGCGTCAACGGCGAGGACGTACCGATGACTTCCTCCAGGCCGTCGAAGAAGAAGGTCCGCATCCCCGGGTCACCGTCCACGCCCGGCGGAACCGTGCGACGCGTGAAATCGATCTCCCGGCGAATCTGTCGCTCGATGCCCCGAAGAATCGTCGGCGGCACGTTCCCGGCGTACCGGGCGTTCTGGGGGTCGTTGAGGACCGCGTCCTCGACGAGATCCGCCAGCAGTTCCTCCGGAATCGGCTCGTAGTTGGGCAGGTCCTTCTTCCTCGCCGTCAACACCTCCTCCTGCACGGCGAGTCGATCAAGATCGCCCTGGAGGCCCGGCGCGACGCTCGTCGTTCGCAGGTACTGGATGTAGAGGAAGGTCGAGACGCCGGCGATGGCGAGGATCACGACATTCAGCACCACGATGCCCAGCCATTTGCCCAGCAGGTAGCGGAACTTGCCCACGGGCTTGGTCATGATCTGCCAGATCTGCCTGTCACGGATCTCGAAGGAGACCGTGGCACATGCCAGCACGAGTGTCATGCAGGCGCACAGGGCGAACGTGGCCCCGGAACCACGACTGATGAAGGTCTGCACCCTGTGTCGGAGGGGCGCTTCCGGATCGAGCCAGAAGGGAAGCATCGGCAGGATCACCAGGAGCAGCATGATGAAGATCAACGAGATGCGGCTTCGCGAGGCCTCCTTGATGACGGTGTGCGCAATGGCCAGGACCTGGTTGGGCCCACTGAGCAGAAGGCTCACGATCCGGATCAACAGCACGAAGGTGAACAGGAGAAGGCCGATCCCCCCCAGCGCGAACATCGCGTCACGCGAACCCACCAGCCAGGCCACCCCCACCGCCGCGGCGGTTCCGATCGCGGTCAGGATGAAGGGCAGAAGAAGATTCATCCAGGTGATGAACAGCAGCCAGCAGGTCGTCACGCAGAAGAAGACCCAGGTCGTCGTCGGCTGTTGAAGCAGCCAGGAAGGTGCCCAGGTCGGAATCGTGTCCTGGAGCATCAGTGTCAGTGTCAGGGGAAGGTCGACCAGTGAACCATCCTCGGCGAAGAGAACGGGAGCCAATTCCTCCGGAATCGATCGCGTCGTTCCGTCGATGGTGACGGAGCCGGTCTCTCGAAGCGTCCTGGTGAAACGTTCTCCTTCCGGGCCCGTCAACGCGTTCGCGATCGATCTGGCGTTGTTGCTGTAGCTGTAGCTCGTATAGAGGACCGGTGAGAAGTAGGCAGTCGTCGCGGCAATGAACAGGATCGACGCCGTGATCTTGACCCACAGTTTCTTCTGGAGCCGATCAAGCGCGCGATGAATGCGGATCAGTCCAGTCATGAGTCCTGCTTGGTGTCCTGCTGTTCGCCTCCAAGCAGGTCATCGATCATCGATTGATCCACGTCCTCGGGGGCATCGGGAATACTCGTGACCTCCGTGGCCCTGGTGCGAGGCTCCGGGGCGGCATCAACGAGCGAATCAAGCACGGCATCGGCCTCGGATGTCTCCGGCTCTTCCACGACCTCCACGGCCCGGGTCGGTTCCTCGACCTTGGACTCGGAAACGAGCGTGTCGATGAGATCGTCCCCTTCCTGCTGCCTGAGGAACTCTGCTGTATGCCCCGTCTCGGTGACACCGGAAGTCTCGACCTCTTCACGCCTGGCCGCTTCCACGATGTCCAGGAACAGGTCCTCGAGCCGTTGCCTGGGCTGGCTGACACGCTCGATGGCGATGCCTTCCTCCTCCTGCAGCACCTGCTCGATTCGCTGGATCGTTTCCGCTTTCAAACGAGGAACCTGGATGACCGTCCGGTTGGTGTCCTCGAGAAGATCATCGACGGCGCCCTCGACCCGGATCATCCCGCCATAGAGCATGACCATGCGATCGCAGACGTCCTGGACATCGGCAAGCAGGTGGCTGCTCAGCAGGATCGTCTTCTTCCTGGCCTTCAGGTTCAGGAGCAGATCCTTCACCTGCTTCGTTCCGATGGGATCGAGTCCCGACGTCGGTTCGTCGAGAATGAGGAACTCCGGATCGTTGATCAACGCCTGGGCGATGCCGATACGGCGCGTCATTCCCTTGGAGAACTCGCCGATGGGCCTGTGGGCGACGTGGGTAAGGCCGACCATCTCGAGCAGTTCCTCGGTTCGCGACTTTCTCGTGGCTCGATCAAGCCCGAAGAGGCGACCGTAGTAGTCGAGGGTCTCGAGCGGATTCAGGAATCGGTAGAGATAGGATTCCTCGGGAAGGAACCCGATGTGCTTCTTGATCGACACCTCGGAGGGCGCCTTCCCGAAGACCGCGAGACGACCCGAAGTCTTGTGAAGGAGACCGAGGATCATCTTGATGGTCGTGCTCTTGCCGGAACCGTTGGGACCGAGAAGTCCGAAGATCTCCCCGGGGCGGATCTCGAAATCGACGTGATCGACCGCACGCGCCTTCGTGCGCATCCAGAAGTCCTTGAAGACCTTCGTCAGGCCGACTGCCTCGACGATCGGGGGCGTGCTGTTCGTGACCATCCTGTTCGTTGCTCCACCGCCTCGCGGTTCAGGGGGATTCCTCTCGCATGCCCTTGGGCCGACCCGTGCTGTCGATCTTCAACTGGCGACCGGGCTTGCCGACCTCCTTCATCTCGTCGATGCGTTGCATCGTCTCGCCGATCATGTCCAGGCCCTCGAACAGGGCCGAGGCCTCCTTGCGTTCCATGGACAGGCGGCGGCGAATGTCCTTCACCGACTGCAGGCCGGTCAAGTCGATCGCCATGGCTCCCAACTGGTGAGGCACGTAGACCATCTCGACGTCGGGCCTGCTCATGACGGCGTTGCGTGCATTGAGCCACCGCTCCGTGATGACCAGTTGCGGGTGATCCCTGTACGCCTCCAGGAGGCCCTCGAAACGACGGGCTTCCATGCCGAGGCTGGTTTCGATGTCGGCCAGGTATCCACGAGCGCCGCTGATCGCGTTCGAAGCCTCCCCTGCGACCTCATCACCATCGAAGAAGGCATTGATTCTCACCAGCGTGTCCGGCGCCGACGGGTCCTTCAGTTCCCACTGCTCCTCGTACTGCTCGATGAGCTCGGAGACCGCCGGCCAGTACTCCCCTGCAGCCCGGATGAGCGTCTCCTCCGCCGTCTTGCGCGCATTCTGGATCTCCTGCTGCGCCAGCTGGAGGTTGACGGTGTACTCCTCGAAGGACTGCTGGATGTACCTCGGGGGCTCGACCTTCTCGATGAGCTGGATGTCGAGGATCTTCAGACCCGAACCGATGGCATCAAGCGTCGACTGCGCCTGCACCTGGAGCAGGTTTCGCAACTCGTCGTTGGTCATCTCGGACCTGAGCTGGTTGAGGGTATGCGATGCGCCCACGTGCACGACGGCTCGCTGGAGTGCCAGTCGGATGAGGACGTCGGTCGCGTTTCGCTCGAGGTGCTCGACGTAGGGTACGACCTGGTCGACCTCGAAGACCGCCTTCACCTCGATGTGGGCCAGTTCCTCGCCTGCCACGATGAGCGAGCCGTCCCGGCCGGGCTTGAGCCCTTCGTAGGTCGCCTGCTCGATGGCTTCCTGCTCGGAGGCCGCTCCCCCGAAGGATGCCCCGAAGACACGGCCATCGGTCTGGGTCCTCGACTCGGTGCTCACGACGACGAAATCGCCGATCGGCGGAGGCCAGTTCATCTGCAGACCCGGCCCAAGGCCTTCCTGATCCTCGACCTGTCCCCAGACGGTGGCGACACCGCTTTCCCCGTTCCCGATGGTCTTGAACCCCGAGAAGAGGAAGAGAATCAGCAGGATGAAGATTACGAACTGCAGTACGCGGAAACTCAGTTGCAACGCATCGGCGAGAGACTGGTTGGCCGGGTCCATGGCTTCTCGCATGGCCGCGGCCGAACCGATGTCGCTCTCGACGTTGAACTGCGCCGAGGCCGATCGCCTCGTGGGCTCCACTTCCATCGGGACGTCCTCGATGGGGACGCCGCCGTCGGGCATGCCGGGATGGTCCGGTCGTTCACTCATGGGGAATCAGGGCTCTCGATCTTCTTGTCCGGCTGTGGAATCATCGAACCCTCGCCGGGCGAATCCATGTTCATCAGGTGCCATGGCGCGAAATCGGTCTCGAGAATCACGGTGGTGTTCTGCGCAAGAGCCTGCTCGAGTGCATCGAGCCAGATGAGGAAGATCGCGAGATTCTCGTCCTGGCTCATCTGCTGCAGGTAGGCCGCGGCCTGCTCCTCGCCCCGTGCCCGGATCTCCTGGGCTCGCTGCGATGCGAAGGCGAGGATCTTGTCCGCCGTCGTCTGGGCCTGCGAGGTGATGCGCTGGGCCTCGGCAACACCCTTGGCACGCTCGTTCTCGGCAAGGGTGTCCCGTCGCGCCTTCATCCTCGAGATCACCGCCTGTGACGTCTTCTCCTTGAGGATGATCCTGCTGACACCGGTGTAGAGGGGCTTGATTCCCTCGTTCGTGACCGAATCCATGCGATCGAGGATGGACTGCTCGGCTTCATCGAGAATGTTCTCCACCCCGATGAGTTCCTCGAAGTCGTACTGGCTCAGCGTCGAGACGGCATCACGGAACTGTGTTGAAAGAATCTGGTTCGCCTCCCGGATCGACGGGTAACTCTGGTAGAAGGCCAGGGGTCCATTGCCCTCGGTATCGATCTTCCAGAGCATGAAGGCCTTCACGACGATCTGCTGGCCGTCCTTCGTCTGGAGATTGTCCAGCGGAGACTCGAGAAGTTGCACGCGCGTATCGAATGTATCGACGCTGTCGGCGAAGAACGGAAGCCTGAAGTGCAGCCCCGGTTCGCGGACGATGCTCGTTTCATCGATCTTGCCGAAACGTGTTCGAATCCCGACCTCGTTGAACGAGATGGAGTAGGTCATGCTGAATACCAGCAGGACCACCAGGATCACGGCTCCGACGACGATGGCGACGGTCTTTTTCATGGTGATGATTCCTCCTCGAGGACACCCTCGAACACCGTGTTTGGAGCTGCAAGATCACGCAACTCGACGTTGACGTTCATTCGCTCCGGCGGAATGCCCACGATGTACTTTCTCAAGCCGCTGAGGCGGCGGACGTAGGTCTGCATGATGGCACGCTGGCGGTAGAGTTCCGGGGCCGCGCGGTAGGCGGCCACCTGGCTCTGGACACGGCCCGCCTGGGCCCGCTTTTCCATGATCTCGATCCAGCGGTCACGCTCGGCTGCCGCGATGATCGAGGCGGCCTGGCCCCCGGATCCCTCGAGCAGTCGTTCCGTGGCGGCGACACGACGGGCAAGTTCCCTGTCAGCTTCCTGGACCTCGGATGAGGACGACCCGTGCTCCTGGGCCAGCGCGTCCCGCCTGTCCCGTGCATCCTGGACCGCATCGATGGACGCCTCGATCTCCTCGATGTCCGAGGGATCGCCGGCGATGGCCGTGAAGAGGGCCACCCTGTTGCGTTCGGCATTGGCCACGCTTCGATCCCGCTGCTGCATGGCGAGCGGAAGATCCTGGAACCTCGTGGCCGCATCCCCCGAGGGCCGGATCATCGGAATGTTGACCGCAACGACCTCCACCCCGGTCTTCTGGACATCGTAGGCCTGCTGCACCTTGGTCTTCAGCTGGCCGGAAATGTCGGCGCGATCATCGGAGAGGACATCATCAAGGGACTTGGTGGACATCTCCCGCGTCACGACAGAAAGTGCCAGGTCACGCAGTGCACGTTCGCGATCGGTGAACTCCTGCCGACGCTTGATCGAGTCGGTGCCGAAGTGCAGGTACCTGAGCAGTCCCGGCTCCTCTCCCGCTTCCGGGCGGATGCGGTACTCGAGCTGGACGAGCATGTCGACCAGGGCGTAGTTCCCGCTGAAGTCGTCGCCGGAGTCGTCCGGCTCCACATCCTGGCCGTCGGCATCGATGCTCAGCCGGGAACGGCCGACGATGAAGGGCTCGATGACTTCGCCGGGATCGAGGCGAACCTCGTCTTCCCAGAGGAAGCCCTCGCGCCTCCCCTTGTCCATCGGGGTCAGGGGAAGTGAACGGAGCGAACTCACGTCGTACACCCTGGTCTGCTCGATGGGCCATGGAAGTTTCCAGAAGAAGCCCGGGTCGTGGACCTGGTTGCCCACTTCGCCGACAAGGGCGCCGGAACGAAGACGAAGTCCCTGCTCACGTCCTCCCACGACGGACAGCGTGCTCAGTGCGAGCAGTACACAGAGTCCCAGGACGAAGAGCCATGCGCTGCTCCTGAGTACCAGCTGGTAGCCCCAGGAACTGGTGATGTCGAAACCGAACTGGTAGTTGACCGCGTCGTTGAGTGAACGAACGAGCGAATCGGGCGTCGCCAGGAGACTGAGGCTTCGTGAATCGAAGGCGGCACGGGGATACTCGCCGCTGATCCGGGGACGGTAGAGATTCAGGAGCAGGTTCAGCACCACCTCGGCCCCGACGATGACCATGAAGACCGGGATGGCCCAGGCCACGAAGAAGATGACATCGTCGATCTCGAAGTAGCGGACGATCGTGCCGACCGCGATGCCCAGGAGGACGACCGCATTGCCGACCATGACCGCTGCGCCGGCACGGAGATTCTGCCAGACCTTCTGTTCCGCCATGCCGGCCAGATACCGGGAGATGATGAAGCAGACCACCGAGAACCCGAGGGTCACGGCGATGAGCCATCCCTTGTTCTGGGTCATCAGCAGTTCCAGCCAGCCGTCGGAACCGGCCATGCCGGCCAGTGCATCGAACATGATCCAGGCGAGCAGGAAGAGAATGCCCACGAAGAGCAGGCTCGCCACGGGCATGACCCACTTGTACATCATCCTGAGCCTGCGGGCGGCGACGCGTATCTCGTCACCTGATCGATCGAAGATCGACTCGCCGCTGGATGTGGCCGTCAGTTCACCTTCCTCCAGCGCCTCGAGTCGCTCGAGCTTGTGCTGGTTGAACACGATGATCAGGCCGAGCCAGACGATCAGTCCCGTGTAGAGATAGAACGACGCGAAGCGCGCCGTCGCCTCATCTCCCCGGTAGCCGAAGATCAGGAGCACTGTGGCAGCCACGAGTTGCAGCAGGAACCCGAAGGCGGCGATGTTGGTTGCTCGCTGGTAGGCGAGGTGGTCGATCCTCATGGTTGAGCGTCGAGCCCCCTGCTGTTGTAGGGGAGACATCGGTCCCCGTCTTCAAGTGGTCAAGGCCCCGGCCGAGGCCCGTTTCTATACGCTGAACAGCCCCCGGTGTGTTCGTCCCGAGGGCCGGGCAGAATACCAAAAAGTGACTCCATCCACCCAAGAAGGGGCTTCTTCGCCTCCCACGAGGGGTGGGACGGGGGTACCATTTCCTGCCCGATGTTCCAACAACTCCTCGCCATAGCCCGAAACACCTTCTTCGAGAGCATCCGCCAGCCGATCATGCTCGTGGTGGTCATTGCCGCCTCGATCCTCATCGTCCTCAGCAACCCGCTCTCGGCCTTCACGATGGACGAGAACCAGCGGATGCTGGTCGACATCGGCCTGGCCACAGTGTTCCTCGCTGGAGCCGTCCTGGCCGCCTTCATAGCCACGAACGTGCTTGGCAGGGAAATCGAGAACAAGACCGCCCTGACGGTGATCAGCAAGCCGGTGACGAGGCCGGTCTTCATGATCGGCAAGTACCTGGGCGTTGCTGGAGCCATGATCATCGCGTCACTGTGCATGACCCTGGTCTTCATGCTCGTCGAACTTCATACCGTCATCGAGACTGTGCAGGATCCCGTTCATGTGCCGGTGGTCATCTTCGGCGTCGGCGGCGCACTCCTTGGGCTGCTCGCCGCAACCTGGTGCAACTACTTCTACGGGATGGTGTTCAGCAGCAGCGTCATCGCGATCACGACGCCGATCCTCTTCCTCGCCTACCTCCTCGCACTGAACTTCGGACCCGATTTCTCCTCGCAGTCGATGTGGCTGGCCTTCGAGAGCCAGATCTGGCTTGCCGTGGTCTCGATCATGATGGCCATCCTCGTGCTCTGCGCAATCGCGGTGGCGGTCTCGACGCGTTTCGGACAACTGGTCACGCTCGTCTGCACGGTCGGCCTGTTCCTTCTCGGCCTGCTCTCGGACTGGATCTTCGGGCGGAGCATCGAGCGACTCGAAGCCGCCTGGCTGGACGCGGCCAGGCTCAAGGGTCTTGTCACCCAGGAGGAAGTCGCGCGAACGATCGAGTGGACGACCGGTGAAGTCGAGGAATCGATCGCCATCGTCGACGTCGCCTCGGTCCCGTTGACTGACATGGCGACGACGGGAGAGTTCGTCAGCTGGGTCCTCTACTGGATCGGCTACAGCGTGCTTCCCAACTTCCAGATCCTCTGGCTCTCGGATGCGTTGACACAGGACACCGTGATTCCCTACTCATACCTCCTGAGCACACTTCTCTACGGGGCCTTCTACTCCATCGGCGTACTTGGACTGGGAATCATCCTCTTCCAGCGTCGCGAGGTCGGGTAGGTCCTTCCATGACGTCCGCCTCCAAGGCCATCCGGATTCGTGGAGCTCGGGAACACAACCTCGATTCCCTCGATGTCGACCTGCCGCGCGACCGCATGGTCGTCATCACCGGCGTCTCCGGCTCGGGCAAGTCCTCCCTGGCCTTCGATACGATCTTCGCCGAGGGACAGCGGAAGTACATGGAGTCACTGAGTTCCTACGCGAGGCAGTTTCTCCAGCAGGTGAGCAAGCCCGACATCGAGACGATCGAGGGGCTTCCGCCGACGATCGCCATCCAGCAGCGAAGTGGCGGGCACAACCCGCGATCGACCGTCGCGACGACGACGGAGATACAGGACTACCTCCGGCTGCTCTTCGCTCGTTGCGGCGAACCCACCTGCTGGGCCAGGAAGGGCCGCGGAACCTGTGGACGACCCATCAGCGCAACCTCTTCGACACAGATCGTCGATCGACTCCTTCAACTGCCCACCGGCACGAAACTCATACTCTGCGCGCCGGTCATCCGCGGTCGCAAGGGATGGCACAGGGACGCCCTGCACCAACTGCATCAGGACGGGTTCGTCCGGGTCCGCGTGGATGGCACGATTCTCGATATCCGGGATGCACTGGCCGAGGGCGGCGAGAATCCCCTGGACCTCAATCGGCATGAACGCCACGACATCGAGGCCGTCGTCGACCGGGTGACGATCAAGGACGGCCTCCGGCCGCGTCTCGTCGACTCCCTCGAGACGGCTCTGCGGATCGGCGATGGACGTCTGCTGGTGCTGGAACTCGTCGACGACGAGGAACGGGAGCATCGTTTCAGCGAGCGAATGGCCTGCCCTGATCACCCGGACCACAGTCTCGAGGAACTCGAGCCCCGGCTCTTCTCGTTCAACTCGCCCTTCGGTGCCTGCAGGACATGCGATGGGCTGGGCGTCATGGATGAACTGGATCCTGAACTGCTGGTGCCGGACCAGTCCCTGGGACTCGGTGAAGGCGCCATCGAGGCATGGCGGAAGAGTGGCCGACGACTCAACAACTGGTATGGGCGGCAGATCAGGAAGTTCTGCGACGAGATGGGCATCGAGAAGACCAAGCCCGTGAAGAAGTTCACTCGGAAGCAGCGTGACGTCCTGTTCAATGGAACTCCCGGCCAGAAGAAGCGGGGCGCCTTCCATTTCGAGGGCATCATCCCGAACCTGGTACGTCGCCTGAAGAAGACGGAGAGTGAACTCGTCCGCGAGCGGATTCGTTCCTTCATGAGTTCCTCCATCTGCCCGGACTGCAACGGGGCGAGGCTCAGGCCCGAGGCCCTCCACGTGATGATTCCAACCAGCGACGGGCCGATGAACATCGCCCAACTGACCTCCATGACCATCGGCAACGCGGCCGCCCTCCTGTCCGACCCAAGGCTGGAAGGCGGTGCCGCGAAGATCGCCGAACCGATCCTTCGTGAACTCCAGTCGAGGCTCGGCTTCCTGGAATCGGTCGGCCTCGAGTACCTCTCGCTCGACCGGGCCGCCAACACGCTCTCCGGTGGCGAGGCCCAGCGCATCCGCCTGGCGACCCAGGTGGGCTCGGGACTCGTCGGAGTCTGCTACGTGCTCGACGAACCGACCATCGGGCTTCACCAGCGTGACAACGAACGCCTCATCAGGACGCTCCGGAACCTGTCCGCGATCGGGAATACGGTGCTCGTCGTGGAGCATGACGAGGGAGTCATCCGCGCAGCAGACCACGTGGTCGACATCGGTCCCGGTCCCGGTGTGCATGGTGGCCGTGTCGTCTCCGAGGGCACGGTGGAGGAACTCGAGCAGGACGAGAACTCCCTGACGGGCGCCTACCTCTCCGGCCGACGGACCATCGAACTACCCGGCGAACGACGAACGGTCGATTCATCCCGGGTCATCACCGTCAAGGGAGCGAGGGCGAACAACCTCGACGATATCGACGTCGACTTCCCGTTGAATGCCCTGACCTGCGTCACGGGCGTCTCTGGTTCGGGCAAGTCGACCCTTGTCAACCAGGTCCTCCTTCGAAGCGCCATGCGATCACTGCACAAGGGGCGTGATCTGCCCGGCGACCATGAAGGGGTCGAGGGACTCGATGCGATCGACCGGGTGGTGGCGGTCGACCAGTCCCCCATCGGCCGGACGCCTCGTTCGAACCCGGCGACCTACACGGGCATCTTCGATGGCATCAGGAAACTCTTCGCAACGACGCGTGAAGCGAAGATCCGCGCCTATGCGCCAGGCAGGTTCAGTTTCAACGTCAAGGGCGGACGATGCGAATCCTGCCAGGGGCAGGGCGTTCAGCGAATCGAGATGCACTTTCTTCCTGATGTCTTCGTCACCTGCGATGAATGTCAGGGATGCCGGTACAACCCGGAAACGCTGCAGGTTCTCTGGCGGCACAAGTCCATCTCGGATGTCCTGCAGATGACCGTCGAGGACGCCGTCGACTTCTTCGAGGCGCACGCCGGCATCCACCGCATGCTCTCCTGCCTCAGGGATGTCGGCCTCGGCTACCTGCAACTGGGGCAGCCTTCGACGACCCTCTCGGGCGGCGAAGCCCAGCGCATCAAGCTGGCACGGGAACTGGGTACGCGCCAACAGGGAACCGTCCTCTACGTGCTCGATGAACCAACGACCGGGCTTCACTTCGCCGACGTGGAAAAACTGCTGCAGGTGCTCGACCGGCTCGTCGACCGGGGCCACATGCTGGTCGTGATCGAGCACAACATGGACGTCATCCGCCACGCGGACTGGCTGATCGATCTGGGGCCCGAGGGAGGCAGCGGCGGCGGCAGGGTCGTGGCATGCGGACCACCCGACGAGGTGGCCGGCTGCGATGAAAGCCATACCGGCCGCTTCCTTGGGCAGGAAGCGCTCAGTCCCGCCTGAAGACAAGCATCCTGTTGACGAGCCAGTTGAAGACCAGACCCAGCGCCGATCCGATGGCCGATCCGATGATGCCTGCAAGGGGAAGCACGACCGCATCGCTGTAGTACCAGGTGACGAAGAAGGTCACGAGGACGGGGACCGAGCAGACGCACACGAAGCCCATGTACTGGCTGGCGATCGAACGATTGCCTGCGTCCCAGAAGGCCAGTCGCCTGTCCCACGTGAAGTTCCACGTCATGGTCAGCAGAACGGCCACGAGGATCCGGATCCACGTGTCGACCATGGTTCCCGCGACCGCATCGAAGAGGGCCAGGAGCCCCGCGTACACGGCCATGCCGGAAGCACCGACCATTGCGAAGGGAATGAAGCTCGACAGGCGAGGGTACTTGAAGCGTGCAAGAAGAACGATGTGCACCAGGTACTGCCACTGCACCTTCAGCGACAACTTGCTTTCCCCATGCCTTCGCGTGCTGAAGTGGATGGGAACCTCGACGACGTTCGTGCAACGGCACTTGACGATCAGTTCAAGCCCGATCTTGTAGCCGATGGGGTCGAGTTCGGCTGCACGCTCCCAGGTGGCGCGCTCGATCCCGATGAAGCCGCTCATCGGATCCAGCACCTTTGTGAATGGACGGGCCATCAGGGTCGCGACCTTCGAGTTGACCCATCGAAGCACGCCCCATCCATCCTCGGTCGACCCCCCGGCGATGTACCGGGATCCCAGCGTGAAATCGGCGCCGGACGCCAGCGCCTGCTCCAGATCAGGTATGGACGATGCCGGGTGCGAGCCGTCGGCATCCATGACCACCAGGACATCATGGCGGGCTTCCTCAAGTCCACGAATGACGGCTGACGAAAGGCCACGCTCATCGGTTCGCGTGATCAGCCGGACCCAGGATTCGTCACGCTCGGCGACCAGTTCGATGGTACCGTCCATGGAGTTGTCGTCGACGATGATGACATCCAGGTCGTGGCCATCGGCACGAAGCGATGCGAGACCGTCGAGCAGCCCGGGCAGGCTGCCCGCCTCCCTGTACGTCGGAATGATGACTGATATTGGCCTCACGTCGTTCACCTGTCCCCCATCGGTCGAATCACCATTCACCATGCAGACTCGGCTCAGGAACCGAAGGGATCGCCTGCTGGGCGAGGCCTCGGCTGGCTCTTCAGGAGCGCCCGGAGCAGGTCCAGATCACGTCGAGTCGTGATCTTGATGTTTCCGGGGTCACCCTCGACCACATGGACGGTTTCTCCGAGTTCCTCGACCAGTTGCGCATCGTCGGTCGCATGATCGAGTTGTTCCTGGTCGTAGGCCCGCTGCAGCAGGCCCTGCTGGAAGACCTGTGGTGTCTGGGCGGCAACCAGGGTCGTACGATCGATCGTCCGCTCGATCGGCCTGGCCGCGACGGCCAGTCGCCCGGCATCACCCAGGATCGCATCGGCAAGAACATCCCCGGATTCGCCCGCATCAAGTTCGGACCCCGGGTCGATCCGCTTGATCGTCGATGACAACGACATCGACGGAACCACCGCGGGAAGCGTCCCGGCGGCGACCAGGATTCGATCAAGCAACTCGTCGGTGACGTTTGGACGTGCCGCGTCATGCACCGCAACGTGCGTCGCATCCTCGGGCACATGCGCCAACGCATGCTTCACGGTCTCCCAGCGACCGGCGTGCCCACCCTCGACGATCGTTGCGCCGTGGAATCCCAGGGCTGCACCGAATCGATCCTTGAACATGTCCAGTTCCCCGGGAGGCCCGGCGACGATGATCGACGACACCTCGTCACGCCGCGCGAAGCATTCGATGGTTCGGAGAAGCACCGCACGACCACCAAGATCGGTGGACAACTTGTCATCCCGACCGAATCGTTCACTCCTGCCTGCCGCCGGGATGATGACGCAGAGTTTCACGACGCGTCCGGTTCTCTGGCATAGCCGATCACGGTGAAGGGGGCCGAGTGATTCTTCGACATGATCTGGATCCGCCCCATGAATGCACCGCGATGATCCGGAGCCGGCGTCACACGCACACGAAGGTTGGTCCGCTTCCCATCGACGTGCGGCTCGATCCCGACGAGTTCAGTCTCGAACAACGTTGATTCCGCCTCGACCCGGTCGACGACATCCTCCGCGGCGGCGGCCGTCATCCCGCTTACTGGCAGGAGAAACTCGACTCCCCTGCCCGCTTCGACGGGGTCGAGTACGACCCGTCGATCGATGAAGACCCAGGCTCGATCTCCCCGAGGCTGGATTCGATCGACCTTGTGATTCAGGGGAATGCCGATGACNGGCGCATCNGGATGATCNGTTTCCACGANCAGGCAGAACGGAATGCGTTCACCNGAGGCATCGAGNCCGGTCTCCTGGTCGTAGGCCGACATNTCCCATCGAATGACCTGCGAGATCGAGGATGGCATCGATGCNGNGCCCGACTGGAAGACAGGGGNCTCTCCGGCGACGCTCGTNACCTGGAAGGGTTGGCCATCCATTGAGCGCAGGGTCACCAGACCCGTCGTCCGGTAGGTCTGTTCGTCGTAGCCACGCGGGTGCATCCTGATGTCCCGCGGAAGCGACGAGACCGCCTGGCTGATGACACCCTTGATGGGGATGGTCGTCGGGGCGAGGCCCTCGTACTGCACGACGACCTTGACGGAGTTCTTGTCCTTTGGCGTCAGGTCGGCCGCCATGATGGCTGTCACCGGCATCGTGGCCCCGGGCTGCAACAGGCCGGGCTTCATCTCGACCGTGGTGCAGGAACAGGTGCGCTTCGTTCCAAGAATGCGAATGGCTTCGCTTGAATCATTCTTCAACTCGATGGTCCGGCGCGTCACCGAGCCGGGCTTCATCACGCCGAAGTCGAAACCATCTGGAAGAATGGAGACCGAGGCTGCCGGGTCGTTCTCATCTCCGACCGAGGGGGATGGAGGAGGCGGTATGGTGGGCGTGGTGGACTGGGCCGTCCGAGCCGGAGTGGTCGATGAAGCCTGATCTGTCACAGGTGCCTTCCGCCGCGGACGATCCTGGTCCATGGTGGTGAACAGGTAGATGATCGCCAGAAGAAGCGCCCCTACGGCCACCAGTGACAGCAGCGCATTGCCGGACATGCCACGCCGGTACCGATTCATGTTCATGCTGTGGAGAGATCCCTTCATCACCACAGTGTATATGGCCCTCGGCTGGAGGCCATGCCTGAACCACGCATGTTTGACGCTCATGGCATCGCACGGGAAGATGACCGGGCACTGGAGAGAAGCCGAAGTGGCGGAATTGGCAGACGCGCCGGATTCAAAATCCGGTTCCCCTTGGGGAGTGTGGGTTCGAGTCCCACCTTCGGTACTTTCCCGGACGACCCTGTATCACGGGTCCAGGAGCAGCCACGACATGGGCTCGAGGCGAAGCACACCTGAAGGCAGGCGGAAGGCAAGGCGGATCGGCTGGTCGATGATGCTCTTCGGCGGCATGCTGATCCTCGTAGGCATCGCCTACGTACTGTTCTGATCGCCTCTGTATCGAGCAGACATCGCTTTGTGAACGGAAATTCGATTTCCACGCACCCGTCCAGATCCCCATCCGTATACGCCTGTGTACCGGTTGATTCGAAACGTGGCCGGTGCATGGCTTTCTCTTGAAGCGTGCCCTTCCGGGATCTTCAGCCTGTGAATGCGACGGTGAACATGCCTTGAATATCGCGTGTCACGCCGCAATTCCAGCGTGCATCCCAGTGCAGCACCCACCACCCGCCGAGGTGTGCTCCATGAACAATGATCCTGTCCTACAGAACGTTCGCCGTTCAACCCAGCCCCCATCCCTCGACAAGTTGCTGACCCTCCTGGGAGGCACGGTTCGACTGGCCCTGATACGGGAACTGCTGATGGAACGAAAATCGGTATCCAGCCTTGCCGATGCGGTTGGCCAGAGCATCGGACTGGTCAGTCACAATCTCAAACTGCTCCGTGACCAGGGGTTCGTCGTCTCGACTCCATCGGCCCGTCACCGCTACTACAGCCTGTCATCTCGCGTCCAGATCGAGCACCATCCCGAGGGCACGAAACTCCTGTTTCCCTCCTCCAACGGCGAAAATGTCGGCATTCTTCTCCGTTCACTTGGCCAGGCTCCGGGCACTTCATCGCAGGGTGTGCATATCCAGGAAGCCACCATCGAGAAGTTCAAGAACCAGCCCCGGAACAGCGAAATCCGTAACGAGGGCTGAGAACACCGGTTTCTGCCAAACAGCACCCGTTTCTCATGGTCATGGTTCCATTCCAGCCGTCTTTCACTAGTCTGTAGGTGGAAGATATCGGTCCCGTTCGACGGGGCCATACGAGGATGGAGAAACCGGAGAAAGCCCCATGCATTTCAATGCGCCCACCATCACCGTGGCCTTCGCGGTCGCTGCAGTCACCGCGTCTACGGTCGCCTTTGCAACAGCCAAGCCGGCCAAGCCCCACCTTGGATCGACCCAGGCCCATGGCGAATACACGCCACGCGCCATGCTGGAGGCATGCGACTCGAACGGGGACAGTTTCTTCATCTCCGAGAACGTCGATACGGGGACCATCATTCCCGGCGGCTCCCTGGCCTGCTACACGACCGATGGAACCTACGGCCATTCCTATGGTCGATACCACGATCTGAGCACACACAACCTCAACAGTGATGTGGAATTGGTCTGCGTGCACTGGGGATTCGAAACCAATGATCTGCCGCTTGGGGTCGTCATCAATGTCTACAAGGACACGGATGGCATCGCAGTGCCGGCCAGCAACCCCGGGGACCTCGCACTGATCACGAGTATCAACGGAACATTGCCGGAGGATTCGACCGACTTCTTCATGTCGGGAACTCCCGGAAGCCCTGCAACCCTGGGCATGTCCGACCTCATCTTCGTTGAACTGGTCGTCCCCTCGGGACAACTCCCCAATGAATGGGATCTTCCCGGGCTCCACTGGATCGGTGCCAATGACGCCGGCGAGAGTTCACCGAGCTGGATCAGGACCGAGAATGGCGAATGCGGTCTTGGAACGTGGTTCAACACCTCGCAACTTGGATACCCCAACGTCCACTGGGTCGAAGCCACCGAGGTGCGTGAGGCACAGGCTCCGGATCCCTGCACCGATCCCCTGCCCGAAACCTGCCCTGCCGATGTTTCAGGAGCAGATGGCACCCCTGATGGCGCCGTGAACGTCTCCGACCTGCTTGCCGTCATCGCCAACTGGAATGCCACTGGCGACGGCACATTCCGACCACAGGGTGATTGTCGACCCCTGCCCAATGGTGACTGCACCGTCAACGTGTCTGACCTCCTTGGTGTCATTGCCGAGTGGGGAGTTACCGATTGCGTACCCTCCGAACCATCTGGCGCCTGCTGCGCAAGTGATGGAAGCTGCACCGACAACGTCCTCGAATCAGACTGCGATCTTGAAGGCGGCTTCCATCCCGACCAGGCCTGCATTGATGCTCCATGCAGCGTCGAAGTCGACTTTGGACTCAATGAACTCCGGACAAACCAACCTGGTTCGGACGTCGACGAATATCTCGAGATTTACGGCATCCCCGGCACTTCCATGGATGATCACGCGTTCATCGTGATCGGCGACGGTGATACGGGCGATTTCGGCGTGATCGAGGCGGTCGTGGACCTCACGGGCGATTCGATTCCTGCAGACGGCACCTTCCTGATCGCCGAGGATACGTTCACCCTTGGTATTCCAGATACAATCGCATCACTGAACTTCGAGAACAATGACCAGGCCACGTACATGATCGTTCGCGGCTTCACCGGAGTCGCCGGTGATGACCTCGACACGAATGACGACGGCGTCCTCGACAGCACGCCATGGCTGTTCGTCAAGGATGCGGTGGCCTTCATCGGGCCCGATCCGGCCACTGGAAACCCCGTCTACACGGACGTAACCGTTGGACCCGACGGAGCCTACACCACGGCCCACGCCTTCCGATGCCCGGACGGCAGCGGCACCTGGAATGTCGGTTGCTTCGACCTCCTTGCCGATACACCCGGCGAAGCCAACAACTGTGCAACGGGTGACACCGATGGAGACGGCATCACCGACACCTGCGACAACTGCCCTGATCTTGCCAACCCGGAGCAGGCGGACTGCGATGGAGACGGCATCGGCGATGCCTGCGCCATCGCCGATGGACTTGCAGGTGACTGCAATGCCAACGGCATCCCGGACAACTGCGAAAACGACTGCAACGGCAACGGCATCGCCGACGAGTGCGATGTCGCCGATGGCACCTCGGGTGACTGCGATGGAAATGGCCTGCCCGATGAATGCCAGGACGATTGCCAGCCCAACGGCATTCCGGATGCCTGCGAGATTCTCGACGGCACCGTGGAAGACGCCAATGGAAACGGTGTGCCCGATGAATGCGAGACACCCGTCTTCGTCATCAACGAGATACACGCCGACCCCTCGAGCAATCCAGACGGCACCTATGCCGATGGTGATGCAAATGGTGATGGCGTCGGCGAATACGGCAATGACGAGTTCGTCGAGATCGTCAATCGCAGCGGAGCTGCGATCGACATGAGCAACTGGACCCTCGGTGATGCGGTCGCCACGCGACACGTCTTCCCCGTCGGCACCGTGCTTGACGATCAATGCGCCATCGTCGTCTTTGGCGGCGGCACCCCCACCGGTGACTTCGGCGGCGCCCTCGTCCAGACCGCTTCGACCGGATACATCGGCCTGAACAACGGTGGAGACACCGTGACCATCAGCGATGGTGCCGGCGTCGTTCAGCTCCAGGTCATCTACGGCGGCGAAGGTGGTGACAACCAGAGCCTGACGCGTTCACCGGACGTCTACGGCGACACCTTCTTCAAACACTCCGAGGTCGCCTCGGATGGAAGCCTCTGGTCGCCTGGATACACCCACGAAGGTGTCCCACTGGGCAGTTGTGATCAGCCCGTCGATTCCGATGGAGACGGGATCTCGGATGAGTTCGACAACTGCTACCTCCCGAATCCCGGGCAGGAAGACTGTGATTTCGATGGCATCGGTGATGTCTGCGAGATTGCTGATGGAACCCAGGAAGACGTCAATGGGAACGGCATTCCCGACGACTGCGAGGGCGAGATTCCCACGAACCTGTGGATCAACGAGTTCCACTACGACAACTCCGGAAGCGACCTCAACGAGTTCGTGGAAGTCGTTCTCCTGGACGGTGTCGATCCCTCCCAGGTCACATTGACGCTCTACAACGGCAGCAATGGAGTTGCCTACGGCTCGTACAACATCGGGGCTGATTTCATCCCTGGTGAAACAGGATCCGGCTGGGCGATCTACTCCAGCGCCATCAGCGGCATCCAGAATGGAGGCCCCGATGGCATGTCCCTTGATGTCGACGGCTCGGTTGCCGCCTTCATCTCGTACGAGGGCTCCTTCATGGCCACTGATGGACCTGCAGTTGGCATGACCTCCACGGACGTGGGCGTCCTGGAACAGGGAGTCTCCGAACTCTCCTCCATCGGCCTCACGGGCACTGGAGGGCTTGCTGGGGACTTCACCTGGACCCTCCTCATCGACCTTGCCACCCCCGGTACGGCCAATGATGGCCAGGTCATCAGTCCCTGACTCCTGTCAACGAGCAGGGACATCCCGGGATGCTCTTCTGGCATGGGCTGAATCGACCTCGCATTGATGCGAGTCGATGCCCTTTTTTGCCATTCAAAGGAGGGTTCACACAACGAATCAGCCCGATAACAGCCTTCAGGGCATCATCCGATCACCAAGACTCGAAAAAAGGCCTTCTCTGGTTGAGAATCAGGGACAAATGCTTGACAGGGGGCCTGTTACCGTACATTCTAGACACGGAATCTGGCGTTCCCGATACATGTGCATGGGTCTTGCCGGAGGAAGAGGAGCCGCTGCATCTTTGCATGCAACGGCATGAGAAGAAGGAAGTTAGACACACTTGAAGAATGAGAAGTGGTGGCTGTCGGGCCGTACTCGATAGTTGCCAACCGTGGCTCCTGGAATCTCTTGGAGTCACAAGAAGATCTGAGATTGACGGCGCCGTCGATCTTCGAGAGAGAAGTGTTCGTTAAGAGGGGAAGAATACCCATGAAAACCCTACCGTCTTGTTTATGTATCCTCGGCTTCGCCAGTGCAAGTCTTGCTGGTGGAGTCGTGCTGATGGATCAGATTGGAACGGATGACGGTTCCAATATCGATCTGTCGAACATGACAGCCAACCAGATTTTCGAAGCATCCTTCGCGCAGTACAACGTTGCGTGCGTGGATGACTTTGATTCTGCTGGTTCGGCCATCATGTCAGTCGAACTGGTCTTTGGTGGCTGGAACGGCTACGCCGGCCCCACCGGGATCTCCGGCTACTCGGTCAACCTGTACTCCGATAAGGACAATGCTCCGTGCGCCGACCTGAATGGTGACGCGTACACGGCAACAGAAGCATCGGGCGACCTGGTTGAAGAATTCGGCGGCCTTGCAGGCATGTCGAAGATTGGACTGCCCGTCAATGGTGGGCCTTCGGGCAACATCAATGGCGTGTCAGTGGTTCCGAACAACGAGTTCGGCACCAACGGTCAGACTGGTTCAGCCATCAGCTTCGAAATCCTTGAAGGTGGCGGCTCTGCTTTGGACATGAACCAGGCCAACCCTGGTGGTGGCTTCGGACTTCCCTGTCCTTCAGCCACCCCCAATAACGTGGCTCTTCGCGTGATGGGTGGCACTGCAGATCCCTGCAGCGGCGCTCTCCCGGAAGTCTGCGCTGCTGACGTCAGTGGTCCAGATGAGGCGCCTGACGGATTCGTCAACGTCTCTGACCTCCTTGCCGTCATCGGCAACTGGGGCGCAACTGGCGACGGAACGTATCGTCCCGTCGGCGACTGTGCACCAGCGCCAAATGGTGACTGCACTGTCAACGTCTCCGACCTTCTCGCCGTCATCGGCGATTGGGGAAGTGATTGTGTTGCACGGGGTGCCTGCTGCTTAGGCGACGGCTCCTGCACAGAAGATGTTGCTGAAGCAGACTGCTCCGGCGACTGGCTCGGTACTGGCTCCGATTGTGGCTCATGCCTCAGCGGTGCTTGCTGTGCAACGGATGGTTCGTGCTCAAACGCGACTGAAGCTGGCTGTGACGGCTCCTACCAGGGAGACGGAACGGACTGTGCAGACGCTGGTTGCGAACCTGCTCCTGACAACAACACCTGCGAAGCTGCAATCGCTGCTGCCGAAGGCGACAACGCCATCGACAACACGAGCGCAACTTCTGACGGAGCTGCTGACTTCACCGCTTGTGATAACTTCGGTGAGGAAGGTCTGTACAACGATCTGTACTGGACCTACACGGCCAGCTGCGAAGGTGATGTCACCATCAGCACCTGCAACACCGTCGACTTCGATTCACGAATCGCTGTCTACACGGATTGCGGCAGTGAAATGCTTGCTTGTAACGACGATGCCCTCAGTGGCGCCTGTGGTCTCACTTCCGAGCTCACGCTTGCCATGGCGGCTGGCGAGTCAATCGTCATCCGTATCGGTTCCTTCTCTGAAGGCGGAACCGGCTCGGGCACGTTCAACATCTCCTGTGCTGGGTATGAACAGGGTGCATGCTGCATCGGTCTCACCCAGTGCGTTGATGGCCTGATCCCGCCTGAATGCACCGCCTTCGGCGGAACGCACCAGGGTGGCGGAACACTCTGTTCCGACATCGATTGCGACCCGACTCCGCTCAACGACACCTGCGAAGGTGCCGAGGCTGTCGGACCGGGTGCACACGCATTCGATACCACATATGCCAACCCAGAATGGGCAGACCCGAATGACGCAGTCTGCTCCGGTACCTATCTTGATTGGGCCGGATCACCTGACGTGTTCTTCTCGTTCTCGCCTGATTCTGATGGCACCATCAGCGTATCGCTCTGCGATGCTGCGTCTTATGACACGTCACTCGCCATCTACGAAGGTGGATGCAATGACGGTGATGGAACCCACAACATCGCCTGTAACGGTGATGCTAGTGGTGAGACTGGCTGCCAGTCCTACTACTCCGCGGTTGATAACCTGCCCGTCATTGGCGGTCAGACGTATCTCATCCGTATCGGTGGTTGGAATGCAGCAACTGGTGCAGGCACCATGACGCTCAGCTACACCGGTGGTTCTGAAACCGCCGCATGCTGTGTCGATGGCGGCTGTGCCGGTGAAGTCACCTACGGTGACTGCGATGCTCTTGGTGGCCTCTGGGTCCAGGGCGAAGATTGCTCGACTGTTTCCTGCCCATTGCCCTTCAACGGGTGTGACGGCAGCCAGGACAGCAACGAGGAAGATGATGGATGCAGCATCTGTCAGGAAGACGGTTTCGATACCGCCGATGACTGCAATGCTGGCCTGAACGGTGACGGTACCCTTGGTGCCTACACCCTCGGGAACGTCCACTGCGGTACGGCTTCCGTCTATGTCGACGGACCGACCGGCGGCCAATATCGTGATACCGACTGGTATGACGATAATGGCGTCATCGATGCTGGTGGTACCTTCACCCTCACCCATGGTGCAGGTGGAGCCCACCTCCTGGGCATTGTCGACATCGACGCCTTGGCGTTCGTCGACTACGCCATCAATGATGAAGGCTTCTACCAGGATGGCTATGACATCACGGTAGCGGCTGGCAACTACTGCCTCTGGATTGGTCCTTCCGATTGGAATGTGGCTTGGGACTGTGCCAGCGGTGGTGCCGCCTACTCGATGCATGTCGAGTAATCGCACCTGTAGTTGATGGCGAGACTTTCTCGAGACTCGCCAAGGCAACATGCCTTACCCCGCCCCCCGGCTTCTGCCGGGGGGCGGTTCTTTTTGGGCCGCGCGGTATCCTGAGGATCCCATGATCGACAGGACCATCACACTCCGGCTGATGTTCGCAGCCCTTGCCGCAACCGCCCTCCTTGGTGTTGCAGCGATCCTGGCCGAGAATGAGGGGGTCCTGTGGCAGATGTTCGGCACGGCGGTGTCGGTTGCCGTCACCTGCGGACTGCTTGCATGCTGGAGCCTGCTTGGCTTGTTGAGGGCCTTCCGCTCATCCGCGTACCTTCTGTCGATCGTGACACTCATCAACCTCCTGCTGGTCAACGCCATGGTCTGGGAAGACCAGTTTGGCCTGGATGTCTTGGAACTCCTCGTGAGCCTCGCCGTCATCGACTACATGCTTCCGGCGGCCGTCATCGCCCTCGTGCTCAGTGAGTTCGAATGGGGAACCAGAGCGGG
Organism: Phycisphaerae bacterium; assembly: GCA_002722935.1. GTDB lineage: Bacteria > Planctomycetota > Phycisphaerae > Phycisphaerales > SM1A02 > SP202. The sequence goes on along the minus strand of PBMX01000008.1, from coordinate 4,683 downwards.
ATGGACCGGCTTCGGAGCGACGGCTGCAGCAACCCTGTTGATCTGCACGGAAGTCTGGTTCTCGTTCTCGGGAGAAATGCTGGCTGTTTCCGGGGCCGCAACCGGCACTGCAGGTTGGCTGGCCGCCCTCGTTCTGCTGCAACCCCACGGCCAGCCTCAGGCTCGACTGGGGTGGCGCAAGTGGGCGGGTCTTTCCTTTGCCGGAGCCTTCGGCATGCTGTGGATCGTGATCAACATGACCTGGCACCTCCGAACGGGCTGGGAGCCTGGCCCCCTTCTGATGGATATCGCAACGGCACTTGGAACCCTGGCGATCGCCTCTGCCATCTCGGAACTGCTTCAATCACTGGCCATGCCCCTGAAGGCCCGGTGGCTGAGGCGGGCCGTCATCATCTGCACCTGGGCGACGCTTCTTGTCATCGCCTCGCAGGTCATAAGTGAGACGCACAATCATCGTGTAGCGGTCTTCGATTTCATGTATCGACTGTCGATGGCGATGGGAATCGTCACGCTCTGCGGCATCATCTCCTGTCTGTGCCTCACCGCCATTTCCACGGCCCTTCGCCGTGGACGCACGGGCAGCGGTCTTCTTCGCTTCAACTGCCCGGTCTGCAATGCGCGGCAGACGATGGCGTCGGGCAAGCACACCTGCCCGCACTGCCAGAGCATGATCCATTTCGACTACGAGGTGACACGCTGCCAGGCATGTCGATACCCGCGAACAGGCTGGACAAGCGACACCTGCCCCGAGTGTGGCTGGGTCATCGAGGCCCCTCCGCCGACTCCTGCCTGATGATGGTCTCGCCGTCGATGGTGATGGTTTCGACATCGACGTCCTGGATGCTGCCATCCGGCCAGGTCACCCGAAGCGCTTCGATCCCGTCATTCTCGCCGAGCCCGAAGGTCAAAGGCAGTTCCACCTGCGAGAGGTAGCTTCTCGTGGGCATCACCTTCCGTCGCTGGGTCACCCCACCGGCATCGACCTCGACCCAGGCACCGATCGCATCGAGATTCGGCAAGGTGCCCTGCAGCACGATCCGGATCCAGTGGTGCCCAAGGGCCTGCTCGTTTCGAAGCAGCAGCGGTCGGTCCCCCACCTGCGTCACGATGATGTCCAGATCGCCGTCGGCATCGATGTCCGCGTAGGCCGCCCCCCTGCCGACGATGGGCGTCACCAGGTCACCTGCGATCTCGGAGGGAACCAGTTCGAAGGTCGCCCCGCTGTCGCTTCCCGTGTTCCAGAACAACTGGGCCGGCTGGCGGTACTGCTGGGAGCGATGAATCTCCGAAATCTCGTCCTCCAGGTGCCCATTGGTCTGGAAGAGATCCAGCCGACCATCGAGGTCGTAGTCCAGGAAGAACAGGCCGAAGGACAGCAGGAGCCTCGTGGGCGAACCGATTCCCTCGATGATGGCTTCATCGGAGAAGAGCATCGGGTCACGGCCCGAGACGTAGAAACTCGTCATCTCCATGGTGAAGTTGCCGATCCCGATGCCGATCGCCTCGTCATTCCGGTAGTGCGCCGCATCGATGCCCATGCAGCCCGTGGAGAGGCCGCGATTGTCGTAGGCCACGCCGGCGTCCTCCCCGATCTCGGTGAAGGTTCCATCCCCGTTGTTGTGGTAGAGGAAGTTCCGTGTGGTGTCATTGGCGACGATCAGGTCCATCCAACCATCCCGATCGAGATCGATCGGGACGACCGCAAGCGACTTGGCCACGGGATACCCGTCATAGGGATTGAACACCTGGATCCCGGCCTCCTCGGACACGTCCTCGAAACGACCCGTTCCATCGTTTCGATACAGCTCCGGCTGCGTCCCCGCGTAGAGTTTCGGCGGCCCGTAGGCACGATCCGTCCCGTTGAGGGTGTAGTTGTTCGAGATGTCCAGGTCCCGAGTCCACTTGACGTAGTTGGGGACGAACAGATCCAGGTCGCCGTCACCGTCGTAGTCGAACATGGCGGGGCTTGAACTCCAGTCCGTCGGGCCCGAAGCAACTCCACTGGAATCCGTGAGGTCCTTGAACCGGTTCTCCCCGAGGTTTCGATACAGCCTGTTGGAACCCAGAGCCGTGACGTAGAGATCGAGCAGGCCATCGGCATCGACATCCCCGATCGCCACGCCGGTTCCGTACATCGGTTCCTCGAGGCCGGAGCCGGCCGTCACATCGGTGAAGTGCCCGGTGCCATCGTTTATCAGGAGCGCCATCGGGGCCTGAACCCGGTCGGACCCCTCCCAGGGAATGGCATTGATGAGCAGCAGATCCTGGTCTCCATCTCGATCGGAGTCGAAGAATGCCACCCCGCTGCCCATCGTCTCGGGCAGCAGTTTCTCTCCCTCCGCGGCGCTTTCATGGACGAACTCGATCCCCGATTCGAGGGTGATGTCGGTGAAGGTCACATCCGGCAGGATCGCGACATCGGGAACCAGGGCCTCGGGAGATTCAACGGTCTTCTCGATGATCGTCTCCGACTCCTCTCCGCCTCCCCTGTAGAGGAGAAAGAAAACAAGCCCGAGGCTTCCCAGAAGCACGATGACCAGTACCGACCACTTGAAGGCGACCCCGATGATGGCGTCATCCTCCGGGACGTACTCGACCCCCGGATCCTGGTCGACGTCGGCAGGCTGATTCGGCTCATTCGGTTCGTGGAGGTCGTCGCTCATGGAGTGTCCGTCGGCACTTGGGTGCCCGAATCATCAAGACCAGGTGCCCCTGGCCGCTGCAGATCGTAGATCACGATGTCCTCGGCGGCCTGGTTCGCAGCCGGGTACCTGCTCCTGGCGGTGGAAACGGCCTTGTCACGGGCATTGTCATCGACCTTGTACTTCCGGTGAAGGGCGGCGTGTGCACGGGCCTCCTCCTCCTCGCCCAGTTCATCATGGATCTGCTGGAGGTTGTAGTGAGCCGTCGTGTTTTCCGGGTCCAGCACGAGGACGGATTCGAAGACCTCCTGGGCCTCGCGAAGCAGTTGCTCGCGCCGAGCAAGTCGGGCTTCACCCCGTTCCTGCCTCGCACGCTGGTACAGCGTTCGCCCAAGTTCATTGAGGACCGTGTAATCCTTGGCGAAGTCGAAACCACGCCCCTGCGCCTGCTCGAAACCACCCTCGATCACCTGCCTGAACTTGTCGATGGCATCGTCGAGATTCCCGTTCTCCTTGTCGATGAGCCCGCCGAACCAGAGCAGGTGCCACTGTCGTGCGGGATGGTCCATCGCCGCAGCCCGTGCAATGGCCGAGGGAGCGTCCTCGGTCACACGGCCCTCCTTGATGTAGACGCGAGCGAGGTTGATGGGCCCCTCGCTGCGACCCTCGGCCTCGACCTGCTTGAAGGCATCCTCGGCTCCTACGAGTTCTCCCCGCTGCCCCTTTCGAAGCAGGCCGATCCCGTAGTCGTTCCATCGCTCCCAGGCTGGAACAGGGGATGGCGGGTTCTCCTCGACGGCCGCTCCACCGGCCACCGGGAAGGTCACGGAGTCCTCGGCAAGAACCGTAACCGGGAGATCATTCACATAGTCGGGATCATCCTCGACGAAACGCATGTACTGGGTATCGAACTTCCGGTACTTCAGGCTGGCCGTGACGGTGATGGGCTCCTCGGTGTCATCCGGCACCGTGAATGAATAGTGGATCGAATCGGCGGCCCCCGGTGGAATCTGGTGGTTGTAGAGAGACGTGAAGATGTCCTGCGCATTGCGGCGATCGATCCGGTTCCCTTCCCGGTCGATGACGAACGAGTTGACGAAATGCGACCAGGGGTCCACCTCGTTGTGTTCATCGATGAACCCACCGCTGCGACCGATGACCCGGTCACCGCTGCGGACCTCCACGTCCATCCAGACCTCGTTGGAGTCCGCCGTCCCCTGCGTGAACAGGTGCCCCATCTTCACCGTACGAATCACCGCCTCCAGCAGGTAGCTCTCCCCGGGCTCGAGCACCGGGACCTCGGGACGAAGCGGCGCAACCAGTTCACCGTCGATGGTTCCATCCTTCTTGATCCCGAAGAGGTCCAGCCGCATGACCCCCTCGAGGAACTCCCGGTGTTTCTCGATGGCCTCCTCGGGCCGCGGCATGTCGACCATGGTGGGAATGGCCGTATTCGCCGAGGGGAACATGTGATCGTGGACAGTGGCGAACTCATCATCTCCACGAATCTTGGCGCCGAAGTCATCCGATGCCATCAGCGGCATGTGGCAGTCATTGCAGTTCACTTCAGCCACGGGCGGGTAGTAGAAACTCGAGATGCCATGGCCTGATACCCCGCTGAGCCAGAAGGCGTCGTAGTGGTTCTGTCCACGGAGCCACTTGTAGTCGTTGAGTTCCTCGGGCAGGTGGACCTTGTGACACGTGCCGCAGAACTCGGTGGTCTGGTGCAGGGGCTTCAGGAAGGTCTTCTTGTGGAACTCCGGCTTTGCCTTGACCAGTTGGCGATTGACCCACTGAAGCAGGTCGTTTTCACTGTCGGCAAACGGGTAGTGGATGGGTTCTTCGATGGTGTAATCAGCGTTGCCGCGCACCGAGTTCACGTGCGTGATGCTGTGGCAGACCGTGCAGGTGATCCCCGCGTGCGCGGTTTCATCATGCACCATGTCGTAGTCGGGATCGTTGAAGGCACCGCTGAAGAACGGGACGGGGTCGTGGCAACCGGCGCAGAATCTCGATGCATTCACATTGCCGTCGCGCTCCA
>PBMX01000007.1 GCA_002722935.1 Phycisphaerae bacterium | reverse complement strand
TCGACGCTGAGCATGTCGTTGTCGCTGATCCTGCGCAATGGCGGGCGTTCCGCGATCGAACGACGTCTTGCGGCACGGGGTCGTGATGTCACCTGGCAGAAGATGGAACCACGTCGCGCGATCATCGCGCACGTCGCCGCCCTGGTGTCGCTGCTCATCGCGGTCGCCTGGATGGTGCTCTGGGTCCTGGATTTCAGTGGACTCCCGGGGGAGGAGTTCTCGGTTCCCGGTTTCTTCGTCGGGATCTGCACGGGGACGGTTCTGTGCTGGATCTCGCTCGACCTCGTCGCGTCCGGCATCGCCCGACACGCGGGCCCGGCTGCAATCTCGATGTCCTTCCCGTTCCTGCGACTGTTCGATTGTTTCGCGTACGGCGTCTCCGGAATCATCCGTTTCACCGACGAGGTGATCAGGCGCCTCAGTGGCGCAGGCACCGAGGGCAATGGAGAACAGGCCGAGGCCGAGGCCGAACTTCTCCGGACCATCGAGCAGTCCCATCGGGAGGGTGGCCTCGATGAAGGGGCAGTCGCCCTCATCGAGAACGTCGTCGAGTTCAGCAGCACCGATGTCGGCGAAGTCATGACACCCCGGACCGACATCGACGGTCTTGAATACACCGATGATCTTTCCGAGATCAGGCGCCTCATCGCCGAAGTCGGGCATTCCCGCATCCCGGTCTACGAGGAGGATCTCGATCACATCGCGGGCATTCTCTATGCCAAGGACCTCGTCAGGTGGCTTGGCGAGGAAGCTGCGGATTTCACCTTGAGACCGCTGCTGCGTCGACCCATCGTCGTCCCGGAGACCAAGCAGGTCGCCGACCTCCTTGCCGATTTCCAGAGGTCCGAGGTTCACATGGCCATGGTGGTCGACGAGTACGGTGGCACCGCCGGACTTGTGACGATCGAGGACGTCCTCGAGGAGATCGTTGGTGAGATCGTCGACGAACACGAGCCAGATGACGAGGAACACCCCACCCTCAGGCCCCTCGCGGAGGGACAGTACGAGGTCGACGGCCATTTCCACATCGACGATCTCAACGAGGCCCTTGATCTTGGACTTCCCGAGGACGAGGAATACGACACGGTCGGCGGGTGGCTGATGGCCTGCATCGGCCATGTTCCTGAAACGGGCGAGTCCTACGACGAGAACGGCCATCGTTTCACCGCGACGGCTACGACACCGACGCAGGTCGAGCGCATCTCGATCGTGGCTCGTGTCGTCGAACCGGGCAACTGATCGCATTCACGGCACCTGGCGGCTCTGCATCCATGTTTGCGGACATGTCGAATCCATCCCTGTACCATGAGGGCTTCGCATATCCCGTTCCTGGAGTTGACCATGAATACCCCCATCCTGCTTGCAACCGCCGTTCTTTCCCTTGCAACCCTGCCGGCCATGTCCGCTGAAACGCACGACAACGAGAGTGCCGAGAAGATCAAGGCTCTCGAAGCCGAGATCGAGGCGCTTCGAGCCCAGTTGCGCGCCGAGGGGCGTATTCGTGGCGAGGACAGGGATCGTGGTCGGGATCGAGTCCAGGGCAGAAGGCCGGGACCGGACCAGGACCGTCGTCCAGATGGCCCCCCGCGACGTGACATGCACGATGAGCAGCACCGTCACGGCGATGAGCGTCATCACGAAGGGGAGCATCGAGAGATGCATTTCGACCTTGGCGACATGACCGACGGCGAGATGGAAGGGGAGATCCACATCGAGATCATGGGTGACATGGAGGATGTGCCCCACGCAGTCCGCGAGATGGTCATGGAGCAGATGCGTCGTCGAGGCCAGGGCATGCCCGAGATGTTCATGCACATGGACGAGCACGACATGCACATGGATGATCACATGAGGCATGAGATGTTCATGCACATGGAAGAAGAGGAGATGCGACGCCGTGGCAACCACTTCGGTCATTCCGAAATGGGCCGCCCACACATGGAACCTCACCACATGGACCATGGCGAAGAGGATCCATTCTTCCGTGAAGGTGGCGAGTTCGTGGGCAAGATGCAGATGTCCGGGATGATTGCGGATGCCCTGTCGGATCCGATCAACGTGGCGCTCTTCGGTGTCTGGGAAGCCAGGCAGCACCTGGAGCCGGAAGGTCGACTCGAGGTCCTCTTCCCGATCATGGAAGACCCGGAAGTCGCCCTGCCCGTCCGCAATGCCGCGGCCATGGTTGTTCGTGAATCATTCGTCGAACTGGGAGACTTCGAACAGGCCCGGGCCGTCCTGGGCATGCAGATCCGACTCAACGGTTCGATGGACTGAGCAGGTCGGCGGGTATCGGATCAGCTTCGATCGGTGTCCTCGACCTCGATCGGAACGTGTTCGACGATCTCGAGACCGTAGCCATGCAGGCCCGGGTAGGGTCGCGGGCTGTTGGTCAACAGGCGAAGCTTGCTGAGGCCCAGGTCGCGAAGAATCTGGCTGCCTGTTCCAAGTTCACGTTCCTCGATGGGTCGTGACCTGGCCGCCACGCCGTCGCTCCTGGTCAGGTCGGGTTGATCCGGGTCGTCGTGGCCCGGTCGCTGGATGCTCTGCAGCTGGTCGAGCAGGCCGTCGCCCATGTGCTCTGGTCGGAGGTAGACCAGCACGCCACGCCCCGCTTCCTGGAGTTGTCGCAGGCAGGCTCGGAGCTGCCGCCCTGTCGGCCGGTCGGTTGCATCGAAGATGTCACCAAGAAGGTCCCGTCGCTGGACTCGAACGAGTGTGGGTTCACCAGAATCAAGTTCGCCCACGACAAGTGCGATGTGCGGCTGTGGATCGATGGCGCTGCGATAGGCATGCAGCGTGAAGGTGCCGTGTGGAGTCTCGATTGGTGTTCCCTGCAGCGGTTCGACACGCTCGACGAGCGATTCCCGTGCCAGGCGGTGCTCGATGACCTGCTCGACGCTGCACATCTTCAGGTCGTGCTCGGCGCAGATGGCTTCAAGGTCGGGCATGCGTGCCATCTCGCCGTCCGGCCGGACGATCTCGATGATGACCGCCGCGGGCTTGAGACCGGCGAGACGCATCAGGTCGACGCTGCCCTCGGTCTGCCCGGTCCGTACGAGTGTTCCGCCGTCGCGTGCGCGGAGGGGGTTGATGTGACCCGGCCGAACGAAGTCGTCGGGCCTGGAGTCCGGCTCGGCCAGCAGCTTGATGGTCGTGACTCGATCACTTGCGGAGATACCGGTTCCTACGCCGTGCCGGGGATGGCCATCGACACTGACCGTGAACGGCGTCGTACGCAACGAGGTGTTCACGGCTGCCTGTGGCGACAGGTCGAGCCGGTCGCATGCCTCGCCGGCAAGGGCGACGCAGAGGTATCCGCCGCCGATGCGTGTCATGAAGTTGATCATGTCCACGTTCACGTGCTCGGCGGAGCAGACGAAGTCACCCTCGTTCTCGCGATCCTCGTCATCGACGAGCACGACCATGCGCCCGGCCTTCAGTTCCTCGAGAATGTCCTCGATGGGCGACAGGGCCATGGTGGTCTCGCTTGATGCCTTGAGGGTGCTCGTCATGTTCAGTTTCGATTCGCGGCGGCGATTCGCGCCACCAGCTCGACGCACTGGATGTAGATCCATGCCAGGGAGACGAGCAGGATGAACCCGCAGAACCATTCCATGCGCTTGGGCGACCCGCTCTTGATGCGCTGCTCGATGATGCCGAAGTCGATGATGAGCATCAGCGAGGCGATCAGCAGGATGAACAGGTTCACACCGATGCCGATGAGCATTCCGGAGCCGGAGGTGGGTGTGGTGAAGACCGAGATGAAGGGCACCTCGATGCCGAAGAGCATCAGGGGCAGCGCGATCAGGTACACCAGGAAGATGCCCATCATGCAGGTTCCCACGACGGCCTGGAATTTCCGGGTGGGCTGGATGATGCGCATCGAATAGAGAATCAGCATGGCTGCAAGGATGGCGATGGTGATGATGAAGGCCTGCAGGGCGACGCCCCCGGCGACGGTGATCTGGCTCGAGGCGAGCCAGGAATCGACCATGCTCGTGAAGATGCCCAGGAAGCATCCTTCGACGATCGCATAGATCGGCGCAAGGACGGCTGAGAGCATCGGCCTTGCGATGGCGGCGAAGTAGAGGCCGAGGGTGACGATGGCCGTCAGGATGACCACGGCGATCATCGCGCCACCCGGTATCGATGGAGCGATGGAGACGCCGATCATGCCACCGATGATGGCGATGACGGTCAGCATGGCCGTCTTGTTCACCACGCCCTGGATGCTGGCCGTCTCCGTCCCACTGACGGGGGCGAAGAGTTCCCCGTGCTTGAGGGCGGGATTCGTCGATTCTTCGAGGCTGAACCTGCGCATGGTTGGACTCCTTGGTCTTGAAGAGGGTCGATTATAGCGGCCCTGTTCAATCACCCGCTGCATGTGGTACAACGCCTTCCTGGAGAAGCACCGTGCCGCACGTCGTTCAGGACCTTGTCGATACCTGGGAGTCCATCGCACCCGTCGCCCACGCCGCGGAATGGGACAATGTGGGCCTGTTGGTCGGTTCAGGGAACTGGACGTTGCACACGGTATTCCTCTGCATCGACCTCGACATGGAGGTTCTCGTCGAGGCCGAGCAGGCTGATGCCGATGCCATCATCGCCTACCACCCCCCCATCTTCTCGGGCTTGAAGCGCTTCATCGCATCCGACCCGACTTCCGCGGTCGTGCTCCAGGCGGCCGCTTCGCGCATCGCGGTCTTCAGCCCGCATACGGCGCTGGACGCCGCCCCGGGCGGCATGGCCGACTGGTTGGCGGACGGTATCGGGGCCGGCGAGGTCAGTCCGCTGCAGGCGGCGACCGAACTTGGTTCACATGAACAGTGCAAGGTCGTGACCTACGTGCCACTTGAAGCAATGGACGCCGTGCGAAGCGCGATGGGTGATGCCGGTGCGGGCACGATCGGCGACTACACGCATTGCTCGACGAGCATCGAGAACGAGGGCACCTTCATCGGGGGCCCCTCGACCAATCCCGCCTCGGGCAAGGCCGGGCAGTTGGAGCGTGTCAACGAACGTCGCCTGATGATGGTCAGCTCGATTCGCGGGTTGGCCGGAGTCCTGGCCGCCTTGCGATCGGCGCATCCCTATGAGGAGCCGCCGGTCCACGTGATTCCACTGGCCGACCGCCCGATGCACGACACGGGCATCGGCCGTTGCCTGGCGCTTGCCGAGCCGAAATCGACTGCGGACATCGTCGCATCGCTCAAGGCACACCTCGGCGTGTCGACCCTGCGCGTCGCCGAGGGTCGCGGCGGGCCGGCATCCCATGAGCATGTCGGGCTCTGCCCCGGCGCGGGAGGTTCATTGCTGGATGAAGCGGCGGCGTGTGGGTGCACGCTGTTCGTCACGGGCGAGATGCGTCACCACGATGTATTGGCGGCGCGGGATCGTGGCATCACGGTGATTCTCGCCGGGCACACGAATACCGAGCGTGGCTACCTTCCGCTCCTGCGTGATCGACTTGCCGAGGCGATGCCGGGTTGTGCCTTCACGGTCTCGACCCGCGACTGCACGCCGTGGGTTGAAGCCTGAGAATCACGTGGTTGCCGGCTCGATGACGACCGCCGTGCCGTAGCAGAGCACCTCCGTGGCGCTTTCGGCGATCTCCGAGGAGTCGTAGCGGAAACCGACGACGGCATTGGCCCCCACCTGCTCGGCATGTTCGATGAGGTGCTCGAAAGCGTCGCTGCGCGTCTGTTCGCACATGTCGGTATAGGCACCGATCTTCCCACCGACGACTGATTTCAAGCCGCCGAGAATGCCCTGGGCAATGGTCGGCGCCCGGACCACGATGCCCCGGACGACCCCCTTGTATTCCACGATGCGATACCCCTCGATCTCGAAGGTCGTCGTAATAGGGATGGACATGTATGAACTCCTTGCAGGGTCCGTCAGGTGACTAGGTTGTACCATGACCGCAACGCAGGCAGCAAGGCACAGGTTCGATGACCCAGGACGCCGGTACAACCCTGAAGTTCACATCCGTCGCAGGACCCGATCCGCGATCGATCATGCTTGTCCCACCGGGCCCATGCAGCATCGGTCGACGATCCAAGTGCGACCTGCAGCTCGAGTCCTTCAACACCGTATCGCGTGACCACGCACTCCTCGAGCATCGACCCGGACCCAACGGAGGCCAGTGGACCATCACCGACCAGGGCAGCAAGGCAGGTACGTGGCTCAATGGAACGAGGATCGACCCGGACCACGCGGTCCTGCTGCGTCACCGCGATCTCGTGGTCATCGAACCCTGGACGTTCCAGGTGCTCGACCCGGCCTTCGATGGCGAGCGGACCGAGCAACTTGTTCCCATCAAGACCGAGTCGACGCAGGATACGAGCGAAGATCCACGCCTGACGCGCATGCCGGATGTCCGCGGCACCCAGATGGCCAAGGAGCGACTGGAACTTCTCCTCGACTGCGCAAGTTCGATTCACGGGGCGTCGAACGAGGATGAACTGGCGCATGCCGTTGTCGAGGCGGCGATCAACGGAACCGGCTTCGAGAACGCGGCCATGCTTCGCCCGCTTGGCCAGGATGACGTGGTCGACGTCATTACCTGTATCGGCGACCTCGGGACCGAGTCGGCGGTCTTCAGTCGTACGCTGCTTCGTGCAGCCAGCGAGGGTGAACTTGTCCACTTCACGCAGGAATGGGACGAGGAACACAATCCCACCGAGAGCATCCGCCAACTTCGGATCCAGGAAGCGCTCTGCATTCCAATCAAGGTCGGTCCGGCGGTCGTCTCCTGCCTCTATCTGGACAACCGTGGGAAAGGCGCCCGCCCCTTCGATCGCAACGACATGGAGTACTGCGCAGGACTTGGTCGTATCACGGCCATGGCCAATGCCAGTCTCGCGCGGATCGACCTGGAACACCGGCTGGCCCAGGAACGTCGTGAACTGTTCCTGGGAACGGTACGAGCCCTCGTGGCCGCCATCGATGCAAAGGACACCTACACGCGTGGTCACTCCGAACGCGTTGCGTGGCTTGGTCGTGAACTGGGTCGCGCTGCAGGCCTGGGCGAAGACGCCCTCGACCGCCTTCACGTCAGCGGCCTCGTCCATGATGTCGGGAAGATCGGGATTCCGGAGTCGATCCTGCGCAAGCCCGGACGCCTTACCGATGAGGAGTTCGACCGGATCAAGGAGCATCCCGTGACGGGCTGCCGCATCCTCGAGGATGTGCCCCAGTTGCAGGCCATGATGGATGGGGTGCGTTCACACCACGAACGATGGGATGGAAAGGGATACCCGGACGGACTCGCCGGCGAGGAGATTCCCTACTTCGGGCGGATCCTCGCCGTCGCCGATGCCTTCGATGCGATGAGTTCCGCCAGGGCCTACAGGGGAGCCCTCGACAAGGAGCATGCTCTGGCCGAGGTTCGTGACAATGCCGGCAGCCAGTTCGACCCGGAACTGGCCACGCACTTCATGAAGATCGATCTTGCCCAGTACGAGCGCATGCTCGAGAAGCACGTCGCCCAGGACCAGGGCGAGTAGGCATCAGCGTGTCTTGAACAGCCAGATCCTGTACGAGGCTCCTGCCTTCGGGGAGAAGAGCTCGGCCTCGAGATCGGTCCTGCCAGAGGCATCGAAGGCGATGCATGGATACCAGTCGTCGGCATCATCCTCTGCGATGACGTCATCGGCATCGCCACGCAGCAGGCGCATGTCCAGTTCACCCTTGTCATCGGACATGGCCGCAAGCAGGTAGGGACCGGCGTCTTCAAGTTCGATGAGCTGCCTGGCCGCATGGACCTTCAGCGTTCCATGCGGCGTATCGATCGAACCAGTCCACTGACCCACCTCGACGATCTCCGGGGTCCCGCCTTCGGGAGTCTTGAGGCTCCTGAGCCATTCCTCCTTCACCCAGTTGAGGGCGATCTCGGGCGTGACCTTCGTGACCTGTGCTTCATGGAGCGAGTAGGACATGTGGCCCGCCTCGGTTCCCACGAGAATCCTGCCGCGAACGGTACCGGGTTGCGTGGTACTGAAGGAAATCGCCTTCAGCCCCGGACGCACCTCGATGAGTTCGTTGATGACGATCGACTCGGACAGGGAGCCGTCCTCGTTGAGCAGTTCCAGTTCGACCGGTCCGTCCGATTCCGCGGCCAGGAGGTAGTTGTTTCCGCCTTCGAGGCTCAACTCGATTTCGCGTGCGTACATCTCGATGCCAAGATCGTCACCCGAACCAAGGACCAGTGGACTGGCGTGCAGCGTTTCGGTGGAGAAGAGACCGTCATCGATGGACGAAGAAGTCACGAGGGTGTCCGCACCCTCCTGGCTGCCGATCATCGATTCCCATCCAGCGACGAGGATGTCCAGGTCGGGATCCTCCTGGGCCACGCGTCCCGACGCGTAGAGGTCTTCGATCTCTTCACTCCAGTAGGTGGATCTCGTTGCGTGCATGCCAGTGCGGCCTTCAAGGACTTCGCCGACGAGGTTGGCACGCTGGGCGAAGTTGACGCCGACCCCGGTAGGAATGCGCTTCTTGCCGAGCATCGCGAAGTTCACGGCGCTGAGCACGCCGACCACCTGGCCCTTCGAGTTGATCAGCGGACTTCCGCTTGCTCCGCCGGTGGCTGGTAGGGAATGCTGGAGCAGCGTGTTCAGTTCACCCGGGTAGGACTCCTTCTCCGAGATGTTGAAGTCGCTGGTGATCGCGGTGATGCGACCGACCTGGACCTGCGGAGACGGTCGTTGAAGGTTGACACCCTCGACCGCCATGCCTTCCATCGGGTAGCCGACGTATCCCACGGGTTCACCCGCGACCAGGGATGCCTGGGTCGATTCGTCGGCCAGCGGCAGTGCCGGTGCGAGGTTCTCGGCATCGGTCACCCGGAGGATGGCGATGTCGCATCCGGATCCGGCGGACCGGACATGTTCCATGTTCTTCAGCGCGTTGAGCCGGACGGGCACGTACCCCTTCCAGAGATCGGCGAACTCACCGTACCCGGGGTGGATGCTGATGGACTCCACCCGGTGATCGACGGGTATGGACCCCGCTCGACTGCCGGATCGCACCACGATGCGGCCCGTGTCCGGAATCTGCTCGAACTTCTCGGCGACGTGCGCATTGGTCGCCAGCGCACCGGGACCCACGACCCACGCGGTTCCGAATCCAAGTTCTTTTCCTTCCTCGCCCTGGTAGACGACCAGGTAGGTCGACTCGGCCGCCCGGGCAAGCATGTCCTGCAGCCCGGCGCCACTGGTGGCCATCGCATCGGACATGGCTTCGTATTTCCGCTCGAGTCGATCGAGACCAGCGACCTTCCGATCGACCTCGCCGACCTGACCCTGCAGCACGATGTAGATGACGGGAACGAGGACGAGCAGGAGCAGGACCACCATCCCCACGATGGACGTGACGCGACGGGTGCTGCCTGCGGTCGAGGCCAGGGCGTCCAGTTCGGTACCCCGGACGGCCCTTGATTCACGTCGTTCAAGTTCGTCCTGGTCGATTTCCTGGGGAGTCGTGGCCTCGAGGCGGCTGGTCTTCTCCCAGAGCACGCCCAGGCGAGGCCCGCGAGGACCAAGTTGCAGTTCACAGGCCATGGGCAGCGCCCGGCCACCCTCGACGAGTTCATCATTCACGCGGACGGCCCGATCAGGCCCGAGTTCAAGGAAATAGCGCCCGCTGCTTCGGATGATCGAGCAGTGCTCACGTCCGACCATCGTCAGGTCCGGAGGCAGGACGACCTGGCATCGTTCCGGATCGCGACCGAGCAGTACCTGCTCTACATCATCACCGAACTCGATGGACGTATCCTGCCTGGGGCCGTCCAGATACGTGATCGTCAATGGCATCTACGCGCTCCTTGGTGCAGGAATCGATTATAGGGGCAGGCCTCGGCCTGAATGAGTACGCTGTCACCTCGATGCGCTCCCACGTGACATGCACATGCCCGGCGAAATTGAATCTTGCGCTTGCAGTTGATGCAGCGGAACCTGGTGGCCTGCATCCAATTGCCTCCTGGATGGTGACAGTCGACTTCGCGGATGACCTCGCCGTGACAATGCTCGAGGAAGGGTATTTATCTCGGTATGCCGTAATTTGGCATGAAGATGCCCCCCAGATGTCTGAAATCGACTGGTCCATCACGGATGACCTGGCTGTACGAGCCCACATGGCGCTCGAGGCCCATGTCGGCAGATCGTTGCCGGTGCAGGTGAAACTCGAGAAGAGGATTCCGGTTGGAGGCGGACTTGGAGGTGGTTCAGCGGATGCTGCAGGAATGCTTCGGGCGGTCAACAGGCTTTTCGATCTCGGTCTCGACACATCCGAACTGGAGTCCATCGGGCTGGGCCTTGGGAGCGACGTACCCTTCATGATTCGGGGAGGCAGCGCAATCGTCACAGGCGTCGGTGAGACTCTCGAGTACCACGATCAGGTCCCCGATTTCAAGGCGGTCCTCGTGCTGCCGGAATTCTCCTGCTCGACGGGCGCCGTCTACAAGGCCTTCGATGAAGGTGCAGCCGGACCATTCCGATCCGAGGCCGTCGCCGGGGCGATCTCGAGCCAGCCGGACCCCTCCCTGTTCTTCAATGACCTGGCCGAACCCGCCATGCGGGTTGCGCCGCAGCTGTCGGGCCTCATGGAGTCCGTCGAGGCCATGGCGGAGGCTCCGGTCCACGTCAGTGGCAGCGGATCGACGCTCTTCGTACCCTGCACGGATGCGCTGCATGCCGGCGCCCTTTCGACAGCCGTGTCGGAACAACTTGGAGTCGCCGCCGTCGCCGTGTCGGCGCGTGCGATCGAGACAGAACTCATGGAGTCGATCTGATGACATATCCACCCCCCAATGATCACGTACCCGTCGACCTCGATGCCTCGGACTGGTCGCAGCTCGAACCGCTCTACCAGTCACTCATCGACCGGGAGTTGAAATGCGCCGGGTGTCTTGAGCAGCTTCTGATCGATCGAAGCGAACTTGATGCCGCCGCGGGCGAGGCGCAGGCGAACCTCTACATCCGCATGACCTGTCACACCGATGACGAGGAGGCGACCAGGGCCTACCTCGACTTCGTAGAACAGGTGGAGCCCAAGCTCAAGGACATCTCCTTCAAGCTTGATCGCCACATCATGCAGTGCCCCCACCTCGATGATCTCGACTCGGATCGGTACGGCGTGTATATGCGCAACCTCCAGGCGAACATCGATCTCTTCCGCGAGGAGAACATCCCTCTCCAGACCGAGGACACGAAACTCGGCCAGAAGTACGACGAGATCAACGGGGCCATGACAGTCGAGTTCCAGGGCGAGGAACGGACCATGCCCCAGATGGGTCGTTTCGTCCAGGTGACGGATCGAGCGGTTCGCGAATCGGCCTGGACGGCCATGGTCACCCGACGCTACGAGGATCACGAGCGGATCGATTCGATCTTCGACGAGATGGTGAAGCTTCGTCACCAGGTCGCGCTGAATGCCGGGCACGAGAACTTCATGGAGTACGCCTTCGCCGCGATGCATCGATTCGACTACAGGCCCGAGGATTGCCGCCAGTTCCATGAGGCGGCCCGATCCATCTGCGTACCCGTCTATCACCAGCTCAATGCCGAACGCGCTGCTGCACTGGATCTCGATTCCCTCCGCCCATGGGACCTGGAGGTCGACATCCAGGGTCGCGACCCACTGCGACCCTTCGAGACGGCCGATGAACTCGTCGATCGCTCCTCGCGTCTCTTCCACAGGATGGATCCTTCCCTGGGAACGATGTTCGACTCGCTTCGCGGCGGCGACTGCCTCGACCTGGAGTCGAGGAAGGGCAAGGCGCCGGGTGGATACCAGTACGACCGCTCCCGGAAACGAGTCCCTTTCATCTTCATGAACGCCGCCGGGCTGCAGCGCGACCTGGAGACGATGGTCCACGAGGCGGGCCACGCCTTCCACGCGATGTTCTCACGTGATGAACCGCTGGTGGCCTATCGAAGCGAGTTTCTTCCCATCGAGTTCGCTGAAGTGGCCTCGATGAGCATGGAACTGATGGCCCATCCCTACCTGGACGAGTTCTACGATCCCGAGGCGGCGGCTCGCTCCAAGCGGGCCCATCTGGAGGGCATCATCCGTTCACTTTCGTGGATTGCGACCATCGACGCCTTCCAGCACTGGATCTACACGCATCCGGAGCACACGAGGGAGCAGCGGGACATCTACTGGCTCGAACTTGACGGCCTCTACGGTCCGAACGTCGACTGGCAGGGTTTCGAAGGGCAGCGAGCCAAGCAGTGGCATCGACAGCTGCATCTCTTCTGCGTTCCCTTCTACTACATCGAGTACGGCATCGCTCAACTGGGAGCCCTGCAGCTCTGGCTGCAGTACCGCGACGATCCGGACAGGGCCATCGCCAACTATCGAAAGGCGCTTTCGCTCGGCGGTTCCAGACCCCTGCCCGAGCTTTTCGAGGCCGCCGAACTCGAGTTCAACTTCGGCCAGACCACGATGGAGCGCCTGATCGGTGCGGTCGATTCCGAGTTGCAGACGCTGCCGGCCTGAACCGATGACGTCCCTTGACGCAGCCATGACCCCGGAGGAGTTCAGGCGGGCGGGGCATGCGCTCATCGACTGGATCGCGTCCTACAGGTCGCGGGTCGAGGAGTTTCCAGTTCTGTCCCGGTCCACGCCTGGGTCAATACTGGAGTCGCTGCCCTCGTCCGCTCCGGACCTTCCCGGTGACGTGGCCGAGATCCTCGAGGACGTCGAGGCTCACCTTCTTCCCGGGATTGCGCACTGGCAGTCTCCCAACTGGTTCGGCTATTTCCCGAGCAACTCGAGCGAACCGTCCGTGCTCGGGGACCTGCTTTCAAGCGGCCTCGGGGTACAGGGCATGCTCTGGGCGACGAGCCCGGCGTGCACCGAGCTGGAGATGCGCATGCTGGACTGGACCGTCGAAGCGCTGGGTCTTCCGGACCATCTTCGTTTCGATTCGCCCGGGCCCGGTGGCGGTGTCATCCAGGACACCGCATCCAGCGCCGTCCTTGCATGCATGGTCGCCGCCAGGGAGCAGGCCACGTGCGGAGTCGCCAACAGCCAGGGTTTGTCCCAGGAGTCGACTCCCCTGGTCGCGTACGCCTCGTCGCAGGCGCACTCGAGCATCGAGAAGTCGGTACGTCTCTGCGGCATCGGTTCACGGAACCTGCGACTCGTCGAGACGGATCAGAACATGGCCATGCAGCCCGAGGCCCTCGCCAGGATGCTCGATGAGGACGCGGCCGCCGGATGCCGTCCGTTCTTCATCTGCACGACCCTCGGAACCACGGCGACGGGGGCGTTCGACCCGGTCGCGGACATCGCTCCGCTTGCAGCCAAGCACGGGTGCTGGCTGCACGTCGACGCGGCGATGTTCGGTACGGCGGCGCTCTGCGATGAATACCGGTGGATGCATGCCGGGGTCGAGCAGGCCGACAGCTGGTCGTTCAACCCGCACAAGTGGATGGGAGTCACCTTCGACTGTTCATGCCTCTGGCTGAAGGACGCGTCACTCCTGGTCGAATCGATGTCCATCATGCCCGAGTACCTCCGAAATGCCGCGACGGAGTCGGGCGGGGTCGTGGACTACCGTGACTGGCACGTCCAGCTCGGTCGCAGGTTCCGATCATTGAAACTCTGGTTTCTCTACAGGGTCGTGGGTCTCGCGGGACTCCGGGCGATGGTGCGCAGGCACGTGGAGATCACACGGGAACTCGTGGGCTGGATCGAGGCCGAGGATGGTTTCGAGCTGGTGGCTCCCGCGCCTCTGACTCTGGCCTGCTTCAGGCACGAAGCCGGCGACGAGGTGACGCGGGTGATCATGGAAGCGGCGAATGCGACCGGATCGATGAGCCTCACCCACTGCGAGGTCGATGGTCGATACGTCGTACGTTTCGCCGTTGGCCAGTGGGGAACCACCCTCGATCACGTGAGGGAGGGCTGGAAACGAATCGTGTCGGTGGCGAAGGACGTTACTTCTTCTTGATCGCCTTGGCGAGTTCCTGCTCGGTCCTGCAGAGGGTCAGGACCTTCTCGAGCTTGACGAGTCGAAGCAGCGTGTCGAGCTTCTCGCCCACGTTCGAGAGGACGGTCTTCATCTTCCTCGCCTTCGCGCGGGTCTGCAGGTCGATCAGCAGTCCGATGCCCATGCTGCTGAGGAACTCGACATCCTCCATGTCCAGCACGAGGTACTTGCAGAGCGAGTCGGCTGATTCGATCTCCGGCGCAATGACCTTCGCAATGAGCTCGGATTCACGCTGGGCGATCGAAGGTCCGCGCAGTCGCGCCACGAGCGAACGACCTTCCACCCTGACCTGGGCGAAGATCGATTCAATCGTTGTTTCATTCTCATCGTGCATGTTCATATAGGCCTCGCAGGACCCCATGGTAGCACGGGGCAACCGGAAGGAGAAAGCCGATCCTGAAGTCAGTCCGCTCTCCGTGCCAGTTCACGGAGCCACGTGAGGTCCTGGAGCATCTCCACCGCACTGGCGTATCGATCACCTGGTGCCTTCGCCATCGATGTCTGGACGATGGCGGTGCATTCAGCAGGCAGTTCGGGATCGATGGCACGCGGATCCGGCACCGGGTCGTCGCAATGGGAGGTCAGAAGATCATGAACGCTTGCTCGTTCCGGATAAGGCGGCTCACCGGTGACCATGTGGTAGAAGGTTCCACCCATCGAGTAGAGGTCGCTCCGGTGGTCGACATCCTGCCCCCGGCATTGCTCAGGGCTCATGTAGTGCGGTGTTCCGACGATTCGCCCGGACCCGGCGATGTCCTCGGTGTTCGGTGCCAGTGCAAGCCCGAAGTCGGTGAGTTTCGCGGTGCCGTCGGAAAGGAGGAGGATGTTGTCAGGCTTGATGTCACGGTGGATCATTCCACGACGATGCGCGGCATCGAGTCCTGCACAGGCGTCACTGATGATCTCGATCACCTGCGGCCACGGAATGCGTTCCTTCTCCTTGAGGAGTTTCCAGGCCGTCCCCCCATCGCCTTTTTCCATGACGATGAAGAGGGCGTTCTCGTACTCGCCGACGTCGTGGATCGACACGGTGTTGGGGTGGTTGATCTGCCCCATGCTTCGAACTTCGTTCATGAACCGTTCCCGTGTCAGGGGATTGCCGCTGTAGTCGATGTTGACCATCTTCAGGGCGACCTCCCGCCCGATGAGTTCATCCTCGGCGTCGAGGACGAATCCCTGCCCACCGACCCCGAGTACCTGCGTGACGCGATATCGTCCGATGGTCTTGCCCACGAGGGTGTGGGGATTCTTGATTTCAGGTCGGGCGGTGGCTTGGAGCCGCGTATCGTCGGCGATCCCGGGAATGGCCGGCAGGATCGTGTCTGCGAGGGAGTCGATGCCGGGCACGGCCTCGATGGTCTTGGCAAGTTCCAGTTCCGAGTCGGCTTCGAAAAAGGCCAGTGACAATGCGCCTGCACATCTGGGTGCAAGCTGCTCGATCATCCTGACATGCTCCTCGTTGAAGGGGCCGTCCCGATGATTGAGTACCTGCGCAACCCCGATCAGTTCGCCGTCGTACGCGTGCAGGGGGAAGGAGATGACGGATCGAGTGCGGAACCCGGTCTTCCGGTCGAAGGACTGGTTGAATCGGTCATCCTCGTATGCATCGGGTACGTTCTGCAATGCGTCGGCGCGAAGCGCTGCGCCGGCGAGCCCCTCGTCCGCCGACATCCGGATCAGCAGCGATTCATCGCTCCCGGAGACCTCGTCGGAGTGGGCCACGACGGTGAGCAGTTCGTGGCGAGTCTTGTCGTAGCGGTAGACGGAGGCGCGCTCGGCCTCGAGGACGTCACGCAGGATGTCGCAGATCGACCTGAGCTTGCGTGCACCACCCTCCGCTCTCTGCAGCCGCTGGTCGATGGCCGGCAGATCGATTTCAGTCGCAGCGAATGCGAAGGAATCCGAGGTTTCCTCCGTGACGGGCATGGCCCGGACGGCCAGGAGAGCCTGGATTCTGGCCCGAAGGACCGGGAGGTTGATGGGTTTCGTGACGTAGTCGTTCGCGCCGAGGGCGAAGGCCTCCACGATCGCATCGGAATGCTCACGTGCCGAGGACACGATGATCGGAAGCACGGCGGGAATGGTGGTGGACCTGATCCGTTTCAGGAGATCGAAGCCCTGTCGATCGGCCAGATCAAGGTCGAGCAGAACCAGGTCGAACGTCTCATTGTCCAGTTGGGCTTCGCCATCGGCGGCCGACTCGGCAACCCAGACCTCGTGTCCGTCTGCGAGAAGATGCTCGCTGAGCAAGGCAGCGCTCATCGGATCGGGCTGGATGATCAGGACGCGGCCGCCCCGTGGAGTCTTCGATCCCATGCGGCAATGGTACCCCCAGATGAGGTGTACCATTGCCGCATGCGTTCGCCGAAAGCAGCTGGTGGATGGCCGGCGATCCGGTACGTGTTGAAGCGGTCCTCCGCCGCAGGAGGATTCCTGCGCATGTGGAACGCCCTTCGTACGAGGAACGCCTGCAAGACATGCGCCCTGGGGATGGGCGGACAGAAGGGCGGGATGGTCAACGAGCAGGGCCGTTTCCCGGAGGTCTGCAAGAAGTCCGTGCAGGCGATGGCCGCCGACATGCAGGGAGGCCTTCCGGAACACTTTTTCAATGATGTTTCAATCGAGCGCCTGGCCACGATGACGCCCCGGGAACTCGAGGCTTCCGGAAGGCTGCTCCACCCGGTGGCCTGTGGCCCGCTGGATTCACACTATCGATCCATCTCCTGGGAGGAGGCGCTCGATCACATCGCGCAGAGACTCGAGGCGACGAAGCCCGAGGAGTCATTCTTCTATTTCTCCGGCCGCTCGTCGAACGAAGCGGGTTTCCTGCTGCAGTTGCTTGCACGACTCCATGGCACGAATCACGTAAACAACTGTTCCTACTACTGCCACCAGGCATCGGGCGTGGGCCTCTCTTCCGTCACGGGCTCGGGTACGGCGACCGTCGTTCTCGAGGACCTTGATCATTGCGACCTGGTCCTCGTCATCGGGGCGAATCCC
The DNA here is from genome assembly GCA_002722935.1 of Phycisphaerae bacterium. GTDB lineage: Bacteria > Planctomycetota > Phycisphaerae > Phycisphaerales > SM1A02 > SP202. The sequence goes on along the minus strand of PBMX01000007.1, from coordinate 40,211 downwards.
TCATCGAATCACCCGAGGTTCATGAGGACGCTCGTCGAGGTGCGGCGTCGGGGCGGGGTCGTGATCATCATCAATCCACTCCGGGAGCTGGGTCTTGATCGCTTCAAGGTCCCTTCCGATTGGCGCAGCATGCTGCGAGCATCCCGGATCAACGACCTCTACGTCCAGGGACACATCGGTGGAGATGAATGGATCCTGATGGGTGTCATCAAGGCGCTCGTCGAGCGGGATGCGATCGACGAGGAGTTCGTGTCCAGCTGCGCCGAAGGGTGGTCCGACTTCGAGCAACGTGTGCGATCGACGACCTGGGAGGAGATCATCGAACATGGAGGCGTCGAGAAGGAGACCATCGATCGGATCGCCGGCCACTGCGCCGCGGCCAGGAAGATAATCTGCTGCTGGGCCATGGGAATCACCCATCACGCCCATGGGGTGGACAACGTCCGGATGATCGCGAATCTGGCCATCGCAACCGGGCAGCTGGGTCGACCAGGTTGCGGACTCCTCCCCCTTCGTGGCCATTCGAACGTGCAGGGAATCGGCTCGATGGGAGTCGTGCCGAAACTGAAGGATGCCTTCTTCAGTTCGCTTGAGCATGAGCTGGATGTTCCGATGCCGACGATGCCCGGGAAGGACACGCTTGCCTGCCTTGAATCGGCCCGTGCAGGTGGAATGCGCGTGGCCGTCTGTCTCGGGGGAAACCTCTACGGGTCGAATCCCGATGCCGCCTTTGCGCGAGAGGCGTTCAGCTGCATCGACCAGGTGGTGTACCTCAGCACGACCCTGAACACGGGGCATGCGCACGGTCGTGGTCGGGAGACGATCATTCTTCCCGTCCTGCCTCGCGACGAGGAGCGGCAGTCGACGACCCAGGAATCGATGTTCAACTACGTTCGACTCAGTGATGGCGGGAAGCCCAGGCACGAGGGCCCCCGGAGCGAGGTCGACGTGATCGCCTCGCTCGGTCGCCGGCTGCTCGGGAATGAAGGCCCGGTCGACTGGGAACGGCTCGCCGAACACTCGGCCATCAGGGATTTGATTGCGCAGGTCGTCCCCGGCTACGAGTCGATTGCCCGGGTGGCGGAGAAGGACGGAGGCGAGTTCCAGATCTCGGGACGTACCTTTCATGAGCCCAGGTTCCCGACACCGACGGGGAAAGCCGTCGTCCATGACGTCGAACCGAAGGTTCGACCCGCACGGGCGGAAAACGAGTTTCGACTCATGACGGTTCGAAGCGAGGGCCAGTTCAACACCGTGGTCTACGAGGAGGAGGATCTCTACCGTGGCCAGGAGCGACGGGATGTCATCCTCATGCACGTCGAAGACATGGCGCGACTCGATCTCTCCGAGGACGAGCACGTCGAGGTTGCGACGGATACGGGCTCACTCCGGGTCCTCCCTCGCCCCGTCGACATCAGGCAGGGAAACGCCGTGATGTACTACCCGGAGGCGAACATTCTCGTTCCACGACAGGTCGATGAAGCTTCGAGAACCCCCGCCTTCAAGGGCATCATCGTGCGCGTCACGAAATGCTCAGCATGATTCCACGTAGGCGGCCCAGTCATCCGGACTGTTGATGTTCAGCAGGCGTTCTGGGGCATCGTGCGGAATCCCGACGTGATCGACACCGTCCATGAATCGGTGCATGGCCCGTCCTCCGCCATCGATGAACTTCTCGAGGGCTGGAAGCTGCCCCGCATCGATGATCATCGGGAGACACTGCAACGGCGATCCAGAAGGAACATCGAAATGCACGATGTCCCCCTCGACCCTCGCGAGGCTGAGGAGGTCCTTCACATCAAGAGCCGGCATGTCGCATGGAAGCACGAGGCAGCGACCCGAGCCGGCTGCTCGAAGGAGAGCCTCGACCCCGGCAAGTGGTCCTGCACCGCGTACGCGATCCTGGAGCACGGTTCGATCCGATTCCGGCACGTCACCCCCGCAGAGCATCGTCTGCCCGGCGACTGCATCACAGAGATCGAGCATGTGATCAAGCAGCAGCCGGCCGTCGGGGAGCTGCAACTCGTGTTTTGGACGTCCCATGCGCCGGCTCGCTCCTCCCAGGAGCAGTCCAGCGACCGGTATCGAGTGGGTTCCAGGCATGGTGAAGTCCGATCATGTGAAAAGGCGGAAAGCCCCGGGCCTCGGCTCGTCGATGAGTGTACTGTTCCAGTGGAACATTGAAACATGCCAGGCTTGAAGCATTCCATCCTCATTCTGTCGTTGGCGGTCCCGGTCTTCGGACAGTCCACCGTGGAGACGGATCTCCAGGATCTTCGTCCGGTGGATCTACGGACGACTGACCTGCAGCCTGTCGATGCATTCGTCGCGGACACCTCCGTCCTTTCGACGAGCCTCATGGCCGTCCAGTTCAGCCTTCAGCAGTCATATGGTTTCGAGCAGCTGATGCGATCCGATGCGCTTGGTGGCCAGTACGTCCGCCGTGCCGGAGGGCTGTGGTCCGTTTCACCATCCTCCACCTACATGCCGACTCGTTCAGGGTATGTACCGACCATCGCACCTGGAACGGTCTTTCACATCGGGGATCTACCACGACAGGCGCCGGGTGGCGAGACCGGTCTCCAGGCCCGAACCGAAGATCCGTCGATGGAGTCACCAGCCGTCGATGCCGCTCGACTCGTGGTCCGTGACACGGAGGGTATTCGTTCGCTTTCACGGGCACAGGCTCCACCCGCCGTTGCCGAGGAAGTACTCGACAAGGAAGGAGCGGTTCGATTCCTCCAGGACGAGGGCTACCGCCGACAGGTGATGCTTTCACTTGTCTGGCGTGCAACTGGTGACGAGGAGGAAGAGGATCAGGCGGCTCGGGGGCCGTCTTCGTCTGACTCGAAGTGACCGAGGCATCCCAGTGTTCTTGCAAGCTGCTTCATGCGGCGATCCGCGAGTCCGACGGCGAGCAATGCCAGTTGGATCGAATCACGCTGGCGTGGCAGCATCGATTCCCGGGCCTTGCCGCTGGGAAACGGGATAGGCCTGCTTCGCGGCCAGTCCATGTCATCATGCAGATGGAATGAGGTCATCATCCGTGCTCCATGTAGACGATCGACGAAGCACCGCGAGCACTTCGCCTTGAAGGGAAAAAGTCCGTAAATCGATGCTGCTGAGTTCATTGTGGAGGGGCGGGTCCGATAGTGAGGGGCCTCATCCTCTCCCGGGACCGCTACAATCATCGCCCCATGACGACCCTGGTCACTCCATCGATCGAAGCCGACGGCGAACGCATTCATGCACTCGTCGCCGATTCCTCGCTTCGCCCGGTCATCGACCGGGTGCTCACGGGTGAGCGACTGACAGCCGAGGACGGCATGCTCCTGTTTCGGACGCCCGACATCTGGACCGTCGGCTCCCTTGCGGACATCGTCCGCAGGAGGCTCAATGGTGATATCGCCTGGTACAACATCAACNGGCACCTGAACTACTCGAACATCTGTGCGCTNAGTTGTTCNTTCTGCTCGTTCCAGCGNAAGAAGGACGAGGAGGGTGCGTANGAGTATTCACTGGAAGACGTGCATGCCCAGGTGCTCGAGGCGGTGGNAGCCGGGGCGACCGAGATGCACATCGTCGGCGGACTTCATCCCTGGCTTCCCTTCCAGTACTACCTCGACATGCTGAACCTGATCCGGGACACGGCGCCGGGTCTGCACATCAAGGCCTTCACCGCGGTCGAGATCGTGCACTTCGCGAGAATCGCCCGGAAGGGGCGTGAAGGCGACGAGGGAATCCGGTGGGTCATACAGTCGCTGCGTGATGCGGGACTTGGATCGCTGCCCGGCGGCGGTGCCGAGGTCTTCGATGACCGTGTCCATGCCGAGACGCATCGATCGAAGATCAGCGGAGATCGATGGCTCGATGTACACCGCATTGCGCACGAGGAAGGTCTGAATACCAACGCAACGATCCTCTACGGACACGTGGAGACGCACGCCGACCGGATTCGTCACCTGCAACTGCTCCGGCAGGAGCAGGATCGGACACTCGACGAGTGGGCTCTGGACAACGATGTTCCCTTCGTCGATGCCGTCGACCATGAAGGTCGCCCAGCCCGGGGTGTCGTGCTTTCGCATCCGCAGGTCGCCGCCAGAGGACTGCAGCCGACTCCTGAAACATGCTCGACCGGGTACTACCAGACGCTGATTCCCCTGCCATTCATTCCGGATGACAGCAAGCTCGAGCATCTTCCCGGTCCCATGGGACTCGAGAACCTCAGAACATTGTCGGTATCGAGGTTGATGCTGGACAACTTCCCGCACGTGAAGGCGTTCTGGATCATGCAGACCCTCGAGATGGCCCAGCTCATGCTGCAGAATGGAGCCGATGACATTGACGGGACCGTGGTGTGGTACGACATCACGAAGGTCGATGGTGCCGGCACCCATCAGGAAGTCACGGTTCGTGATCTCCAGCGTGCGGCCCGTGAAGCGGGCTTCCAGCCGGTTGAACGTGACACGCTCTACAGGCCCGTCCGTCGAGATGGCCGCGAGTGGCAGGTCGACTGATCAGCGACGGCCCAGGGCCCACTTCAACTCGGGCATCCCAAGCAGCTTGGCTCCCCCGCCGTAGATGACGGTTCCGACGATCACGAGCAGACCGATCTGCATCAGGTGGTCAAGGAAGCTGTCGCCCGGTTCGAGCCAGAGCATGACGAGCCCGACGCCGATGCCCATGACGACCGCCAGAAGAAGTGATCGGATCGCCGATCGCGCGACGGCCATGTCGAAGGGGTTCCGGACATGCGCGGACGAGGCTCTCAGGAGCAGCATGAACTGGAGAAGTGCGCAGATCGCGGTCGACCATGCAAGACCGGAAATGCCAAGCGGAGTCCAGATGAGGGTGATGTTGAGGAGGAAGTTCAAGCCGACCATCCGCACGGCGATGCGGACCGGGGTTCGTGTGTCGAGCTTGGCGTAACAGGCCCGTGTCAGGACCTGATTGGCGGAATACGCCCAGATCGCGACGGCGTATCCGAGGAGAACGGTTCCGACCTGGGCCGTATCGGCGGAGGGGAAGACGCCCCCCTGGTAGACACAGGCCGTCAGCGGTTCACGGACGAGGGCGAGTCCGACGCTCGCGGGCAGACCGATGAAGAGCACCAGGCGCAGCCCGCGTCGAAGCGTATCACTGAAACTCGACTCGTCATCCGCCTGCAATGCAAGCAGCGGATAGATCGCCGTCGCCACCGAGATGGCGAACACACCCAGCGGGAACTGGTAGAGGCGCTGGGCGAAACTCAGTACGGCCATGGCGCCGGTGTCCAGCGGATACTGCCAGCCGAGGAACTGGTCGGTATCGAAGAAGGTCGGATAGCTGGCGATCATTCCGTCCATGAAGGTGTTCAACTGGAGGACCCCGATTCCAAGCACCATCGGCCCGGCTGCGAGGAGGACGCGTCGAAGTGGAGCAACCGCCTCCGCCCGGTTCCAGGTCCATTGCACGTCCTTGCGGAGCGACCAGAAGAGCCAGACTGCCTGGAGGACCCCTGCCAGCACCACGGCACCGGCCACCGAACCGATCGTCACGATGCGAGCATGGGGTGTCGCATTGCCGGTGGCCAGGCTCACGCCCAGGGCGGCGGCGATGATGGCTCCATTGAGCAGGAGTGGCGCCGCCGCAGGTGGACCGAATCGTCCATGCACCTGGAGCATGACGCCAAGAAGTGCGACAAGGCACACCAGCGGCATGTACGGGAGCATCAGCATCATGAGCCAGATGGCCGGGTCGGAGTGATCACGTGTCGCCGATATGAGGAAGAGCACAAGTTCGCCCACGAGCACGAGCATCCCCATCAGGGCCAGCGTGGAGGCCAGGAGCAGGGAGGCGAGTTGCCCGGCCTGCCCCCGGTTTGACTTGATCAACTGCGAGTAGACCGGCAGGTAGGAGGCGCCCAGGGCACCTTCACCGAAGAGACGTCGAAAGAGGTTCGGGACGAGGAAGGCGATCCAGAAGTCGCTCATCAACTCCGAGATTCCAAAGAGCCGGCTGAGGACGGCATCGCGTACCAATCCGGTCAGGCGGCTGCATGCCGTCAGGACCGTGACGGTTCGGGTGTTGGACTCGAGTCGATCAGGCATCATCGTGTGCATCGGGTTCATGGACCGCTGCACCGGAGTCTTCGTCCGTTCGACGCTCGAAACGCGCGAAATCCACGCCGCAATCTGGACAGGTGCCCATGCCGCGGTGATCGACGACCGGGGAGAGATCAAGCCCGCATCCAACGCACCGGGTTCCCAGGTCGTGGTAGACCATCGCCAGGCAGTTGCGTTTCCATGTCCAGAACATCGCTCCCAGGAGTGCCAGGCCCGTACAGGCGATCACCCCGGCAAGGCCCGGCTCCCCCGCACCGAGAAGTATGGCCGGGCCGACGAGGATCGAGATGACGATGTATACGAGGACGCATGCGAACCCGACCATGCCGTCGGAGGCCAGCAGAACGGAGAGTGGTATTCGAGGCAAGGCAAGAACATGCCACTGGGAACGATGCGCTGGACGCCTGCAGGAATGGCAATCCATCCACCCATCGATACCGGGTTCGTCTCGCTTCAATGAAACGCCGCAGAAGAAGCAGGGGCGGTCCTCGAGCATGGCTGCACTCACCCGTTCTCGAAGTCTTCCGAAGAGGATCAGCACGCAGGCGAGGCCTGCGACCATCCCGAGCACGAAGGAGATGTTGGGAACGCTGGTTCCCAGCATGTTCCATGCGAAGGCGTAGGCCAGGATGCCCACGAGGATGAAGGGAACGACACCGGCAAGACCCAGGAGAAACCAGTTCTCCGTTCGACCCAGGATGCTCTCCACGATGTAGTTGCTCCTGCTGCTGCGAGTTCGGGAGACATCGTCACCTGCAGTCGACATCGCCGTCATCCAGCCCGTCGCCGCGAGGACGCCGAGGACACCGGCGGCGATGTCACTGCCCGAGGTCTCCCGATTGATCCCGAGAAAGGACTGCGTCCATTCATCAAGAAGGGCGAATCCGATTGCGATGAGGCTCGTGATCCACCACCAGCGGAGCCACCCGGTCATCCAGAGCAGGATCGCAAATGCGCCGAATCCGATGAAATGCATGAACTTGTCCGGCGACGCATGGGTGCTCTGGATGTCTTCCGGAGCCGGTCCTGGAAGGTGGGTGCCGATGACCAGGGCGATGGTGAAGAGGACGAACGCGACTCGCCATGGACGTGCAACACGTTCCCGCCGAAGTACATCGGGTTCAAGCAGTCCCGTGGATATCACGTGACGCCCTGCGCCTCGGAGGCCTCTTCGGAGATCTCCTCTTCGCCGGACCCGTCCTGGTTCCATCGTTCGAGCAGACCGTCGGCAAGTTTTCCGTAGTCACGCGCCCCGTGGCTGGTGGGTGAATACTGGAAGATGGTCTGGCCGAAACTCGGAGCTTCCGCAAGCTTGATGTTTCGCCGCACGGGGGGCAGGAGGACCCTGCAATTCCGCCATGGAAGGTCGGTGTCTCGCGCCTCCGCGAAGAACGACTCGAGATCATCAACCACTTCACGCGCGAGGTTGGTGTGCTTGTCGTGCATGCACAGAAGAATCCCCGTGACCTGCAGTCGTTCATTGGCGGACTGGCAGACCAGCCCGACCGTTTCAAGGAGTTTTCCGACGCCCTGGAGAGCGAGAAAGTGAGCCTGCATCGGGACGAAGACCTCGTCGGCCATGGCCAGGGCATTGAGGGTGAGCACCCCGAGGCTCGGGGGGCAGTCGATCATCACGACGTCGTATCGATCAGCGATTGAACTGAAGGCACTGGCGAGAATATCGTGTCGCCCGGCCTGTCCAGCCAGTTCCGTCTCGGCCGCGGCGAGGTCCGTTTCGGAGACGATGGCATCAAGCCGTTCGTCGACGTTCACGATGGCGTCCTCGATGTTCCGGTCCCGATCGATCAGCAGGTCGTAGACCGTGCAGCCCACCTCGTCCGGGTCAAGACCTACATGCAGGCTCATGTGGGCCTGCGGATCCAGATCGACCAGGCAGGTGCGCTGTCCGCGACTGGCGAGGGCGGCTGCCAGGTTGACCGCCGATGTGGTCTTGCCGACACCACCCTTCTGATTCAGCATCGCTATGACCCGGGCCATGGGTTCGAGTATATCCGTGCTACAGTCAGTTCGTGGCCAGTTTGACCGACAGCGCAGTGTGCCTCCGGTGCTGGGATTTCTCCGAGACATCCCAGACAGTCAGCCTCCTGACAAGGGAGCATGGGCTTCTGCGTGGGCTTGCCAAGGGAGCCAAGCGGGCCAACAGTTCCTTTTCGGGGGGGTTCGACCCGCTCACGAGCGGCCAGATCGTCGCCATCCTGAAGCCCAGCCGTGATCTGGCCCTCCTTACGGCATGGCACCTGGAGAAGGTTCATCGAGCTCTTCGACAGGACCTGGCGGCGAATCGCGCCTCCCTCTACATGGTCGATCTCGTCAACAGGATGTTGACGACCCACGATCCCCACCCCGAGGTCTTCGATGCCCTCGAGGCGGCCCTCGCGAGGTGTGCTCTGAAGGGGGAAACGGCACGAGCCACTCTCGTGTTCCAATGGCAGCTCCTGTGTTCCTGCGGATACAGGCCGGTACTTGATCATGATGTCGAGACAGGTGAACTGCTCGACGAGACGCTCGATGCGGTCGGCTTCAGTTCGACGCGTGGGGGGACCGTGGCCGACACGGGAGCGCCTGATCGCTGGCGCGTCCGTCCCGAGACGATACGACTCCTTCGTTCGCTCGATGCGGACACGTCGTCGATGGCCGTCGACGACGAGGTGGTTCAACGTGCGAATCGACTGCTGGCCGTATATGCACGCGACCTCCTCGGCGAGGAGCCTGCAGCCATGCGATGGGCGTTCCCCGAGTTGAGTTCCTCTTCGGCCGGTACGTGACACGCTCGCCCCTGATGTTCAACGGGGCAATCGGTCCTTCCACCAGTCCAGGAGCATCTTGGACCGCTCCTTGCCGCATCCATAGGCCAGGCAGGATGCCATCGCGGCTTCGTGAAGATGGTCAAGGCGAACTGCATCATCCCCTGCGGCGGAAGCCGCCTGGAATGCACTCGCAGCTGCGTCCCACTGGTCCTGCACGGTTGGCATCGGGAGGGTGAGTGCCTGCGAGGCCGACAACTTGATTGCATTCGTGCTTCGGGCAGCACCCAGGTAGCGTCCGGCCGCCAGGGCCGTGCAGACCGGGGAGGCAAGGGCGGCCGCCAGGTGCCAGAGCATGCCTGGATCGAGGGGCATGATCGTGATCAACGGGGTCAGCGGAAGGCAGGCGCCGTCTTCATCGACGTAGACCTCGAGCACCTTCGTCTGTGTCGCAAGCAGCAGTTTCGGGACCAGCCTCGACGTGGCCCAGGGCTCGAGTTCGGTCCGGGCGGCAAGTTCCTGGAGATTCACCTGTGGGCGGTTCCATCGACGACCGTCGTAGCGTGTCACCTTCCTGCCCCATCGGCAGGTTGCCGGATCGACCAGCCCCGTCGTGATGAGCGGCACGCAGTTGGCGGAGGGGCGTTCATGCAGTGCATCTTGGACGCATCCCCTCAGGCCGTAGTACTGGTCACGGAAGTCGGCGGTCGCGGTCGCGATCCGGTCCAGTGTCTCATGCCTGGATACATCGATCCTGGGGATGCCCATGAGATCGCTGACAAGGCCGGACCAGGTGTCTTCGTCGGCAAGGACATCCATGTCGAGCTGGATGTCTTCAGCAGGTTCGAAGCCCGCTCCCGAGGTCCTGTGAAGAACGCCTTTCCGTTCCATCGTCCTTTCAAGAACCGGAGCGCAGACATGCACTCCCGCATCGAAGATGTGTTCGAGTGCAACCCAGAGGTCGGTCATCCGCAAGCGCCTTGCAAGATCCCGGCGGATGCCCCCGGCATCACGGGATGAGAGGACGGACCACGGTTGCAGGAGTGCGATGCGACCGCCCGGGCGCACCAGGTCGGCGGCCAGACGGAGGAAGATGTTGGCGACATCCGGGTAGCCCTTCACCACGTCCCCGAACCGATCCCGAAGCAGGGTTGCCAGGCGCCTGTCCATGCTGGTGTCACGAGCAAGCTGGTTCATGAAGGGGGGGTTCCCGATCACCAGGTCGAATCCATCCTCCACGAGGAGATGCCAGTGGACCGGCTTCAAGGCCTCGACGGTCTCCTCGTCGAGTCGTTCAGCGGTCCAGGCATCGCATTCAGCCAGCGTCCCCGTACCCGGGAGGGCTCCAAGGAGTCCATGCCCGGCAAGGATGCGTTGATCGAAGCTCGAGGGGCAGAGTTGCGAGTCCGCGGCGAGGCTCCAGAGGCGTCGCTTGCAGACATGGGCACTGACAGGATCAAGTTCGGCGCCGTACAGACAGTCACGGAAGGCGTTCACCCTCACCCAGTGAACATCTCGTTCGTGAACGTACTTCGCCGCTCGCTGCGCCAGGCGCTCGCCGGCTCGTACGAGAAAATGCCCCGAGCCGCAGGCCGGATCGCAGATGCGCAGCTGCAGCATTGCTCGCACCGGGTCGTCCTGTTGTTCCGCGATGTCGAGCAGCGGATCAAGTGAACGTTCAAGCAGCGAATCAACGACATGGTCGGGCGTGTAGAACGCTCCCATTCGTTCCCGCCTTCCCCGATCGCGTTCCATGGCCTCGAGGCAGCCACTCCTGTCGTAGACGGGAGTTCGCTCGAGAACCGTTTCATGCAATGTCGCCAGGCCGGTCTCATCGAGCGCCGGTCCATCCTCGCTGAACACCGTTTCAAGGAAGCGCGAGGCGACCGGATTCGAACAGCCAGGTTCATGATCAAGATGCTGGTCGTGGAGATAGGCGAAGGCCAGGTCGTAGGCTGCAGTAAGGAGCTGCTCCCACGCCTTCTCCGGAACATCCGGCAGTGGAACTGTCTTCTGGAGGTCGAGCACCGCGTCGACGAAGGCATGCTCATCGAGCCTGTGATTCACATCGGCGGGCATCATGCCCCTGGTGCCTGGAGTGGTTGTCATCGCCAGCCCGGAGCATAGCATGTCCGAAGGTCATGTTCGGCGTCGATCAGGTCGAACCTTCAGGGCCCGAGCGTTCCCGTCACGACCGGGGTCAGGGGGAAGGCTTCGACGAGCCGGACCAGGTCATCGAGGGTCACGTCGCGGATCCGGTCAAGGTCCTCGTCCAGGCTCCGGTAGGTTCCGGTCGAAGTCATGAGCTGTCCGAGCCGCTGCATTCGGCCGGCGGGCAGTTCACCGGCGACGGTCGCGGCAGTCGCTGCGAGGCTTCGGACCCGGTCGAGATCACTCTCGGACAGGGATTCGACCAGGTCACCGAGGGTTTCCAGGAGGATGGCTTCGCACCTGGAGGCATTCTCGGGGCTGCAGGCATGCCAGAGGATGAATTCGCCGCAACCATCACGACCGTTGAACTGGCACTGAGCCTCCTCGGCCAGCCCGGGTTCGACCATCGCCCAGTACAGGCGCGAGCCCTCGTAGTGCCCGAGGATGTGTGCGAGCATTCCAGCCGCGTACCTCTGGTCGGACTGGAGAGAGGGACCGGGGCAGACCATGCAGGAATAGTGACGTGCGAGTTGCTCGTCCTTCTCATCGAAGCGCGTATCGGCATGATCAGCGTCGACGTAGGATCGATCCGCATTGGTCCGTTTCCAGTCGCCGCAATGCGTGTCCAGTCGCCCGACCATTTCATCGAAGTCGAGGCAGCCCGCCATGGCGACGATCGTATTGTCCGCGGAATACCTGTGTTCGAAGTACTCGGCCATCGCATCACGCTGCATCGAACCGACCGTTTCATTCGTGCCCAGGACCCGGTGACCGAGGGGATGGTCACCGTAGAAGGACTCGAGCGACCGTTCGTAGAGTCTCCAGAACGGCTGGTCGGCGTACATCGCGATCTCCTCGAGAATCACGCTCTTCTCATCGTTGAAATCGTCTTCGCGAATGGCGGGCCGAAGAATGTCGGACAGGATGTCCTCGGCCTCGGGTAGATGCCTCGGGAGGCAATGCGCGTGGAATGCCGTCATTTCGCTGCTCGTCCAGGCGTTGTGCCTGGCACCGATGTCGTCGAAATCCCGGTCCACCTCGGCGGCCGATCGTCGCTGCGTGCCCTTGAACATCATGTGCTCGAGGAAATGGCTGACGCCCATCAGTTCGGATGTTTCATCACGGGCGCCGGTCTTGACGAAGAAGCCCATCGCCGCAGAGAAGGCGTGTTCGTCGATCTCGGCCACGATTCGGAGGCCGTTGTCGAGAACATGCTCTTTGAAGTCCGTCATGGGAATCCAGGCTCAGAAGTTGATGGCTCGTGATTCGGTTCCAAGCGCCGCCTCGTGGATCGACTCGGCCATCGTCGGGTGGGCGTGCATGGTCGAGATGATGTCCTCGGCAGTGGCTTCCAGCCGGATGGCCAGGCAGAACTCGTGGATCAGTTCCGAGGCGTCCTTTCCGATGATGTGTGCACCGAGAATCTCGCCATAGGGCTTTGAGGCGATGATCTTGACGAAGCCCTCGGTCTGTCCGACCGCGATCGCCTTGCCCAGCGCACTCAGCGGGAAAGTGCCGACGGTGTACTCGACCCCCGCGTCCCGGGCGGCTCGTTCGGTCATTCCGATCGAGGCGACCTGCGGGTTCGTGTAGGTGCATCCGGGTATCGAGTTGTAGTCGACCCCGAGGGTGTGGTGTCCAGCCATGCGCTCGACACACGTCACGGCCTCCTCCGAGGCGACGTGGGCGAGCCACGGCGGACCGATCACGTCGCCGATGGCGTAGATGCCGGGAACGCTCGTGGCATAGGTCGGCTCGTCCGCGCTCTGCGCATCAGTCTGTATATGCCCCCGCTCGACCTGCAGGTCGAGCCCGTCGCCGATGAGGCCCTCGAAGCGGCCGGCGACGCCGATTCCAACGAGAACCACGTCGGCCCGGAGTTGCTGGGTCTTCGATTCATCCTGGGCATCCTGGATCGTGACGGTTGCTCCCTGTCCATCGGTCTCGATGGCGGTGGTCATGCTTCCGACGTGGAACGTGATCCCCTGCTTCTTGAACGCCTTCAATGCCGCCTTGGACACGTCCTCGTCCTCCACCGGGAGGATCCTGTCCAGCATTTCGACGACCGTGACCTTCGTACCGATCGCGTTGTAGAAGTAGGCGAACTCCATGCCGATGGCACCGGAACCGATGACCACCAGGTTCTCGGGCTGCTTCGGCAGCACCATGGCGTCGTGCGATCCGACGATGGTCGTTCCGTTGAACGGAGCGAATGGAAGTTCCTTCGGAGCGGCGCCGGTGGCGATGATGATCTTGTCGGCCGTGATGGTTTCACGAACCTCGCCACCCGTACCGTGGTAGTAGTTCTCGTCGGCGCTCGACACGTCGATCGAGCATGGCGTGCCTCCTTCGGCGCCCGAGGTGATCGTGGCGTGCCCCTCGATGTGATCGATCTTGTTCTTCTTCAGGAGGAATCCAACGCCCGTATTGAGCTTGTCGGCGACGCCGCGGCTCCGCCCGATCGCCTTCTGGAAATCGAGGGTCGCCTTCTCGAAGGAGAAGCCCCACTGGTCCCCGTGGGTCACCGCTTCGCTCCAGAGCTCGGCATTGTGCAACAAGGCCTTGCTGGGAATGCAGCCCCAGTTCAGGCAGACGCCACCGAGGCGATTCCGCTCTATCACGGCGGTCTTCATGCCCATCTGGGCGGCACGAATGGCCCCGACGTAGCCTCCGGGGCCGCTTCCTATGACGACGAGATCGTAATGCTTTGAATCAGGCACGCGTGTACTCCAGGCTCCTGGGGGGTTGAAGGTCGAGCATTGTACGGTGAGGCCCCGAGCTTGGTGTCTCAGCCGACATTGACGGTGCGGTATCCAAGGGCATAGCATCCTCGTTTCCCATGTCGGGAGGAGACGCCCCCGTGCGGACGGCAATCGTCAGTGACATCCATGGCAACCTCGAGGCCCTCGAAGTCGTCCTTGCGGACATAGAAGGCCGCAATGTCGACCGGATCATCTGCCTCGGTGACATCCTCGGGTATGGACCGGACCCCGTGGCCTGCGTGGACCGGGTTGCCGAGGTCTGCGAATGGTCCCTCCTGGGAAACCATGACTACGGAGCGCTCTACGAGCCGACCAACTTCAATGCCGCGGCCGAGCAGGCCGCCTACTGGACCCGGGCCCAGTTCGAGAAGGAGCCCGACGAGGAAGCGGCCGCCCGTCGCTGGGAGTTTCTCGGCGGCTTGAAGGTTCGCGTGAGTTTCGGCGACTTCCTCTGTGTTCACGGTTCGCCCCGTCGACCCATCAACGAGTACATCTTCCCTGAAGACGCCATCAACTCGCCGGTCAAGATGCAGCAGATCTTCGACCGAGTCCAGAAGTGGTGCATGGTGGGCCATACGCATGTTCCCGGCGTATTCACCAATGAGCCCGATTTCTATCCGCCCGAGGATGTCGACTCGGTCTACAAGCTCGAAGGCGATGATCTTCTCATCATCAACCCCGGTTCCGTAGGTCAACCCCGTGACATGGACCCAAGAGCCAGTTACGCGGTGCTTGATGAAACGCAATCACATGTCGAGTTCCATCGGCTTCCATACGATGTCGACTCGGTCGTCAAGAAGATCCACGCCATTCCCGAGTTGAGCAACTGGCTGGGCGATCGTCTTCTCGAGGGTCGTTGACGCGGGACAGTTCTCCTCCAATGCCAGCAGCACCCTCAAAGAAACTCAGAACATTCGTACCCCTTGCCGTACTGGGGGTCGCGATCCTGCTCGTTTCCATGGTGATCTTCGCCCCGGGAAGGGACCGGGCCAGCAAGGAGGAGCAGGCGACCACGACAACGTCCTCCCCTGTTTCGGAAACCCCTGCGAGTACCGGGAAGACCGGGGAAACGACGACTGCTGCCGCGGATCCAGCGGAGCCACCCGCCGAGGAGGCGTCAACCCCCCCGGTCGAACCCGCCTCGCTCGAGGACCTGCGCCTCGAGGAGTACCCATGGTCGGCTGATGATCCCAACTCGGTCCTGGGGAGCCTGGATGATCCCGACACGTGGTCGATGCAGTTGACCTTCACCCGTGCCGGTGCCGGAATCGTCTCGATTCCATTCTCGAACATCTGGGAGACGGCCGCGGCCAGGCGACAGGCGTCCATGTACTTCGCCGCGAAGAAGGCCGGCGACGCATCCAATCACGAGTTGCCTGTCGCCGAACGATACGTGCTGCAGAATGCAGAGCCCATTTCATACCTCGGACTCGACGGAACCACGCAGTATCGAACCATCTCGATCTTCTCGACCCAGTTCATCACGATCGGGGGTAAGACGAAACTGGACCTGACGCCACCCGAGGTCTGGAAGGAACTCGGACCGGGACATTTCAGTTCGAGAATCCTGTCCAAGGATGGCGAACCTGTTGCCACCATCGAGCGCCGATTTGAACTGGGCAGCGGATATGACATCACGCTCCACCAGTCCATCACGAACCATACGAAGGGGGCGATGCAGTTTCGGTGGACCCAGTACGGTCCCGTCAGCCTCTATCCGGACCGTGCCAGATACATGGATCAACGTCGCTTCCGTTTCGGTTACGAGTACTCGGAAGAACAGGATCCCGGCCACGTCGCGGACGTGATCGCAGGCGGTGACATGGTCCAGGAAATGCGCGATGCCACCGACCTGGAGGAGAGCCGCGTCTTCTGGCCCAACCCTCTCAGCGAGGAAGGTGATTACACGTTGTCCTGGTTCGCCTCGACGAACCGGTACTTCGGCCTTGCGGTGCACCCGATTATCACGGCGGATGGATCGGGAAGCCGGTCACTTGCTCCGGTCGTGGAGAAGATCGGCAAGTGGGTCCAGGGCGGAGGATCGGAGAACCCCGTCGTCCTGAGCAACCTGGTCAGTCCCCTGTTGACGGTACCCGCGGGTGGAACCCATGACCTGAGCATGGGCCTCTTCGCCGGTCCGCTTGACCGGGAGATGCTGGATGACGAGGAACCCTACAAGGTCCTGAACATGCGGGGTCTGATCCTCTTCCAGATGTCGGCCTTCTGCGCGATCTGCACCTTCCAGTGGCTGGCCGACATCCTGGTCGTCGTTCTCGCATTCCTCGATCACTACGTCCTCTTCGACTGGGGCCTTGCGATCATCGGCCTGGTGATCATCGTCCGGACGCTCCTGCACCCGATCACGAAGAAGTCGCAGGCCGGCATGCAGCGCTTCTCGCGGACGATGTCCAAGTTGAAGCCGCAGATGGAGAAGATCAACAAGAAGTACGCCGACGATCCCAAGCGGAAGCAGCAGGAGCAGATGAAGCTCATGAGGGAGCACGGAGTGAACCCGCTGCAGATGCTCGGGTGCCTGCCCATGTTCCTCCAGATGCCCATCTGGATCGCCCTGTACGCGGTGCTCTACTTCGCATTCGAACTCCGCCAGGAACCCGCGTTCTTCGGCTTCTTCCAGCTCTTCTGGGACTGGTCCTTCCTGGCCGACCTCAGCAGCCCGGACCACTTCTTCTACGAGTTCGAGACTCCCAAGTCGTTCCTTCTGTGGAACCTGACGGGCATCAACCTTCTTCCGATCATGCTTGGCGCCCTGTTCTTCTTCCAGCAGAAGTACATGAGCCCCCCGACGACCACCCTGACGCCCGAGCAGGAGTCCCAGCAGAAGATCATGCGGATCATGATGGTGACGCTGTTCCCGCTGATGCTCTACTCGGCCCCGTCAGGACTGACCCTGTACATCCTGACTTCCAGCAGCGTCGGAATCCTCGAGGCGCGCCACATCCGCAGGCAGGTCGATCTCGAGGATGGCGATGCTCCCGTTGTGGGTCGACCGACTGCACCGAAGAAGAAGCCCAAGGATCCGCAGGCACGCGCCTATGCCAAGATGCTTGAACGCCGGAAGGCCGAGGCGAAGCAGAAGAAGGCCAAGACGTACAAGAAGCGGAAGTAGGGAGCGTTCATCGTGGACAGTACCGCTGTCATCCTGGCGGTCAGTTCTCCGCCGGGTCATGCCGGCCGGGGCATCATCCGCGCAAGCGGGGAGGAATCCTTCCAACTCGTCGAAGCATGTCTTCTCGCCCCACCCGCGCGGACGAGGAGCATCTCCCCTGTTCGACTTTCATTGGACGGGTTCGACCTTCCGGCCCAGCTGCTCAGCTTCCCCGGGCCTGCGAGTTTCACAGGCGAGGATGTCATCGAACTGCAGTTGCCGGGGCATCCGGAACTTCTCGAACGGATCATCGATGCCTTGATGGCGGCCGGCAGGGTGAACGGGATCGAATCCCGTCGCTCGGAACCTGGTGAATTCACCTACAGGGCATGGCTCAACGGTCGCCTGTCGCTTACCGAGGCCGAGGGCGTCTCGGCCGTCATCGCGGCACGCAGCGATGCGGAACTGAGGGCCGCCTCGATGCTTCGTTCCGGGAAACTCGGTTCGGTCGCCGGGAGGATCGCCGATCAACTCGCCGGAGTCCTTGCTCTCGTCGAGGCGGGAATCGACTTCACGGACGAGGAGGATGTCGTGGCGATCGAAGCGAAGGTGCTGGCTGCGCACATCGAGGAGATGCTCGCCGCTGCGAAGGGAGTGCTTGAGCGAGCCGTCGGCATGGATGTGCTGCAGGCGTTGCCGGTCGTGATGCTCTGCGGTCCACCCAATGCGGGAAAGTCCACCTTGTTCAATGCGCTGCTCTCGGATCGCCGCGCAGTCGTCGCTGAAGTTCCCGGGACGACTCGCGACGTCATCATCGAGCCGATGCAGGTGGAGGGCGCGGAAGTCCTCCTGGTCGATGCGGCAGGATTCGAAACATCGATCGGCAGCCCGATCGATCTCCAGATGCAGGACAACGCCGCCCGTGTGAAGGCGGATGCGGATCTCCTGCTTCACTGTCTTCCCGTCGGTGATGCAACGGAGTGGATGGACGATGAACGGGTCGTCAAGGTGCGCACCAAGTGCGACCTGGACGATTCCCCTCGCGAAGGTGATGTCGCCGTTTCGGCCGGGTCTGGTGTCGGATTGGAGTCGGTGCGCGGGTTGATCTCGGAACGGACCCGTGACGGCCTGGTTCCTCTTTCCTCGGAGGCTGTTGCCTTGCAGCCGAGGCACGAAGCCTCGCTGTCGGAGTTCATTGAACATCTCGAGGAGTCGCTGGTTCTTGTCCGGGAACGGGATGGTGCGTCCGAACTGGTCGCCTCGCGGTTGCGCGAAGCCCTCGATGCCACCGGCCTCGTCGGAGGCATCATCGCGCCTGATGACGTGCTTGGACGCATCTTCTCGTCATTCTGCATCGGCAAGTAGTTTCTTCAGCTCGCCCGGGCACCATCCGCGGTGACCAGTGAATCAGGAACTTCACGAACCTGCCCTGAAGCATCGAGGCATGCGAGCGTCGTTTCACCGGTTGCGAGCACGATTCCGTCCCGCTTCAGGCTGTAGGCGTGCTGGATCTTGGCACGCGATGCCTTGGCCAGCGTGGTTTCAAGTTGGAGCAGATCGTCATAGCGCGCAGGTTGCCGGTACTGGACTTCGAGTTTCACGACGACAAGGAAGATGCCTGCGGCTTCCATGTCGCGATAGCCCCCCCCCGCCGCTCGAAGCAGTTCAGTACGTCCCATTTCGAACCATGTCGGGTAGACGGTGTGGTGGACCACGCCCATCGGATCGCACTCGCGATACCTGACCCGGATTTCCAGTTCGTTGGTCATGCAGTCCTTGGTCGTCGAACGGCATCGTGACGCACCTGTCCGCCGACCCGGACCTGAACTCGGGAGATGGCGCCCGAGCACCTGCTGCGCAGTTCCCCGAGGAGTCCTTCCCGCAGGCGACGATCAAGCTCCCATGCGACGGAGGCGCTTCTGGCTCGAACATGAACGACGCCGCCTCGTCTGGCCTCGACACTCGTCTGGGAAGAAAGTTCCTCGGGAAGCAGTTCGTCCCAGGCTTCCACGAAGGAGCCCAGTTGCTGGTGGGCCTTCTCGGCGGTCCGTTGGAGGGATGCGACGGTTTCGCCCATGGAGGCCGTCTTCCGGCGGGGCCCTCGCCAGGCCTGCAACTGCTGGAGACGCTCTGTAACGGGGGTGTTGGACATCAGGAGCATCCTACAGGAGGAACCGTCGTGGGCAGACCATCATTTCCCCACTGCAAGTGGTATCGTTTGTCCTGCATGACTTCGATCAGACTTTCCGGCATCCAGAAGCACTATGGCCTGACGCGGGCCGTGGACGGCATCGACCTCGTGATCGAGCCGGGCGAACTGTTCTTTCTCCTGGGTCCGTCCGGGTGTGGAAAAACCACTCTGCTGCGAATGATCGCCGGGTTCATCGATCCTACGGCTGGACGCATCCACTTCAATGAACAAGACGTAACCGATTCCCCACCCAATCGCCGCAACACGGGAATGGTGTTCCAGAGTTACGCCCTTTGGCCGCACATGACCGTGGCTGAAAACGTGGGGTATGGGCTGGTATTGAGAAAACTGCCCCCGGCCCAGCGCGAGGAACGCATCGAGGAAGCCCTCGAGATGGTCCAGATGGGTGGATATTGTGAGCGGAAGCCCAATGAACTCTCCGGAGGCCAGCAACAGCGAGTGGCCCTTGCCCGGGCACTTGTCATCAAGCCCGACGTCCTGCTCCTGGATGAGCCATTGAGCAACCTCGATGCAAAGCTGCGCTTGGACATGCGTACGGAGATCAGGCGTATCTGCAAGGCCAGTGGAATAACCACGGTCTACGTGACCCATGACCAGGACGAGGCCTTGTCCATGGCCGACAGGATTGCTGTTCTGAAGGAGGGCACGGTCCGTCAACTTGGTCCCCCCCGCTCTCTCTATCGCAGGCCGGAATCTCGATTCGTCGCTGAGTTCCTTGGAGAAACCAACTTCTTCCAGGCGCAAGTGGTTTCCTCAAAGGGAGATACGGTCAAGCTGGAGACGCCTGCCGGTACGCTTTCCGCGACAAGTTCAGGCCAGAACTGGGCTGCTGATGCACGGGTAACGTGTTCCATCAGGCCCGAAGCCTTCCAGCAGGTATCCAAGCCTGGGAAGAACAACGTCTTCTCGGGGACGATTTCCGAGCAGATCTTCCTGGGAGACCAGGCGCAGCACCTCGTTGAAATCGGTGGCGAGATCGTTCGAACGCTTCACCTCAATCCAGGTGATGAGGTGGGCGAGGGCACCGTGCACCTTCACGTGGACCCATCGGACGTGGTACTTCTTTCAGACTAGACGCGTTCTTGAAAGAAGACGCAAGAACCCAACATTAAGCGATAGATAGCGAAAGTTAGGCAATAAAGCCGTCACTTTTGTTCTGTCAACATTGCCGAGACCGCTCTCCGACGATGCCAGGGGCGCACGGGGCTGGCGGTCGAGGGCGATTCAATCCAGTAATTTCTTATCGGAAGCGTCCCTGTGAGTCGAAATCTTCAGAGATGTTCCACGTGGAACACGATCATCTTGTGCTTGAGCATTGAATCAGAAGGATTGGTATCCCCATGGCCGCAACAAAGAAGAAGAGCCGACTTGGCCGAGGTCTCAAGAGCATGATCAATACCCCCGTCCGTATTGATGCCGTTCCTGGGAAGAGCGAGGGAGATGTTCCACGAGGAACATCCTCTGAGACTACTCCAGCGAGTACTCCGGAAGGATTGCTCATGGTTCCCGTTGCCCAGA
Source organism: Phycisphaerae bacterium (assembly GCA_002722935.1). Taxonomy (GTDB): domain Bacteria; phylum Planctomycetota; class Phycisphaerae; order Phycisphaerales; family SM1A02; genus SP202. Next base: position 19,593 of record PBMX01000007.1, on the reverse strand, counting down.
TCACGCCAAGTCCATGGCAACCACGGCAAACATTCGAGATGGACGCCTTGAAGTCCTTGGCGGAGTCAATCAAGACGGCCGGTGTCATGCAGCCGATTCTTGTCCGCCAGGTCGAAAGTGGGTATGAGCTCGTGGCGGGAGAAAGACGCCTCAGGGCAGCTGAAATCGCTGGTTTGAGCGAAATACCCGTTGTTCTACGTGAGATAGATGATCGAACTGCCGCGGAATGGTCCATCATCGAGAACATCCAGAGGGAGGATCTCAATCCCATTGAGCGAGCTGAGGCGTTCATGCGTCTGCAGGACCAGTTCGGCCTGACGCACCAGGAAATAGCCAACCAGGTCGGCCTCAACAGGTCGTCGGTGACAAACCACCTGCGGATGAACGAGCTTGACGAGGGGACGAAGGAGGCCGTCAGGACGGGGCTTCTCAGTGGCGGACACGCGAAATCCCTGCTGTCCATTGCCTCGATCAGTGATCGAACCAGGCTTGTTCGGATGGCCATATCAGGCAACTGGTCCGTTCGGGAACTGGAGCGCCGTATCCGACGAATCCAGGATGGAGGTTCTATCCCTGCAACTCCAGATGCAGTCGATACGACTCGTTCGCACCTTGATGATCTTGGTGCACAGCTTTCAGAGCACCTTGGAACTCGAGTTCACATCAAGCAGCAGGGGAAAAAGCCCGGCAAGGGAAGGATGATCATCGAGTTCTACGACATGGACCAGTTCGATGGGGTCCTCTCGAAGATGGGCTTCAAGCCAAGTTGAGGTCTGGTGTGTTTCACGTGGAACACCAGGCAGTCCATCCGAACTTGCTTTGACATGATCCATGAACCACACGAGCCCCGGAATACCGGGGCTCGTGTGCTTGGAGAAGAGAGAGAGGAGAGAGAGAAGAGAGAGAAGAGAGAGAGGAGGGAGTCAGTGTTCACCCCCCTCTATGCTGCAGGCTTCCGGATGTGTGACGGATTCATCGGAAAAGAAGGATCGCCTCGTGATCAAAACGCATAAATACTTGACAACAAAGGGTTTATCTGACTTCAGGCCCATTCTTGTCGTCATCTGCGCTTGATGCGCAAGTTGGAACAAAGTCGGGCTGTCGCATCGTCGATTCCAAGTCATGAAGGAGTTCCACCGGTTGGCTTGGAACTTGCTTCTCCTGGAGCATGTCGATGCAAGCACATACGAAGGCAATCCAAATCCACCCACATGAACTGGTGCATCCTCTCGAGGTCGCCGAGCGGGTCGAGGAAGCGCGGATGCTCTTCCAGCGGACGCTTTCCAAGTGGGCAGGCGACATGCTCGTTCTCAGGAGCCGGTCGATGCAGGGCCCACGCTGGCCCGGGCAGATCGATCCCTGGTTCGAGGAAATGGCAGCCTGAAAACGGTCAAAGATGCGCTTCCAGGCCCCGTTATCGGTAGCCGGAACATCGCTTGCCCTGTCCTGCACCATCAACCGGGCGCGGGCCGATGACGCGTGTGTGAAGGAAGACCCCGTCAACAAGCAACCAGGTCATCGCGCCCGTCCGGGTGTTTCGCCCGCGTGGCACAGGCTGATGCTCCTGGAGGGGGCGGTCACATCACTCAGATCATTGCGTGAAGCGTTCGACTGTGACGACGAAGCCTCGCTCGAGGAATTCGGGAACCGTTGCCGAGCCATCCTCATGGCCCTCGGCGTCGATACCGACACCAGGGTCGAGCATGGGCTTGCTCGCCGCCTGGCGGCTCTGCATTCCTTTCTTCACGGGCTTCTGGTCCAGGCATCCCGTCCATCGGATCTTGATGACGTCCTCGAGATCATCGAGTTCCAGCGTGATGCATGGAGGGATGCGGTGGTCCTGCTGAGACGACATGACGCGGGAACATCATCCATCGAAATCGAAGCCTGACGTGCGGCTGATGTCGGCGGGGAACCGCTGGACCTACTGGTCGTGCCCGGTGTTCGCAGGAAGTTCATGTCCTGCATCGCGGAGCGTCTTCTCGCGTGCCGCAAGTTCCATGTCGTGTTCGACCATCATCTTCACGAGTTCCTCGAGGCTGGTCGTCGCTTCCCAGCCGAGCTGTTCCTTCGCCTTCGTGCAGTCACCGAGCAGTTGCTCGACCTCGGCGGGTCGGTAGTAGCGCGGATCGATTTCGATGAAGTCGTCCGGATCGAGTCCGACCTCGGCAAACGCGAGTTCCGCATAGGTGCGAACGGAAATCATCTTCCCGGTCGCGAGCACGTAGTCGTCGGGCTTCTCCTGTTGAAGCATCTTCCACATGCCTTCGACGTAGTCGCCGGCGAATCCCCAGTCGCGCTGCGCCTCGAGGTTCCCGAGATACACCTTCTCCTGGAGTCCGTGCTTGATGCGTCCGACTGCGCGCGTGATCTTCCTCGTGACGAAGGTTTCACCACGTCGCGGTGATTCGTGGTTGAAGAGGATTCCGCAGCAGGCGTACATGTCGTAGGACTCGCGGTAATTGATGGTCATCCAGTGTGCACACACCTTGGCGCATCCATAGGGAGATCGCGGGTAGAACGGTGTCATTTCCGTCTGAGGAACCTCGCGCACGTCGCCGAACATCTCGGATGAACTGGCCTGGTAGTAGCGGATCTGGTACCCGCTGTGATTCTGGTAGTCGCGCACGGCCTCGAGCAGTTTCAGGGCGCCCATCGCGACGGTGTCGGCCGTGTAGACCGGGTTGTCGAAACTCACGCGGACGTGGCTCTGGGCGCCGAGGTTGTAGACCTCGGTCGGCTTGCAGCTCCGGATGATCGCCGAAAGCGAAGCACCATCATTCAGGTCGCCGTAGTGAAGAAAGAGGCGTGCACCCTTGTCATGGGGGTCCTGGTAGATGTGATCGATACGGTCCGTATTGAAACTCGCGGATCGTCGGATGATGCCATGGACCTCGTAGCCCTTGTCCAGAAGCAGTTCGGCAAGGTAGCTGCCGTCCTGACCCGTGATCCCCGTGATGAGTGCTCGTTTGCCGCTGGACATGGTGTTGCTCGATTCCCGTGCTGATGTGACGCTTTCCCCGTACTGCGAGTGGTTCAGGATAGCAGTCCCGGCCTCATGGGGGGCAAGGAGAACCCTCGATTGTCCACGCTTCGACACCCAGAGCAGGTTCTCGGACGGCCCATGCCCCTGTGGGTCATTTCAACAAGGCGAAGTCCTTCTCGCTGGAAGGGGAACCCGTCCCAGGCATGATTTCGACGCTATTGTGCAGGCAAGGAGCGGTGCGTCATGCCAATGGACCTCGAGGGACAACGAGTCGTCGTAACCGGTGGGGCGGGTTTCCTCGGCCGGAAGGTCTGTGAACTCCTCGAGTCGAGGGGGTGCGGCGAGATCATCGTGCCTCGTAGGGCCGAGTACGACCTGACGAGCGAGGACGCCGTCGCACGCCTCTATGCCGATTGCACGCCCGACGTCGTGGTCCACCTGGCCGCTGAGGTCGGTGGAATCGGGGCGAACATGGACAATCCCGGGCGTTATTTCTTCGCCAACATGTCCATGGCCCTCCACCTGATCGAGCACGCAAGGATCAACAACCTCTCCAAGTTCGTGCAGGTCGGAACCATCTGCGCGTACCCGAAGTTCTGCCCGGTGCCCTTCAACGAGGATGACCTCTGGAACGGGTACCCGGAGGAAACCAATGCGCCCTACGGAATCGCGAAGAAGGCCGCGATGGTCATGCTCGACGCATACCGCCGCCAGTACGGACTTGACGGCGTCTTCGTGCTTCCCGTGAACCTGTACGGTCCCTACGACAACTTCGACCTGCACACCTCGCACGTCATTCCCGCGCTCATCAGGAAATGCGTCACGGCGAGGAATGAAGGCAGGGATTCCATCAGCTGCTGGGGTACAGGCAGCGCCAGCAGGGAGTTTCTCTACGTCGATGATGCGGCGGAGGGAATCGTGCTGGCGACGGAACGACTCGATGAGCCGACCCCGGTCAACCTGGGAACAGGCATGGAGATCACGATCCGCGATCTCGTCGAACTCATCGTCGAGCTGACGGGATTCCAGGGTGGCATCGAGTGGGACGATACGAAACCCGATGGCCAGCCTCGGAGATGCCTCGACACGAGCCGTGCACGCGAACTCATCGGCTTCGAGGCGCAGGTCGGTTTCAAGGAAGGCCTGCGGCGGACGATCGAATGGTGGGAGTCGCAGGAGGACCACTCGAGCAAGGAGGACACGGCGTGAGGGTCTGCGTCACCGGGGGATCCGGATTCATCGGATCATGGTTCTGCAGGGAATACGCTCGTCGTGGTGACGAGGTCGTGATCCTCGATCTCGTGGAGCCAGACCCCGACCTGCCCCATGCCCGTTTCGTCCACGGCGACATCCGTGATCCGGAAGCAGTACGCGATGCGTTCGAGGGTTGCGAGGCGGTGCTTCATCTCGCTGCGGCGCACCACGACTTCGGCATCACGGAAGCAACCTACTTCGACGTGAATGAAGCCGGTTCGAGCGTGATCTGCAACGGGATGGACGAGGCCGGCATAGAAACGATCTGCTTCTATTCGACGGTTGCGGTCTATGGAACTGCACCGCCACCGCTCGAGGAAGACACGGTCCCGGTTCCTGAAAGTCATTACGGCAGATCGAAACTCGCAGGTGAACTGGTCTTCAAGGAATGGGTCTCACGTGGAGCGGGTCGGCGCTGTCTGGTCATCAGGCCGACGGTGACCTTCGGTCCGCACAACTTCGCGAACATGTATTCCCTCATCCGGCAGATCGACTCCGGCATGTTCTTCCAGGCCGGTTCGGCGACGAACATCAAGAGCCTGTCCTACATCGAGAACATCATGGCGGCGACGCTGCATCTCTGGGATCGTGACGGAGCGGGGGGCTTCGAGGTCTTCAACTGGGTCGAGAAGCCCGACATGACCAGCGCAGGAATCAGCTTGACGGTGGCACGGGCCCTTGGACGAACGAGCGTCAGGAAGCTTCCACTGGGACTCGCGCTGCTGATGGCCAAGCCCTTCGACATCGTGATCGCCCTGACCGGCAGGAACATCCCGATCTCGTCGGCGCGTGTCCGGAAACTCTTCGTCGACCAGACGAAGTTCGAGGCCGAGAAGGCCAGGCAGGCGGGATTCGTTCCTTCGGTCTCCCTCGAGGAGGGCATCCAGCGCATGGTCGAGTGGTACCAGGCCGGTGGACGCGACGAGTCGGCCCAGTGGCACCAGCCGCCGGCCGAGGTGGTCCGTCGCTCCTAGGCGCGCGATGAAAGCCAGTCGTCCAGCAGGCTTCGCATCGTCGTCCACGTGAAATCATCAAGCAGGCTCGTCCAGCGGCGTTCACATCGACCGAGATTCACGGTGTGCCTGAACGCATGGGATTTCCTGAGTCCACTGAGGCGTGGTTGCCCCGGGTCGATCTCCCATGGATGGATGTAGAACACGTAGGGATTCCCCCTGGAGAGGATCCTGCGGACACCGGAACGGAACAGGCCGTAGGGAATCATCCGGAAGTAGCCGCCTCCGCCCCATGGAAATCCGCGCCGGCCCATGTGGAGGCACGACACGCAGATCTCGTGGAACCCGGGGCGTATCTCGCTCACCGGCACCCCGGAACTCATGCCTTCCAGCGTCCCGTATCGATCATGGGCCACGGTCGGGAAGGCGGACGAGTCGTATGTGAATCCAAGTTCCTGCAGAATGTCGATGGCCCAGTCGGTGATGGAGAAACTCGGCGCCCTGTATCCGAGGACGGGTTGGCCGACGAGGTCCTCGAGGACGTCCCTGCTTCGCTTGACGTCTTCGCGGAACTCCTCCGGCGACAGCGAGTAGATCAGGTCGTGGTTCGTTCCGTGGGAAGCGACCTCGTGTCCTGAAGAGGCGATGCGGCGGACCAGGTCGGGAAATCGCTCGGCGACCCACCCGAGGACGAAGCAGGTGCACGTGATGCTCCGCTCCTCCATGAGGTCCAGCATCCTGTTCATGTTCCGTTCCACGCGTGATTCACGCTCATCCCAGCTGGAACGATCGACGACGGATTTCAGGTTCTCGACCTGGAACCAGTCCTCGACGTCGATCGACATTGCTGCTGGTGGATGCTGGTTCATGACGTGCCTGGTGTTGAATGTTCAGAGCATGCGGTGTCCACGTCGCCGGAATGCACGGACATCTCCGGGTCGTGGAAAGGAATGGTACCCACTCTCTGAAAGATCAAGTTCACGGGGCTGGGTGCTGTCGGTCCTGATTTGTTCAAGGACATCCAGCATGAGTCCGGCGCCGGCCTTCTTGGTTCCATTGATCACGCGATCAAGTCGATCACGTTCCATGAGAGGGAACTCGAGCGTTGCAAGAATGCGACCCATGTCGAGCTGTTCGACCATCTCGTGGACGGTCACGGTGGCGTGCGATTCGCCTGCAAGCAGTTGCCAGAACGTCGGCATCATGCCCCGGTACGCGGGAAGCCTTCCGGAGTGGATGTTCACGCAGCCAAGCGCTGGCACGGCAAGCAGATCGGCCCGGAAGATTTCCGGGGCTGCAACCGACATGATGACGTCGGGCTCAAGAGATCGCAGCTGGTCCAGATAGGCCGCATCGTTCACGGACGGCGTCCTGAACAGCTCGATCCCGACGTCCGAGGCCAGCCGTTCGATCGAACGCCCCCGCAATTTCACCATTGCGTAGCGGGCGCAGAGTCGCGTGAAGTCGACCGGCCCGTAGAAGCGGAGCATGCGCCAGGCGGTCTTCATGATGGGTTCATGGAAGGCCTCGGACACGGTGATTCCAATGACCTCGATCGTCTCGGGAATGGTGGGGAAGAACTCCTCGAAGAACCGGATGACGTAGAGGGGGTCGTCCTCCGTGATGATGATCACCCGGAGCGGGTCCACATGTTCCGGCCGGCTGCTCATGGCTTCGGCACTGCCATCTCAAGTACGTCTGCGTACCTGGATGCCGACGACTGGAGGGTGTAGTCCCGGTTGAACAGGTCCCGGGCGGACTTGCCCATGCGCATGGCTTCCTCCGAATCATTCATCATCGCTCGAATCGCCTTGACCAGGCCGTCCGGGTCTCCCAGTTCGACCCAGCGTCCGGCATTGTTCTTCTCGATGATGGTCTTCAGGCTCGAGTACCGCTCGGAGATCGCGAGAATCGGTTTGCCGACGGCCAGTGATGAGTAGAGTTTCGATGGGAAACTGATGCCCTCGATTCCCTTGGCGATCGTGACCAGGGAGGCATCGCAGGCGTTGAGCGACTCGTTGAGCGTTTCGAAGGGCTGGTGGGGAAGCAGGAGGGTGTTGTCGAGTTTCCGATCCCTGATCTGCTGCTCGATGTGCGAACGGACGCCACCGGCGCCGACGAACACGAGCTTGAAGTTCTCGTCGCGGAGGATCGTCGCCGCATTGAGAATCGTGTCGAACTCGTAGTAGAGCCCGAGGTTGCCCGAGTAGAGGACCGTGAATGGTTCGAGGAGTCCGTGCTCGACCGCGAAGGTAGATGAGTTCTTCTCGATCGGGTGGAGAAACTCGCCATCCGCCCAGTTGGGAATGACGTGTACCAGCGAAGGATCCACTCCATACGTCTTGCATACGAGTTCCTTCGCCGCATCGCACAGCACGATCGTCTGCCTCGCTCTTCTGTACATGACTCCATTGAGAAAGTGCCAGAACCGGTCGATGAGGCCCCCCTTGCGGATCTTCCCGACCCAGACGGCGAGTTGCGGATAGGCATCGTGCAGGAGAAGCACGTAGGGGTGGGACCTGAAGAAGCTGACAATGGTTCCCACGATTCCCAGGTAGGGGGGATTCGTCGTGTAGAGAAAGACCTCGCCACGTCGCTTGCGAAAGAGAACCCGCAGGAACAGGGGCAGGAGGAAGGTGATCGAGTTGATGAGTCGTCCGAGGATCCGATCCTTGCTGTACCGGGTACTCCGCATGCGGAAGACGCGGACGCCTGCCGGGGTCCGTTCACGCTTCGGACATGGTTGCCAGGTCTCGGGGGGACCATATGACGGCCTGCACGTGATCACCTGGACATCCGCCCCACCCTCGGCGAGGTTGTTGGCCAGTTCATGGAGAAGGTGGCCCGTCGAGGCGACGTCCGGAGCGTAGTACTGGTTCAGGATGACGACCTTCACTGCGTCGCTCCTCGAGTCAGGCGGGGCCAAGGCGAGGGAAGTACCCGTAGGCGTCTTTTATTGATCGACCAGCCACCCCCCCCACGCCCAGTCGAATGGTAGGAGCTTCGGGTGTTTCTGGTACTTCGAGCACGGTCAGCGCCCGATGGGGCCGATAGACTTCAAGCGGAAATCCAGCTGGGAATGGTCAAATGCGGATTCTTCACATCATCCCTCAGTTCCCCTATTTCGGAGGCGACACGATCATCGGGGGGTACTCGACGTGCGTGCTCGGACTGGCCCGTGCGCGGGCCGAGGCGGGTGACGAGGTCACGATTCTCGGGCAGGTGAAGGATCCAGCCGGTCGTGGCCGGGTCCGTGATGGACTCGAAGTCGTCTCCATTCTCGAGCATCTTGATGCCGGGACGATTCGTTTCGGGATGGAGTTCATTCGCCAGGCATCGAGCTGGGCCGGTGCGCATCAGTCGGACTTCGACGTGGTGCACAATCACTCGGGTTTCCCGGAGTATTTCCTGGCGTCTTCCCGGGTGCGTTCGACGGTGAAACTCCCGTCCCTGCACACCCTCTACTGCCCGATTCCACTGCGCGGTGGACGGTTCAACCGTCCCATCGTCCGAGGCCTGCTTCGTCGATCCGCCCGGTCGATGGATCGGCTGCTTGCGATGAGTCGGAACGTCGCACGGTCGATGGAGGACTGGGGTCTGGACGAGGTGGGCGTCATCCCTCCTCCGGTCGACCTGGAGCGTTTCATGGACGGGACGGGTCGGGCCGAGACTCGTGAGGAACTTGGGATCGCGGAGGACGAATTCGTCGTGCTGTTCGTTGGGAATGCGACCGAGCAGAAGAATCTCTCCGGCGTACTCGATGCATTCGCCATCCTGCTCGATCGAATGCCGACCGCAAGACTCGTCGTGACCACGGAATTGCCTCGCACATCCGGTAATGCCCGCCTGCAGGCGTTGCGTGACCAGATGGTTCGACTCGACATCGAAGATCGAGTGATCCAGCTGGGCATCGTGGATACCATGCCGGGACTGATGCGGGCGTGCGACGTGCTTGTCGCACCCTTCAAGGATTCCTACGGACCCTCGGATTACTTCATGGTCGTACTTGAAGCCATGGCGACAGGCCGACCCACCGTCGTATCTGATGTGGGAGGCATGTCCGAGGTGATTTCGAATGAACGTGGCTGCCTTGTCGACCCTTCATCGGTACAGTCCATCGCGGACGGACTCATCCGGTTCGCCATGGAGGAGGATTCCCGTCGCAGCGTCGGTGCTGCGGCGAGGTCATTCACCGAGGAGACCTTTCACCCGGAGTCCATCGCCATGAAGCACCGGACCATCTACGAGGAGATCGCGGCATGAGCATTCGAGAAGAAGCGAATCCAGGCTTCTACGATGCCGACAGCACCATCTACGATCAGCAGCGGTGGGTCAGCAGGTCCGGCGTATTCACGAATGAAACACAGCAGGCCATCGTTGCGAAGATGACCGCCGACTGGGGCGGGGAGGGTCTTGAGATCGGCCCGGGTACCGCCCGGTTCACGGTACCACTGCTCCGGAAGGGGCTGAAGATGACCGTCTGCGACATTTCCAGCGGCATGCTCGACGTGGCGAGAAGGAACATCGAAGGAGCCGGGTTCGGCAAGCATGTCAAGGCATATCGTGAGGGCTCGATCTACGAGCTGCCCTTCGAGGACGAGGAGTTCTCGCACTCGATCTGCCTGAACGTGTTCAATCACCTCGAGGATCCCGGGCAGGCCCTGTCCGAGATGGCACGCGTCATCAAGTCCGGCTCGACCCTGCTGTTCAACTACGCCAATCTCTGCAGCTGGTACTTCCCCGCCGCGATGCGCATCAACTCGCGTGGATCGGCCGTGGGCCAGGAGGTCTATTCGACCTGGGAACGACCGGGCGTGATGGAGCGGCACATCAGAAAGGCCGGGCTCGATCTCGTGACGAGAACCGGGCATGTGCATGTGCCGAGGGAACTGGAGAAGTTCAAGCTGCTTCCGGTCGTGAAGGTGCTTGATCGACTTTCACGACGCGGTCCGCTGTCGAGCCTCGCGGCCGTTCACTTCTGCCTCTGTCGAAAGCGATGAAGGCCCCATGACGTCGTCCACCGATCGAAACACGGAAGCAATGGCCGGAACACCCCCGGCCCGTCGGTCCGCATGGACGACCAGGCAGAAGTGCATTCGACTGCTGTGGGGTACTTTCGGTCGCGCAGCCTGGTGGATTCCAGCATTGCGCGTTCCGACGCTGCGGATGTTCGGTGGGCGGGTCGGCCGAGGTTGCAATCTTCCACGGAAGGTGGAGTTGACGATTCCATGGAACATCACCCTCGGTGACCGGGTCTTCATCGGGGAGCGTGCCATCCTGTATTCACTGGGTCCGATCACGGTCGGCTCCGATGTCGTCATCGAGGTTCGTGCGCACCTGTGCGCAGGATCCCATGACATGCGCGATACGAGATTCCCGTTGACTCGTCCGCCGATCACAATCGGCGATCGCTGCCACATCGGGATCGATGCCTACATCGCGCCGGACGTCGAACTCGGTGAAGACTGCAGGGTGATGCATCGAGCGAGCGTCTACTCCTCGCAGCCCGCGGGCTCGACGCTCGCCGGGAATCCCGCGAAACCGGTCGAGGGAGGCGCATGATCCTGCTTCGACGCTGCTTCTGGAGATGCATCGGCCGGCTCCTGTTTCGATGCAGTCCGCATCCGACCTACGGCTATCGCCGCCTGCTCCTGAAACTCGCCGGCATGCGCCAGGGAAGGAACGTCCGGTTTCGTCGGAGCGTGGACATCGATCATCCCTGGAACATCAGCATCGGCGACCTGACGATGATCGGTGACGACGTGCTCATGCGAGCCTCGGCACCGATCCGGATCGGGGCCCGGTGCGTCATCAGCCAGTACTGCACGCTGCTCACCTCGACCCGGGAAACGGCTCCGTCGGAGATCATGATCGAGGACGACTGCTGGGTCGCGACCGATTCCCTGGTCCTGCCCGGGGCCCGGCTTGAAGACGGGGTCGTCGTCGGTGCCCGGGCCATGGTCGAGGGGCACCTTCCGGGTTGGCAGATCGCAACTGGTGAACCGGCCGTCGCACGCAGGGAACGTGTGCTCAACACGGGGTCCTGACGCTCGACGTTCTCGGACCTTCCGTATGCCTCGAACAACCATCCGATTTGGTCGATAGAAGGGGGCTACGATCCTTCACCTTCCCGGGGATACCTGTTCTTGATCGACGTCCTTGTCATTACGAAGAACGAGGAATGCAATCTTCCTCACTGCCTGCATGCGCTGGCTGGCTGGACCCGGACGATCTACGTCGTGGACAGCGGTTCCACCGATCGGACGATCGAGATCGCCCGTGAACTCGGTGCCGAAGTGATCGAGCATGCCTGGGAGGGGTACGCGGCCCAGAAGAACTGGGCGCTTGATTCACTTCCGATGGAGGCCGACTGGGTGCTCATCGTCGATGCGGACGAAGTGATAACGCCTCGACTGCGCGAACGACTCGAAGACATCGCCGCCCGGCCCGTCGACGAGGTTCCCGAGACCGGCTTCTACATCAACCGGCTGCTCTACTTCCTCGGGAAGCCCATCAGGCACTGTGGATACCACCCGAGCTGGAACCTGCGCTTCTTCAAGCGCGGTCGTGGGCGATACGAGGACCGGGCCGTTCACGAGCACCTCCTCGTCGACGGACCGACCGGCTGGATACGCACGCCGATGATCCACGATGATCGCCGCGGCCTGGAGGTCTACATGGAGAAGCACAACCGGTATTCCACCCTCGAGGCGGAAGCCATCTTCAACGAGTCACGCGGTGGCGACCTCGATGCATCCCTCACCGGGCATGAACTCCAGCGTCGACGCTGGTTCAAGCGGCACATCTATCGTCGCCTCCCCGCCAAGTGGCTCATGCGGTTCCTCTACATGTACGTGCTCAGGCTGGGTGTTCTCGACGGACTCAACGGATTCCGCTTCTGCCTGTTCATCTCCTCCTATGAACTGCAGATCGGCCTGAAGTTGCGGGAGCTGCGACTCGAGTCCCGGCAGGCGGCCGATTCAGTGGAGCGGGCGGCATGAACGACGCAGCACGCCATTCCAGTCCGTTCGGTCTGCGCGAGAAGATCGCGAGGGTGCTCTGGTCACTGGTCCAGTCGACCTGCTTCAGGCTCAGTTTCCACAACTGGTACGCATGGCGCAGGTTTCTCCTGCGTCGATTCGGTGCCGTCATCGGCACCGGGTGCGTCATCCGGAGGACGGTCCGCGTCGAATGCCCCTGGAACCTGGAGATGGGGGCCAACTCCTGCCTTGGAGATCGAGTCAACGCCTACTGCCTCGGCGAGGTGAAGATCGGATCCCGTGTCTCGATTTCACAGGATGCCGAGCTCTGCGCCGGAACCCACGACTACTCGAGTCGCGACATGCCGCTGCTGCGGCCGCCCATCACCGTGGAGGATGATGCCTGGATCGCCGCCGGCGCCTTCATCGGCCCCGGCGTGACCGTCGGCGAGGGTGCCATCCTCGGGGCTCGTTCGGTCGCGATGAAGGACCTGCAGGCCTGGACGGTCTTCATCGGGAATCCCGCGGTGGCGGTGAAGGATCGGCAGCGCCCCACGGACTGAGACTGGCAGCAGGTACCATGTTCCCGCCATGCCACTTCGGCTCTACAACACCCTGACACGCACGCACGAGGAGTTCAGTCCGCTCGATCCGGATGGTCGCCTCGTTCGGTTCTACACCTGTGGTCCGACCGTCTACGACTACGCGCACGTCGGCAACTTCCGGGCCTTTCTCAATGCGGACGTGTTGCGGAGGACCCTCGAGTACCTGGGCTACGAGGTGCGACACGTGATGAACATCACGGATGTCGGGCACATGACCGACGATGCGAACCCGGATGGCGGCGGAGAGGACAAGATGGAACAGGCGTCTCGCCGACTGCAGGAAGCCAAGAAGTCGGGAACGCTCCCGGAAGGGGTCGATCTCGATCCCGGTGATCCATGGGCGATCGCTTCCTTCTACGCCGATGCATTCATCGAGGATGCACGGCAACTGGGAATGAAGGTGGTCGAAGAAGCCCGCTCGTGCCCTGAACTTCTTCCCAGGCCCACCGAGTACATCGAATCGATGATCGACATGGTGAGCCAACTCGTCGAAGACGGGCATGCCTATGTCGGCAGTGACGGGGTGGTCTACTTCGACGTGGCCTCATTCCCCGACTACGGCCGCCTGTCGGGAAACACCCTCGAGGAACTTCGAAGTGGCGAAGGCGGTCGGGTCGACATGGAGACCCAGGCCGTCAAGCGAAATCCGGCCGACTTCATGCTGTGGAAGCCGGATCCTTCGCACGTGATGAAGTGGGACAGCCCGTGGGGGACCGGCTACCCGGGATGGCACCTCGAATGCTCCGTGATGGCGGCCGCGCTGCTCGGGGAGGGCACGGATGGACAGATCGACCTTCACTCGGGCGGCGAAGACAACATCTTCCCCCACCACGAATGCGAAATTGCTCAATCCAGGTGTGCCAACGGTACGCCGAGTTTCGCGAGGTACTGGTTCCACACGCGTCACCTGATGGTCGACGGAGCCAAGATGAGCAAGCGGGACGGGACCTTCTTCACCTTTCGTGACCTGCTTCAGCGCGGTGCATCACCGGCGGCCATCAGGCTTGAACTCATCAAGACGCACTACCGGGCCAACTCGAACTTCACGCTCCAGGGACTCAAGGATTCACAGCGGCAGGTCGATCGCTGGGCCAAGGCGCATGCATGGCTTGCAGCGAATGCGGATGCGGCAAGGCCCGGCCCGGGTCCACTTGTCGGCGCACTCGAACGGTTCGAGGAGGCGCTCTGCAACGACTTGAACGTGGCCGGGGCAATCGGTGTTCTCAGCGAGGCGGTCGGAAGCATCCCTGTCGATGCAGGCGGTTCCGGGGAAGGCGATGGAACCTGGTCCGAGGATCTGGAAGCGCTGGAGCGAATGGACGTGGTGCTCGGCGTTCTGGGGTTGGCGCGTGAAGCAACCCAGGCTTCGGATGTCGATGAAGCCGCGATCCAGGTCGCGATCGATGCCAGGAACGCCGCCCGTGATGCCCGTGACTGGGCCGAGGCGGATCGCATTCGCGATGAACTCCTCGAGCAGGGGATCGCCATCAAGGATGACCCGGAGGGGACGACCTGGTCGAGGGTGATCCAATGAGCGACGAGGGACCCATCATCATCGGGCTTGCAGGTGGCATCGGTGCCGGGAAGAGCCGGGTCGCCGCGATTCTCAGGGAGAAGGGATGTGTCGTTTCGGACGCGGACGCTCTTGCGAAGGCCATGCTCGACGAGACCTCGGTCCGCGAGGCCATCGCCGGGTGGTGGGGAGACGCCGTCTTCGATGAAGACGGTCATGTCGACAGGGCGGCGGTGGCGGAGCGAGTCTTCGAGCATCCTGAAGAACTGAAGAAACTCGAGTCGCTGCTCCACCCCCTCGTCGAACGTGCGCGAAAAGCCGAGTTCGAAGCGGCTCCCGAAGGCACACGAGCACTGGTGATCGATGCACCACTGCTGTTTGAAGCCGGGCTTGCGGAACAATGCGACGCCATTCTCTTCGTCGATGCTCCACGTTCCATCCGCCTTGAACGCGTCGTGGAGGCCCGTGGATGGTCTCCCGAGGAACTGGACCGTCGTGAAGATCGACAAATGCCCCTTGACGAGAAGCGGGCAAGGGCGCATCATGTTCTTCAGAATCACGGCGGGATCGATGACCTGGATGAACAGGTCGACCGGATCCTCGAGGCTCTCCTCGGACCGTGAACCCGATACAACGCGTTTCAATCGAACCCCGCTGGCGCGGGACACCGAGTACGCGTTTCATCCAGCCCTGGATCGTCAGACAACGTAGTACGGCAATCCCGGCACACACTTCACACGGACATCATGATGCAGTCCAGCACACGGAAGAGACCCATGGCGAAGAAGCGACGTCGTCGTAAGAAATCAGGAGGCAAGGGTGGCGGCATGGCCGTCATGACCCTCGAGCCCGGACAGGTTCCCTCGGACGAGCAGCTCGAGGAGGAAGCGAAGCAACTGGAGAAGGAACTCGATTCCAAGACCCAGAAGCGCTTCGATGATGCGAAGAAGGACGGCTACGACCTCGCATCTCTCCAGGCGATGAATGGACAGGAGTTGGCGAAGATCGCCAAGAAGGAGAAGGTCGCCGACTTCTCGAAACTGTCCAAGCAGCAATTGGTCTTCGAGATTCTCAAGACCCGTGCTCAAAAGCACGGACTCATGGTCGGCGAAGGGACGCTGGAAGTTCTTGCCGATGGCTTCGGCTTCCTCCGCAGTCCCGAGTATTCCTACATGGCTTCCCCGGACGACGTCTACGTCAGCCCGTCGCAGATCAGGCGATTCGGATTGCGCCGCGGACAGATCATCCAGGGCATCATTCGTCCCCCGAAGGAATCTGAAACCTACTTCGCCCTGCTCCGCGTCGATTCGGTCAATGGCGAACCGCCGAAGGTCCTTTCGACCCTCCCGGTCTTCGAGAACCTGACGCCCCTTCACCCCGAGGACCGCGTGATGCTCGAGACGGGTCCCGATCCGCTTGAAACCCGGGTCATCGACCTCGTCGCGCCTCTGGGTTTCGGGCAGCGTGCGCTCATCGTCGCTCCACCCAGAACAGGCAAGACGGTTCTTCTGCAGAAGATGACCGCAGCGATCGCGACCAATCATCCCGATGTCAAGGTGATCGTGCTTCTCATCGACGAACGGCCCGAGGAAGTCACCGACTTCAAGCGAAACACCCCCGACTCGGTCGAAGTCGTGGCGAGCACATTCGATGAACATGCTTCACGTCACATACAGGTGGCGGAGATCGTGATGGAGAAGGCCAGGAGGATCGTGGAGTTCGGCGGAAACGTCGTGGTTCTTCTCGATTCGATCACTCGCCTTGCCAGGGGATACAACAACGCCACGCCCAATTCCGGGAAGATCGGCACCGGTGGTGTCGATTCCACGGCGCTCATCAAGCCCAAGAAGTTCTTCGGTTCCGCACGGAACATCGAGGACGGCGGTTCCCTGACCATCATCGCCACGGCCCTGGTCGACACCGGTTCCAAGGCCGATGAGGTCATCTTCGAGGAGTTCAAGGGCACGGGCAACTCCGAACTGCACTTGACTCGCAAGCTCGTCGAGAAGCGTATCTGGCCGGCGATCGACATCGCCGCATCGGGCACACGTCGCGAGGAACTGCTGCTGGATCCCAAGGAACTCGACCTGGTCGTCCGGCTCAGGAAGGTCGTTTCTGACATGAGCGTCGTCGAGGCCATGGAACTTCTCAGCAGTCGCATGTCCAAGGCGAAGTCGAACGCCGAGTTCCTGATGACGATGAACCTGTCCTGACGGGTCGATTCCTGTCGTGCAGTCCGGAATCCGGGTCATGCCACCGTCATGTGCTGCGTTTCGGCAGCAGCTTTCCCCGGACACTGGACTTGGTTGCGTTTGGGTATATGCTTTCAGAGGTCCCTTTGAACGAGGGCGGTCGCACGTCATGAAGCATCACCGACAGCACGATGGAGGTTTCACCCTGACCGAGGTCATGGTCGTCATCTCGATCATCGCGATTCTCGTCGCCATGGTCCTCTACGTCACGAGCGGCTTCGGTGATTCCGATGCATTCGTTCGCTCGAAGAATCATCTTCGACAGATCAACCAGTGGTCGCAGGGATACACCAACTCCCACGACGGCCGGATACTTCCCAGCCAGTTCGATCGGCTCAACGAGGATGGATCGGAAGTGGGCAGCGTGGCATCACGCAAGGCCTACGATCTTGCGTCCGTTCCAGGACAGGCGGGTGACGTCGTCCAGTGGATCGAGAACAACAATCGATACAACATGCAGGGCGACCCCGTCCTCGATCTCATCGGTCGTGGAACCTGGGCCGACATCCTGTGGGTCGAGAACGGCCTGAACAACAAGCTGGGTTTGCCCGACATCAAGATCGGCTCCCACATGACCGACTCGTCCTACTACAGCCAGTACCCGGACAGCTGGGCAGGTGGCGATCGGTCCTACCGTTCCTACAAGTACGCGGCGCCCGATCGGGCCTACTACGAGCAGTTCTCATCCTGGGAACAGAACCCGCTTCGATCGGTTGCAGCCAACAGCTGGAACTACCCTCGCTGGGACGACAACGGGGACCAGGTGGATTACGACAAGACCCGTGTCGGGCTTCCCGGCGCCACGGATTTCCGGCCGGCCGGTCTGGCCTTCCCAGCCGGGAGCGGGGCCTGGCAGCAGAACATGCCCGGTTTCTTCGCGGCCAACAACTTCTTCGACAGTCGATCCGAGCAGGACTACTCGGGTGATCTCAATCGGTCATCGGTCGATCGGGAGTGGGCCGAGGGCCAGATTCACGCGCCTTCACGTTCGATGTACCTCGTGGATTCATTCGCGGGCGAGACGATAGGCGGCACACCGGCGTTTCTCGGCAGCCCTTCGTACCAGTCGCAGTTGCAGAACTACTACCAGGACACGATGGACTCGTTCTCGGTTCCAGGAGACCTCATCTACGACGTCGACAGGAACATCCTCAGTGATCGTCCCAACGACGGCGTCTGTCTCCAGGAGGTCGACTTCCGCTACAACGGTGGCGCATCCTGCCTGATGCTCTTTCTCGATGGGCATGTCGCCCAGGAAGATGCCTGGTCCACCGTGTGGGAACTGGAAGGCTCGAATCTGGGCCCAGGTCGAAATATCCGCATCATGGACCTCGACAAGCGAAAGGCGACGCCCCCCCTGCAGCCCGGAGGGGCCCCCTGAGGCCCGTCAGGGGGCATCCTTGCGGTCCATCGCTTGAGCCGCCGTCCAAATTTCTGTAGACTCCTCGATCGACCGTCCCGCTCCGGGGCGGTTTTTAAACGGGTTCGGACCCGCGCCGCCATTGCGTGGGACGGGCTTCGGAGCCGTTGAAAGAGGACGAGCACTGACGGCAATCCGCCACCGTAGCTCAGTGGTAGAGCACACCCTTGGTAAGGGTGAGGTCACGGGTTCAAGTCCCGTCGGTGGCTTCAGAGGAAGTTCCCTCTCGAGGGTTTCGAGTCGGAACAAGGATGGTCCAGTCACTCGCGTGAGCGGCTGGGCAGGAACCGAGAGGTTCCGAACGGTTTGAAGACACACCCGCTGCGACCATGCGCCGGACGCATGCAAGGAGCGGGCTGAACGTGAATGGAGATAGACGAAATGGCCAAGGAGACCTTTGTCCGCGACAAGCCGCACGTCAATGTAGGCACCATCGGTCACATCGATCATGGCAAGACCACGTTGACCGCGGCCATCACAATGCGCCAGGCAGCCAAGGACCTCGGAAGCGCGTCGGCATTCGATCAGATCGACAATGCCCCCGAGGAAAAGGCTCGTGGCATCACGATTGCAACAAGCCACCAGGAATACGAGTCCGAGACGCGGCACTACGCCCACGTGGACTGTCCCGGTCACGCTGACTACGTGAAGAACATGATCACGGGTGCCGCCCAGATGGACGGTGCAATCCTCGTGGTCGCAGCGACCGATGGCCCGATGCCCCAGACGCGTGAGCACATCCTGCTCGCACGCCAGGTCGGCGTCCCCTACATCGTCGTCTTCATGAACAAGTGCGACGCGGTCGACGACGAGGAGCTCCTCGAACTCGTCGAGATGGAGATCCGCGAACTGCTCAGCAAGTACGACTTCCCCGGCGATGACATCCCGGTCATCCGTGGTTCCGCGCTGAAGGCGATGGAAGCCGAGGGCAAGGACGACGAGTCCGGCAAGTGCATCGATGAACTGATGGATGCTCTCGACAGCTACATTCCGACACCGGAACGTGCCATCGACAAGGACTTCCTGATGTCCATCGAGGACGTGTTCTCGATCAAGGGCCGTGGCACCGTCGTCACCGGCAGGATCGAACGTGGCAAGATTGAGGTCGGTACCGAGGTCGAGATCGTCGGTCTCAGCCCCGAGCCCCGCAAGACCACCGTCACGGGCGTCGAGATGTTCAACAAGATCCTCGAGGATGCCCAGGCCGGCGACAACGTCGGTACGCTCCTTCGAGGCATCGAGAAGGACGATATCGAGCGTGGCCAGGTCCTGGCCAAGCCCGGAACGATCACGCCTCATACGAAGTTCGAATCCGAGGTCTACGTGCTCACCAAGGAGGAAGGTGGCCGCCATACCCCCTTCTTCTCCGGGTACAAGCCTCAGTTCTACTTCCGGACGACCGACGTCACGGGTTCGCTGGAGTTGCAGGGCGCCGAGATGTGCATGCCCGGCGACAACGTCCAGATGAACATCGACCTCGGCGACAAGCCGATCGCCATGGAAGAAGGACTGCGTTTCGCAGTTCGCGAGGGCGGTCGTACGGTCGGTTCCGGAGTCGTGACCAAGGTCGTCGAATAAGACCTTCGGTCCAGGTGTCTTCAAACGGTTCCGGGCGCCGGCTCGCATGCGA